>JBGPTS010000192.1:0-6730 GCA_041490745.1 Binatia bacterium | reverse complement strand
CTGGCGGAATATGCCACGGTCCAGGGCGGCAGGGACGCGAGCCGGCGGATCGCTGGAAAGAAACTCTTCTTCGTCCTTCTCTTCAGCGCGCTGGCTCTCGCCGCGGCGTTGCTGCCGCACGCGGGAATTTTTCTGCTCTCGTTGTCGAAAGTGTGGAGCTATTCCGTGCTCCCGACAAAGTTTACTCTGGATAATTACACCGAGATTCTTTTCCGCGTGCCGCACTTCATCAAAAACACGCTGCTCTACACCGGGCTCGCCGCCGGCTTCGACGTGATTCTCGGCGCGGCGATCGCGTTTCTGCTTTTGCGCAGCCGCTTGTGGGGGAGAAGTCTGCTCGACGGGCTCGCCACGCTGCCGCTGGCGGTGCCCGGCGTCGTGCTCGCGGTCGGTTACATCCGCGTTTTTCACGGCTGGGATTTTCCCGGCGCCGGCAAGCCGCTGACTTCCACCTGGTTCGTTCTCGTCATCGTCTATGCCGCGCGCCGGTTGCCGTACACCGTCCGCGCCTGCTACGCCGCGCTGCAGCAGGTTCACGTGAGCCTGGAAGAATCGGCGCAGAATCTCGGCGCGAACCGGCTCAGAACTTTTATTCGCGTAACCCTGCCGCTCATCAGCGGCGGCCTCGTCGCCGGCGGGCTGATCGCCTTCGTCACTTCCTGCGTCGAGCTTTCATCGACGATCATGCTCGTGCCGCGCATCGAGTACGGGCCGATCTCTTACGGCATTTACATCTATATGCAAAGCCCGCTCGGACGGGCCGCGGGCGCGGCGCTGGGCGTCGCGGCGATCGTCATGGTCGGGATCGGAACTTATCTGACGCACCGGATTTTCGGCGCACGCGCCGGCAGCGTGTTTAGGGTATAGTTACCAACTTGGACGCGTTGAACCTGTAAGGATTTAGTAGGTGGTCGAAATCACGATGCGAGGAAATTTTGGATTTTGGATTGCCGATTTTGGATTGCCAGATTCAGATTCCGGATTCAATCCAAAATCCAAAATCTAAAATCGAAAATCGTTATGCAGGCGGCTCAAGTCCGGCTGGAAAAAATCGGCAAGAGGTACGGCGAGCTGTGGGCGGCGCGCGGCGTCGACGTCAATATACAAAGCGGAGAATTTTACCCGCTGCTCGGCCCGAGCGGCTGCGGCAAGACCACTCTGTTACGAATCATTGCAGGATTTCTCGCGCCCGACGAGGGAACGATCTTCTTCGACGAGCGCGCCGTGAACGATGTCCCGCCGTGGCGGCGCGATGTCGGCATGGTGTTTCAGAATTACGCCCTCTGGCCGCACATGACGGTGTTCGAAAACGTCGCCTTCGGCCTGCGCGAGCGAAAAATTCCGCGCTCCGAGATCGCGCCCCGGGTCGCCGACGCGCTCGCGCGCGTCGGCCTATCCGCTACGGCGAAGCGCCGCCCGTCGCAGTTATCGGGCGGGCAGCAGCAGCGCGTCGCGCTTGCGCGAACGCTCGTCGTTCAGCCCCGAGCGCTCTTGCTCGACGAGCCGCTCAGCAATCTCGACGCCAAGCTCCGCGCCGAGATGCGCATCGAGCTGCTGAAAATCCAGCGCGACCTCGGCATCACGACCGTCTATGTCACGCACGATCAGGAGGAGGCGCTCGCCCTCTCGACGCGCATCGCGGTGATGGACGGCGGAAAAATCGTCCAGGAAGGCAGCCCGCGCGAGATCTACGAGCGGCCGCGCTCGCGCTTCGTCGCCGAGTTCGTCGGCCAATCCAATTTATTTTTCGGGACGATCAAACAGTCCGGCGGCGGAATCGTGGAGGTTCAAACCGGCGAGGGGTTCACGATCAAGGCCGTTCGGAACGAGGCTAAGGCCGGAAAGATCACGTTGTACATCCGGCCCGAAGCGATCGAGTTGGCGCCCCTCGGCGACGCTTTTCCCGAGCGGAACCGGCTCAGCGGCAAGGTCGCCGCTTCGGCCTACCAGGGCGCTTCGGTCGCCTACGAAGTCGAAGTCGCCGGCAAATCGATCCGCGCCCTCGTCGCCCATCCGGAAAACGTCTTCCAGCGCGGTGACGTGGTCGCGGTGATATTCGACCCGAAAGATGTTGGATGTGTGATGGAAGAGAGTTAAACTGTGTTTCCCGGAGGATGTGACGATGAAGCTCTACACTTTTTTTCGCAGCTCGGCGTCGTACCGGGTGCGCATCGCGCTCAACTTGAAGGGCCTGGACTGCGAGCAGATTCCGATCCATCTGCGCCGGGGCGGCGGCGAGCAGTTTTCGCCCGGCTACAAAGAAAAGAATCCGCAGGCGCTGGTGCCGGCGCTGGAAGACGGCGGGCGAGTGCTCACGCAGTCGTTGGCGATCATCGAGTATCTCGAAGAGCGTTATCCCGCCCCGCCGCTGTTGCCGAAAGAGCCGGCGGACCGCGCGCTCGTGCGCGCGATGGCGCTGGCGATCGCCTGCGAGGTCCATCCGATCCAAAACCTCAGAGTGCTGAATTATCTCAAAAGCGAGTTCAAGCTCGGCGACGCGGAAACGAACCGCTGGGCCGGGCACTGGATCGCGCTCGGCTTCGCGGCGCTCGAAGAGATGGTGCGGGCGGCGCCGACGCGCGGCAAATTTTGTTTCGGCGACGCGCCGACGCTGGCGGATCTCTGCCTCGTGCCGCAGTTCTCCAACGCCAGACGATTCGGCTGCGATCTGTCTGCGTATCCGACGCTGGTCCGGATCGACGCAACATGCTCGGCGCTGCCTGCTTTCGCCAAGGCCGCGCCGGAAAATCAGCCGGACGCGGAATGAGGCAGATCGTGCTCGTGTTTCGTGTTCGTGCTCGTGGGAGGAGAAAATCGAGCACGAGCCACGAAGTGATGCGCACGCCTCTCCGAGCAGGCAGCCGATTCCACTGGAGGGAGAGGGTTATTAACTGTTGCACGATCGTGACGAACTCGAACCGGTCCGGCTTCTGACGACTTAACGAAGAGACGAGAAAAAAGAGAGGGAAATATGAAGTTCGAGGGTATCTACTGCGCCAATATCACGCCGTTCGAGCGTGACGGAAAAGAAATTCGCATGGACGAGCTGGAGCGGCTCTTCATCGAGCTGAAACGCGCCGGCGTCGCCGGCATAGTGTGCAACGGCCACGCGGGGGAGGGCGAGCTGCTGACGCGCAAAGAAAAAATGGACGTCGTCAAATTAGCGCGGCGCGCGCTGGGAGCCGGTTATCCCGTCGTCGCGGGCGTTCACGCGCTGCCGACGTGGGAGCTGATCGAGCAGGTTATCGAGGCGAAGGAAGCCGGCGCCAACGCCGTGATGCTCTGCGCGCCGCCGCTGTTCGCCTGGCACGCGGACCGCCATCCGGACTTCGGCATCGCTCAGATCCGCGCCGTCGCCGAAGCTGTGCCGGATTTGCCGATCGTGCTGTTCCAGTATTCGCCGAACAATCCATTCTACTACCGGCCGGAGGTGCTGGCGCGCATCTGCCGGGAAATTCCCCAAGTCCAGGCGATCAAGATGGCGACCAACGTCGATGTCGCGCAGTATGAAGAAGAAGTGCGCGCCGTGCGCACGGTGCCGCGGAAAATTTATCTGCTGCCGGCGAACGGCCGGACGTTCTACTACGCCTTTCAGCTCATGCCGGACGGCGCTCTCTCGGGCTCGGCGAATTTTTCCCCGGCGCACGACGTGGAATTATTCGACGCGGCGACGCGCGGAGACCTGAAGCGCGCGAAAGAATTGCACGATCAGATTTTTCCGATTTTTCGCCGCGTGTATTGCGATCCCTACGTCTATCTCCATATCCGCTACAAGTACTGCGCATGGCTGCTGGGAAAAATCTCCAGTCCGGCGTTGAGGTCGCCGCTCGTCCCGCTGCCGCCCGACGAGATGAGCGCGTTGAAAGAGGGACTGCGGGCCGCCGGCCTTGAGCCGGTGCATTAGCGACGCCGTTGCAATCGTCGGCGTGGAAGCATAATAATTTACATCGAAAGCTCGTTTGCTCGTCGCCGACGAGGGGAGTTTGCAGATTCCATGCGTCATCCGGAAGCTGTAATTGTCCTGACGGTCGCTCTGATGGTCGCGCCGCGGTCGGCCCTCTCCGCCGGCGCCGAAGGCGGAAAAATCGCGGCGCCCTCTCTCAACTCTTCGACCGCCGCCGATAATACGAAACGTTCCCCGTCGCAGGGCGCTCAGCGCGTCTTGACGAAGCCGTCGGGTGCGCGCGCGGTCGCGCGGCCGGGACAGCCGCCGCTCGGGCCGCCGACATTCTCCTCCGGCGTCGGAGCCATGAGAGGCATCTCCAATCCATCGCGGCTCGCCTGGCGCGACGCGCTTCGCCGTCGCCATCACCATCACACGATTTTTATTTTTTACGATCCATTCTGGCCGTACTTCGCTTACAGTCCGTTCTACAGTTACTACCCTTACCCGATCTACGGGCCTTGGCCGCCCAGATACACGCCGGCGCCAGGCGACGAAGGCGTACCATTATATAAGGAGGATGAGGCTTCGTCCGCGTCTTCAAAGCCGGACGAGACGGCGGCGGCAAAAACGGTCGAGACTTACCCGTTCGCGCGCCAGGCGGAGGCGGCGTTCAGAGCCCGCGATTACAAAGGCGCCGTGCGCAACTGGCGGCACGCGATAGTAGATGAACCGAACAGCGGCCCGCTGCTTTTGCGCCTGGCTCAAGCGCTGTTCGCCGCCGGAGAGTACGGGGAGGCCGCCGGCGCGACCGAGCAGGCGCTGATGCTGCTCGCCGAAGAAAAGTGGCAGCCGGAAGCGAGCGACGCCGTGAAGCTGTACAGCGCGCCGCAGGACTACAAGGATCAATTGAAAGAACTGGAAAAAGCCGTCAAAGAAAATCCCGAAGATCCCGCGCTGCGCTTCGAGCTGGGATTCCAATACGGCTTTTCCGGCCGGCGGGCCGAGGCTCTACGGGAGCTGGATAAGCTTCTTCAGATCGCGCCTCAAGATCAGCTCGGCAAGAGGCTGCGAGTTCTGATGGCGGGAAAAATCGCCGGCGAGACGGGCGCCGAGAGCAAAAAATAAGCGCGCCGGCTTCTCATCTCCTCTGAATCGTCAGCGTCGCCTTCTTCGTCATACCGCCGTAAACCGCGGAAATGGTCGATGACGTTTTCGAGCCGGCGGTCGTCGTCACCGTGAACGTGACGGAACTGCTTCCTGCCGGGACTGTCACCGTCGGCGGCACACCGGCTCTGTTGGGCTTGCTGCTCGCGGCCTTCACAACGATTCCGCCGAAGGGCGCTTTGCCGCTCAACATAATCGTTCCCGTAGAATTCGAACCGGCGACAACCGCGGTCGGGTTCAGGGTGAGAGAAGACAGCACCGGCGGCTTCACCGTAAGCGCGGCGGTTTTGTTCGCGCCATTATAATTTGCCGCGAACGTCGCGGTCGTGGACGCGCTCACCGCCGACGTCGTCACGGAAAAATTCGCCGAACTCGCGCCCGCGATCACCGTCACATTCACCGGCACGGTCACGGCGGAGTTGCTCGTGGAGAGATCGACGACGACGCCGCCCGCGGGCGCGGCTGAGGTCAACGTAACCGTGCCCGTCGCGGATTGCCCGCCGGTCACGCTCGACGGGCTCACGCCGACCGAACTCAGCGCCGCGCGCGGCTGCGACGCGGGATTATAGCCGAGCTGAACGACTTCAAAGTCGCTCGCCGTCAGCGCGGCGAAGGCGGGATTCAAAATATCGTTGTCCCAGCGCGTGTCGTAGGTGCCGGTGACAAACATGTCCGAGCCGTTGTCGGCGACGAGCAGGCCGTACTTCTGCATCGCGCGAAAAATTTTCTGTGCGTTCGGATCGCTCGTCCGCTGCGTCACGTCCACGCTCGCCTTGAGCCTCAGGCGCGAGCCCATCGGCAATGCCCCCGCCGTCGAGCCGGCGCGATGCGACGCCGGATAGACGTAGCCGTTGGTCGCGCGCACGGTGACGCGAAACGCGTGGCCGATATCGCTGACGGCGGGATTGTAAACTTCGTCGTAGTGGATCAGGCCGGGAAGAATCGCCAGGCCCGCGGCGTCCGCCGAAGTCCAGGTGTCGGCCCGGCGGTCATTCGTGTTCATATCGAAAAACGCGCCCGAGCCGCTGTACCATTTATGCTGCGTCGGATGGTAATAGACGTTGTAAAGCTCGTAAAGATAATTGCGATCGGCATCGACGATCAAAAGATGCCGATCCTCGCCGCCGCGGAGATCGACGTTGCCCGGATCGCCGCCTTCGATCCAGTACGGCTGCGTAATCGCCTCGGGCGGGATCGGATAAAACGGAAAGCTCACGTCGGTTGCGTGGTCGACGCCGTCGCTCTCGTCGGAATACAAAAAATCCACCGCGACGAGATCTGCGTTCGTCACGCCCGACACGACCGCGTAGGGCATGCCGTAAATCGCGTATGGCTCCTGCACCGACGACGCGTCGCCGCCCAGGTCTGGATGGAGACGGCGTGTGCCGCCGTTGTTGATAAAAGCAATGTAGCTCGCAGAATTCGAATCGACCGGCCAGTTGCTGATATCGAGGTTCCACCAGTTGTCGTCGGGAAAAAGCGGCAGCGGCGCCGGCAGCGCGCCGCCGCGCGCGCTGTCCATCGCCGCGGCCGGACTGCCGATCGACAGCGATAGCGCCAGGAACGCCGATGTGAAGAGCCGCGGAAAAGATTGCGTCATGAATCCTCCATCGCCGAAAATGAGAGCAAGCTCCATGCCGGAAGACCAGCCCTTCGGTTTGGAAGAAAAAGATGAAGCGG
>JBGPTS010000191.1:0-6814 GCA_041490745.1 Binatia bacterium | reverse complement strand
GTGTTCCCCTCGACGGTAAAATCCTCGCCGTTGATTCTGATCCCGACCGGGAAGCGATCCCCTACGGCGGTGCGCACCGCTCGATAGACCTCGATCGGCAGCCTGAGCCTATTTTCCAGCCTGCCGCCGTATCTGTCGGTTCTCCTGTTCGCCCTCGATAGAAAGGAGGCCAGGGTATAGGCGTGCGCCATATGCAATTCGATAAAGTCGAATCCGGCGGACAACGCGCGCCCGGCGGCTTTCGCGTGCTGCTCGATGATAAGCGGTAACTCCTCCGGCTTGAAATCCTCCACCTTTTGTCTCCAGCCGCTTCTCGCGATCTTCAAAAAGTGCATGATCTGAAGGCCGATCTTGGGTTCCGCATTGGCCATACGGATTGCATCGACCAGCGCCTTCAGCCCTTCGGTAAACGAGTCGTCGCTGATGCGCAGGTTGTACGAGCTTTTGGACGGCAGGATCACCGCAGCCTCGACGACGATAGAGCCCGCTCCGCCCTTCGCTTCTCTCCGGTATCTTTCTTTGAGCGGATCTGTGACCAGGCCGTCCTCCGTGGCCAGACCCGAGACCATGGAGGTGCGCATCACCCGGTTAGGGAACGTCACTCCCCGGATCTTTAAGGGCGAGAAGAGGTTTGGGTATGACATGTTCCTAAGCGATGATCTTGTAGTCCCCGCCAAGATAACTCCGGCACAGGTTCATGTAAGTGGAAGTGCCCATCTTGATCCAGTTGAGCGCTTCGCCGCCGATTTCTTTTTTCACCTTGGCCGGCGAGCCGGCGGCGAGGACGTGAGCAGGAATTTTTGTGTGCGGCACGACGACGCTGCCCGCGGCGATGAGCGATTCTTCGCCGATCTCGGTGTCCTCCAGGATTGTGCAGTTCATTCCAATGACCGCGCCGCGGCGGATCACGCAGCCTTCCATGATCGCCCCGTGGCCGACGGTGACATCGTCTTCGATAATGGTGGAGGCTTCGCCCTGGTGAATCACGCAATTGTCCTGCACGCTCGTGCGCGCGCCGATGACGATTGGGTACGCATTCTGATCCGAGCGCACCACGGCGCCGAACCAGATGCTCGAGTCGTCTCCCACGGTCACGTCGCCGATGAGAACGGCGGTCGGCGCGATGAAAGCCTTGGAAGAGATTTTCGGCCGGCGGCCCTTGTACTCGATGATCATAGGTAGCCTCCAGGAGAGATGCAGTCACTCTAAATAACCGACTGGTAGAACGCAAGCAATCGGGAATTAGGGGTTGGGAATTAGGAATTAGCTGAGAGCTTCAGCCCGAGGCTGATCCGCCTCCGGCGGAGATCGCTGAAAGCTGAGAGCTATGCTCCCAACCCGAACGCCTGCGCGGCCGTTGCGGCGATCCGTTCGCCGATGGCGAGCGAAGCCGTGGCGCCGGGAGAGGGCGCGTTGAGCACGTGGATCGCATTGCCGGTCTGCCGGATGACGAAATCGTCGAGCAGCGCGCCGTCGGCCGCGACCGCCTGCGCGCGCACGCCGGAGCCGCCCGGCTTCAAATCATCCATTCTGATCGCCGGCACCAGGCGTTGCAGCGCCGCGGTGAAGGCGCGTTTGCTGAGCGAGCGGTACTGTTCTTCCAGTCCCATTCGCCAATATCGCTTTGCCACGGACCGAAACCCGCTGAAGGCAAGCGTCTCCCATAAATCGCGCAAGTTGAAGTCGGTTTTTTTGTAGCCTTCGCGCGCGAAGGCGAGCACGGCGTTCGGCCCCGCTTCCACATAGCCGTGAATACTGCGGGTAAAATGCACGCCCAAAAAAGGAAAGCGCGGATCGGGCACGGGATAAATCAGCCCTCTGAACAACGAACCTTTTTCCGGCGCGATTTTGTAGTACTCGCCGCGAAACGGGACGATGCGGACGTCCATATAATCGTCGCTCGCAGAAGCTCCTCGCTCCGAGGCATCGTCGCTTGCGGAAGTTCCTCGCGCCGAGGTGTCGTCGCTCGCGAGAACTCCACGCGCCGAGGTATCATTGCTCGCGGAAGCTTCTCGCGCCGACGTCATGCGGGCGATGCGATCGCAATGCAGTCCGCCGCAGTTGATTACGCAGCGCGCGCGGAATTCTTCCCGCGCGGTTTGAACGATCGTCTCGCCGCCGCGCCGGATAATTTTCTTTACTTCCCGCGAGGTGAGGATCTCGCCGCCCGCCGCGCGAAATTGTTTCGCGTAGGCCTCCGCCACCTGGACGAAATCGATGATGCCCGTGGCGGGGGAATAAACCGCGCGGATGCCGCGGGCGTGCGGTTCGATCTCGGCGAGCCGCTCCGGCCCGATCATCTCCAGGCCGGGCACGTCGTTCGCCCGGCCGCGCCGGAATAAATCCTCCAAACGCGGCAATTCCTCCGCATCGGTCGCGACGATGACTTTGCCGCAAAGCTCGTAGCGGATGCCGTTGCGGTCGCAAAAATCCAACAGCGCTCGGCGGCCGGCGACGCAAGTTTGCGCTTTCAACGAACCCGGTTTGTAGTAAATCCCGCCGTGGATGACGCCGCTGTTGTGGCCGGTCTGGTGCCGGGCGAGAGCGGATTCTTTTTCGAGCACGAGCAGTTTCAGCTTCGCAAATCGCTCGGCCATTTTCATCGCGGCGGCGAGTCCGATAATGCCGCCGCCGATGACGACCACGTCGAATGAGTTTGCTGGCATGATTTTCACCGGCGCCGATGGCCGGCAAGTGTCGTCAACGCTGACCGGGCGCCGGTTGCGGAAGATGCGTCGCCTTGGGAGGGTTTTGTTCTACCGGTATTGGAGCGTCAAGCAGAGCGGCGAGCATCCAAGCACCGACGAGGGCCTTTCGCTATCCTGTTTTCTTACTATCTACCGGCGCCGGCGACTGAATCTGCTTGTCCCGCATTCTGCGGATCAGCTCGTCGTAGGACTGGTTCACGATGACCCGGCTGAATTGCGAGCGATAGTTATTGACGAGGCTGATGTTTTCCACCACGACGTCATAGACTTTCCATTCCCTGCCGACCCGCCGCAGCCGGTAGTTGAGAGAATATTCCTCTCCTTTTGCGGTGACAAGCCGGCTCCGCACTTCGCTGTATTCGCCGTCGATCGTCTCGTTGCCATAGACGATCTTCTCGGTGGCGTAGGCCTCGATCTGATCGATGTAGGCGCGCTCGAGCAGGTCGGTGAAGAGTTGGGTAAACTCTGACTGCTGCTTGGTGTTGAGCTCGCGCCAATTGCTTCCCAGCGAGCGCTGCGCCATTTCGGTGAAATCGAAGCGCGAGAAGATCGCTCGTCTAAGTTGATCGCGCCGATCTTTTTTTCTCGCCTCGGTTTTGAGGGCCGGGTTTTTAAGAATCGCCACAATGTTATTCACGGTCGTGCGGACCTGGTCGGTCGGCGTCGTGGCGACGACCGGCCTGGACGGCGCGCTCTTCTGCGGCGTGGCGGCGCCGGCGATCGGCGGCACTGCCGGGTAGAGAAACGCCAGTAGTAAAATCGCGTGGGTTAAGATGCGCTTCCGATTCATTTCTTTTCACTCCCCTTTGCCCCGCTCCCCTTGGAGGTTAGATCTCCGCCGATAACTTTGCCGATCAGCTCGGTGATGTCCGGCGGCGATTCGGTCTCGCGGATTTTGCCGCCTTTGGCGATCATTCGGTCCGATCCGCCCGGACTCAGCATAATGAATTTGTCGCCGATCAGACCGCGCGAGCGAACCGACGCGATCGTGTCCTCCGCAAGGTCGACGCCCTCGTTGAGTCTGAGGCCGAGACGGGCTTTCTCGCTGGCCAGGGAAAGCGTTTCGACCCGGCCCACTTTGACGCCCGCGATCTCGACCGGGTCGCCCGGCTTGAGTCCGGCCACGGACACAAAGTCGGCGTAAACCATGTAGCCGTTTTTGCCCAGCATCTCCAGCTTTCCCAGCCGGATGGCGAGATAGCCGAGGCAGAGAATGCCGACGAGAACGAAAAAGCCCACGAAGATTTCGGTGCGTGTCTGGTTCACAGTGAAGTCTCCTACAATACCTGAATCGGACCTTCGGTTTCGCCGCGAATAAACTGCTGCACGACCGGGTTTTGCGACTGCTGGAACTCCTTTGCCGGTTTGACCTCTTCGATCACGCCGTTGGCGAGAATCGCGACGTAATCCGAGATGTCGAAGACCTGCGGAATCGTGTGGCTGACGACGACTCCGGTAAAACCGAAAGTCCGCTGCGTGCGGGCGATCAGCTGGTGGATGCTGGACGCTAAAATCGGATCGAGGCCCGTGGTCGGCTCGTCGAAGAGCACGATCTCCGGGTCGGTCGCGAGCGCGCGGGCGAGACCGGCGCGCTTTCTCATCCCGCCGCTGAGCTCGGCGGGAAATTTATAGCCCATGCCTTCCAGCCCGACCTGCTCCAACCGGTTGTCGACTTTTTTGCGGATGTCGGCCTCGCTCGTCTTGGTTTTCTCCCGCAGCGGAAAGGCGACGTTGTCGAAGATGGACATCGAGTCGAGCAGCGCCGCGCCCTGGAAGAGGACGCCGAAGCGCCCGCGCATCTCGTAGAGTTCTTTTTGCCGGAGCTTCGTGATGTCCATATTATCGACGAAAACCTCGCCCGCATCGGGCAACAGGAGCGCGTTTAGATGTTTCAGCAGAACGGTCTTGCCGCAGCCGCTGGTGCCGACGATGGTGGTGATTTTCCCCGAGACAAATTCCAGGTTCACGCCTTTCAGGACCTTCTGGTTGCCAAAACTCTTATGGAGATTTACCACGCGTATCATAGGCCAAGCCACCGTTTAAAGCATGATCGAAGTTAGAAAATAGTCCCACACGAGGACCAGGACGAAAGACAGCACGACCGACTCGGTGGTCGCCTGGCTCACGCCGGTGGCCATCGGCGGTGCGTGAAATCCTTTGTAGCAGCAGACCCACGTGATGATAAGTCCGAAGCTCAGGGATTTGAGAAAGCCGCTGTAAATATCGTGAAAAATCACGGCACTCTCCATGCCGGCAATGTAACTGCCGGAGCTTACACCCAGTAGGCCGACGCCGATCAAATAGGCGCCGTAGATGCCGACGACGTCGAAGATCGCCGTCAGGAGCGGCATGGCGATCAGGCTGGCGATGATGCGCGGCGAAACCAGGTACTTGATCGGGTTGATCGCCATCGAATAGAGCGCATCGATCTGTTCGGTGGCTCGCATCGTGCCGAGCTCCGCAGCCATAGCCGAGCCGGTCCGGCCCGTCACCATAAAGGCCGACAGCACCGGTCCGAGCTCGCGGATGAGGCCGAGCGCGGCGGCGGAGCCGAGCCAGCTTTCGGCGTTGAACTTTCTCAGGCTATAATAGCCCTGAAAGCCCATGACCATGCCGGTAAAAAAGCCGGAAAGGATCACGACCGAGAGCGAGTCAACGCCGACGGTCTTGAGGTGATAGACGATCAGGCGCAGCTTCGCGGGCGGCCGAAAGGCGAGCGCGAACGCCGAGAGAAGAAAAAGAAACATCCTTCCCATCTCTAAAAGCTGGCGCAGCGTGAAGCCGCCGATTTGACGAATCAGAAATAGCATCGTGTAGCGCGAATGAGGGTCCCCACGCTAATATAAAAAACTCGGTCAATTTGCAAGCGTATGGACCCGCGAAAACCGCACCGGAAGGAAAATGAGACCGTCGATCGGCTGTTTGACGGCCGGCTTGCCGTGATTCAGAGCCGGACCGGCTACCGCTTTTCGCTCGACGCGCTGCTGCTCGCCGATTTCGCCGCGCCGGAAAAAAATGCGCGCGTGGTCGATCTCGGCGCCGGCAACGGCGTCGTGGCGTTGATTCTCGCCGCGCGCGATCCTTCGCTCAAGCTCACCGGTCTGGAGATTCAGCCCGCGATGGCGCGCCGGGCGGCGCGCGGCGCCGCGCTCAACGGTTTGAGCGAGCGCGTCGCGATCGTCGAGGGCGACGTGCGCGCGGCGCGGCGGCTGTTTCCGGCCGCGGGTTTCGACGTGGTCGTCTCGAATCCGCCGTACCGGCGCGCCGCCAGCGGCAGAACCAATCCCGATCCCGAAAAGCGGGTGGCCCGGCATGAAATCGCCGCTGCGCTTGCCGACTTTGTTGGCGCCGGCGCCCACCTGCTGCGGCGTGGCGGCAGAATGGCGGTCGTCTATCCGGCGGCGCGCGCGGTCGATCTGCTCTATCAGATGCGCGAAGGGGGTATCGAGCCCAAGCGGTTGAGGCTGGTTCATTCATACGCGGACAGCGGCGCCGTTCTGGCGCTCGCCGAAGGCACCAAGGGCGGCCGCAGCGAGATCGAGATTCTGCCCGCGTTGGTTGTCTATACCAAGGACCGCAAATATACCGTCGAAGCGAAGAACATTCTGGCGGGAGAGCCGGATCTTTAAGTTTTCCGCTTGCGCGCGCGCGCAGCGAAAAGTTTTTTGAGCGCGCGGCGGATTTCCGGATTCTGCACCGAACTGAGCGTTTCGTCATCGAGCCGGGGCTGGGGGGCGATAGGCGCCGCCCCTTCGGCCGCCGGTTGCTCGCCGGCCGTCTTAGCTTCCACGGCGCCCACGACGAAGAAAATATTTTTGACGACCTCTTTGCCGAGCTCCTGATTGAGCTTTTCCGCGATCGTGTCCTTCATGTACTGGAGCTGCTGCATCCAGACGGAGCT
Organism: Binatia bacterium; assembly: GCA_041490745.1. Classification (GTDB taxonomy): domain Bacteria; phylum Desulfobacterota; class Binatia; order UBA9968; family UBA9968; genus JAJPJQ01. The sequence continues at coordinate 205 of JBGPTS010000191.1, read as the reverse complement.
GGAAACCTTCACGAACAGCGTTCCCTGGCGGATTTTTTCCGGCTGCGCATTGCGCGCGATAGTGTCGCCGACGATTGCGTTCCAAATCGGCCAGACGCCGTATTCTCCGAGCCGGCCCGATGGGTCGAGGCGCTTGAGCGACTTGTCCAGCACCGCGCCGAGTTTTTCGATCGAATCGTCTTTTTGCATTTTCCCGCCGGGTTAT
>JBGPTS010000190.1:0-6857 GCA_041490745.1 Binatia bacterium | reverse complement strand
TCCAAACGTCGTCGCGCGCGCCGCACGTAGAAGCCGCTTCCGAGACTGCTTCCATAACCACGCTCTCCTTCCCTAACCTCCCTCGGAGGCCATGAGCAAAATGATTCCCACTTCCGCCGGGGAGCCGTTGCTTTTCAACTTCGTCTTCAAACCATTCACCTGCGCGTCGTTGACAAAGACCTGACAGTAAGAATGCATTTCGCCGGGAACTCTGAATATCCGATCGACGAATTCTCTCCCGAAGCGTTTCTCCAGCTCCGTGAGCACATCGCCCAAAGTCGCGCCGCTTTCCATCTCAAAAGGCACCATGCGTTCGCCCGCCAAAATGGCGAGTATGCCGAACAGGCGGACGTTCACCACCATAGCCGCGTTCCCTTAGAGCTTTGCCGTACACGGCGACCGTGCGATCCGGAGCGACAGCCGCGCCCACCGACGATCATTTTTCATAGCGTCCTCCCGTCAAGCGCCGAAACTAGTTGGTCGCTTTTTTTACTCTGGCGGCGAGCTCTCGATAAAACGCCGTCGCTTCCACGCGCCGCACGGGCTCCTCGTCGATCACTTCCTCGGCCTTCATGTCTTTTACTTTCGGATTCGTCATAGCAAGAAGCCGCTGCATGTTCTGGATGCCTTTCAGGTTGGGCCGGACGTCAAGATTGTAGAGCCACTGCAAGACTTCGTATCCGCTCTCGGCTTCCTGGAGACTTCTGAGCTTGAGATTTTTGGTGAGAGATTTTACTACCGACTCACGGTTGGCGGGATTGTGAACGAATGCCACCGACTCGAGCGCGCCTCTCAAGATCGAATCGACGATCGCGGGGTTTTGCTTGAGGTAGGAGCGGCGCGCCGCGAGCGCCAGCCCCTGATAATCGATCGGCGCCTTTCCGATATCGAGCAGAACGCGGAATCCTTTTTCCTTTAGGAGCGTGCTGAACGTATAGCCGAGGTAGGCCGCGTCGATCGCGCCGCTCGCCATCGCCTGCGTCAAGACGGATTGGTCGCCGGTGACCATGATGAGAATTTTGTCCCGGCTGGTATCCAACTTGAGATGCTCCAATGCCAGCATCGCCAGCGACCAGACGCCGCCGCCGATGCTTTGAACGCCGACCTTCTTCCCTTTGAGATCTTCAGCGCTGCGAATATTCGGCGCGACGACGAAATCGCCGTCCGCGCGGTTGACCAGTCCGCCGAAGAACGCGACGTCCATCCCCGCAGCGGCGGCGCTCAAGACGGTGCCGGGAATCGTGTAGGCGATCTGGATTTCGCCGGAGGCGAGCGCGGCAATCGTTTGCGGGCCGCTGCGGATGTTGATCACCTCGACGTTGACGCCGTGCTTGCGGAAAAATCCCTGCTCGACGCCGATCCAGAGCGCTTCCACTTTCTCGTTAAAGGCGCCGTGGGCGATGCGGACCAGGGGAAGCTCGGCCGCGCGAGCCGAGGACAGCGCCGGCATAAGGGAAAAGACTCCGAGGGCGACCGAGAGAAAAAATCTGGCCCGGGGATACAAGAACCTTAGGAGTGATCTTCGCGGAGCATCCATGTTCAATCTCCTCTCGACGGTCCTTCCGCTAGTTGCCTCCCTTGAGCCTGGTCACCTCGGCGTCCATCTCGCGAATCCGGTGCGACATCTGCTCGACAATCCGGAAAGCCAGCGACGGGTCCTCGTGCACGCGGCGGAGAAAACTCTTTTTATCCACCGTGAGTATCTGCGCGTCGCCCAGTGCGCGCACGGTGGCTGACCGGACTTCGCGGTCAAAGAGAGCCATCTCGCCGAAAAAATCCTTCTCGTGCAGGAGGGCCAGGCGAAATTCTTTCTGCTTGCCGTCCTCCCGAAACACCTCCACCTCTCCGGCCTGGATGACGAACATGCAATCCCCCGCCTCCCCCTGACGTACGATCACCTCACCGTTTCGGTACGTTTTGCCCAACGCGCCCGTTTCCATGAGATCCTCCGTTTATCTTGATCCAAAAATCGGTGGCTACAAACCACACCACCCGTGCTAAAAAAGCGGGCCGGAGAGTGCGCAAGAGAATATCCTTATAAGGGGCGCTGCCGGTGAAAATATCCCACAGCACCATGCTCATCCGGCGGGGACCGCTGCTCTGCTGCTCGCTGGAGACCATGCGCAACACGGCGCGCCGATCATGCGGCCAGCGTTGAATGTGCCGAGTGACCAAAAAGATCAGCTTCCCCAGGAGATTGTCGTTGGAGATCGCTCGGCAGGCCGGCCAAAAATGGCGGCGGAAGTCGGCGGCGGATATGCCTTCGAAGACGGCGGTCACGGCGGCGGCTTTGGCGGTGCGGTAGGCGGCGCCGATTCCATCCTTATATAGTCTTGTCGCCCCGGAGTCGCCGATGAAAACAATCCGGTCGGCGAAAGGCCGGACCGCGCTTTGCACGTTTATTTTCGGAGAGCAGTGGCAAAACTCTTTCAGCTCGCGCCAATCCGGAGGAAGGCATTGGCTCACGACCGGCGTATTGAGAAAAGATTCCACCAGAGAGCCGTCGATTTCCTCGCCCAGCAGAACCAGCGTGACGTAGTCGCCTTTGGGAATAAAAGCGGCGAATTCCAGGCCCCGCATGTTGAGAAGAAAGACATGCATGGAACTGCCCAAAAATTTTTCGATAGCCTCGTGGCCGAGATAAAACTCCCGGATGTAAGTTTTCGCGGTCTGGGGAGCTTTATAGCCGATTCCAAGATCCTCGAAGAGTTTTAGCGTGCCGCTGTTAACCCCCACTCCTACGGCAAGCAGATCGTACGTCTCGGACAAGCCGCTGCGCGTCTTGATCTGCGGCCGGCCGTTGTCCCACGCAACTCCATCCACCCTTTCCCGCACTGCGCGCGCGCCTTTATTCACCGCGAGCTCCAACAGATAGCCGTCGAGGCTGCGCCACTTCTTCTCCTTGATTCCGCGCGGGCCGAGGCCGCGATGGACCGCCGCGATCCTTTTCTCGTGCAGCGGCGTCTCGATACGCACGCTGCCTTCCTCCATGTGCAAGACATAAGAGTCGATCCCTCTCTGGACGACAGTCGGGGGCAGATTGATGCCTTCGACCGTCAAAGCCTGTACCAGCGACTCGGACATAATCCCGCCACACATGTTGCAGCCCTGCGGCGCAGGAACGGAAAAATCCCTCGGCTCGTAAATGTCGACCTGGAGATCCAGGCCTATCCTCTGCGCCGTTTGCAGCAGGAAGTAGCTGAAGAAAGAGCCGGCAGGCGCGCCTCCGATAACTGCGACGCGGGAGCCGTCGCAGAGTTTCAATTCGGGCGCGGCGCCTTCCGCCGATGGAGTTTGATTCGGTGTCAATATATCGGTTTCCATTGTCATGCTACTCCGAGCCCGCGCCGAAACGCCGGTCGACCGAAGCCGCGGCCTCTTTGACAAAACGATCCAGGAGAATATCTTTGACGGCGAAATTTTCCGGCAGCTTGCCCGCGGCTTTTTCCTCTTCGATGACCTGCGCCAATCCCTGGACTCCGACCGCGCCGTCGAGCGGGATGCGCTCGAACATGTGGTACTTTTCTTCCCACAGCGACGCGTCCATGTCCTTGTCGAGCTTGTAGCCGGCGCGGGTGAGGATCGCCATGGTTTTTGCGTAGTCCTGGTTCATGAAGCGGTAGGCGCGGATCAGCGCGCGCAAAAGCGCGGTGAGGCGGTCGGGCTCCTCGCGCACGAGGTCTCCCCTGACGGCGGTGACGCGCACGGCGTAGCCGTGCGGGTAAACGTCGTTCAGATCCGCCAGCATCGGATAGCCGTCTTTAATCATTCCGGGCACGTCTCTCTGGATGACCATCGCCGCGTCGATCGCGCCGGAATCGAAAAGCGGCTGCTGAAAACGCCGCGACGGCGAGCCGTTGCACATCCATTGCACCATCCCGTCGGCGTCCAGTCCCGCTCTGCGAAAGACCTGGCGCGTGAAGCGGCAGTCGATGCCGTCGGGCTCGCGCACCGAAACTTTTCTTCCTTGGAGGTCGGTGAGCGCTTTGATGCCTTTGCGGGCCATCAACGCGTAGGCCGGGCTGTTGAGAAATCCGCCGACGATAAAAAAATCCGCGCCTTTGGTCTTGGATTCCAAAAGCAGAAAAGGTTTCGGATCGAGGCCGACTTGATAGAGGCCTGCTTTCATTCCTTCGATCGTCTTGGCGTCGCTGCCGGTGGAAAGAAAGTCGCACTCGCCGGCGCCTTCGGCGTCGAAATAACCGCGCTCGCGCGCCACGATGGCGGCCACCATGTGAAAGAGATGATGATGTCCCGTCGCCATCAGCCATTTGGGTCTGGCCATTCCATTTTCCTCGCTTCCGTAAAATTGAGATCGCGTTCCCCGACCGGCGACCCCGCTCTCAAAAAACTTTTTCCCTCTCCAGCTTACGGACGATTCGTTCGTCGAGGATGTCCTCCACTTTGAGCGTCCCAACTTTGGGATTCGCTTTGCTCAGAATACCGAGCGCCCGATTGAGCCCCTCTTTCGTCGGGTAGATGCGCCGGTCGTAGAGGATCTTCATCCTTTCATACAAATCCTCTCCGCCCTCTACTTGGGGCAAACGCAACCACTTCGCCAAACTCCGGATCACCGCCTGCTTGTTTGCAGAGTCCTGAATAAAGGCGATGGATCGGACCAGGGCTCTCAAGCTTCGCTCGGCAACCTCCGGCGATTGATCTATAAAGCTCCTCCGCGCCAAGATACCTTGCTGCTGATAGGGTACGTTGGCTTTCGGAAAATCAGCCAGGATGCGGAAGCCTTGACGCTCGGCCATCTTACTGAACGCGTAGCCCAGAAAAGCTCCGTCGATAAGCCCTTTCATGATGGACTGGGCAAGAATGGATTGGTCTCCCAGGACTCTGAATTCGATCTTGTCCCGTTCGGGAATGAGACCCCAGTAATCCAGCGCCGCCATCGTATAGCTCCAAATTCCCCCGCCCATACTCTGCACGCCAAGGATTTTGCCTTTGAGATCTTCCGGGTTTTTAATTTTAGGCGTGACCACGAAGTAGCCGTCGAGCTTGTTAATCAAACCGGCGATAAAGACGATGTCCAACCCCTGTGCCATCGCGCCGAGATTGGTGCCGGTGGCGCCGCTGGCGTAGAACTGAGTGTCGCCCGTAGCCAACGCCGACATCGATACAGGTCCGCTGCGGATTTGAACCACCTCGACATCGAGCCCTTGCTCGGCAAAAAAGCCCTGATCCTGAGCGATGAAAAGGGCGCCGGATCTTTCGCTGAAATCAGCGAAGGTGAGGACGATCTTCTTTCTTGGGGCCGCTTTCACCAACGCCGGAGAAAAGGAAAGGAGAAAAACTCCAAACATCGAAGCCAAAACGCCAGACCAGGGAATACGCATGAGAGATTTCCTCGGTTTAAAAAACTCCTTCGAACTCCGCGCTCCATTTGTCTAAAAGCCGGCGGCGAAGCTCGGGGCCGACTTCGACGACGGGATAAGCGCGCTCCTTCCACTCATAAGGCCAGCAGGCGTCGATCACCGCCTTGGAAGTAAATACAGCTGCGGGATTTTTGTCGGAACCTTTATCCTGCGGCGAAACAGCAGGGTCGGCGGAGCTGCTCCTGCCGCGGCGGAAAATCTCGATCGATTTTTCAGGGTCCGTGCGCGTGGAGATGGCCCAAACGACATCCGCGAGATCGGTCGGATCGATGTCGTCATCGACGACCACGGTGTATCTGCCGATGTAAACACCCGAAGCGCACTGCGACGCGATCATGCCGGCTTGCCGGGAATGGCCGGGATAGCGCTGCTTGATGGCGACGACGTTGAAGAGCCGGCTCGATCCGGCCTCGTGACACCAGACTCCGCGCACGTCGGGGACTCCGGCTTTTTCCAGTTCATCCCAGATCATGGCCGAGCGAAAGACGCAGAAAGCGAAATTGTAGCCCGGCGGTCTTGCCGGCTGCGCGCAGGTGAGGATCGGATCGGTGCGATGCCACAAACTTTTCACGTGAAGGACGGGCTCGCGCACCGGAGTCAAGCCGTTGTTCGCGTAATAGCCCGCCCATTCGCCGAACGGTCCTTCGTCGCGCGTCTCGCCCGGAAGGCATTCTCCTTCGATGACGATCTCGGCGTGAGCCGGCACCGGCAACTTGGTGTAAGGCGCTTCGAAAACGTCGATCGGGCTTCCTTTTAAGCCGCCGGCAAACGCGTATTCGGAGACGCCGTCAGGCACCGCCATAGTGCTGGCCAGAAAAAGCGCGGGGTCGGCGCCCACCGCAACGGCTACTTTGAACGGCTGCCCGCGCTCGAAATACTTATCGCGCATGGTCCGGCCGTGCCTGCCGGGACTCATGTGCAGGCCGACGGAGTCTTTGCCGAACGCCATGCAGCGATAGGTTCCGAGGTTGATCCAGCCCGTCTCCGGATCGCGCGTGATCACGCAGTGCGCCGTTCCGAAATATCTCCCGCCGTCGAGCGCGTGGTGTCGGGGCAAAGGAAACTGAAATAAATCGATTTCGCTTCCCTGTTTGAAATTCTCCTGCACTTTTCCCCGCTGCACAAAGCGGGGCGGGAGATATGCGATTTTACTCAGCCGATCCCTGCACGCCCTGACGCAGGAAATTTTATCGGGGCGATCGAGCGAGAGTCCAAGGGTCAACGCGAGGCGTCCCACCGAATCGAGCTGGCCGAACAGCGCGCGATGGCCCGGCGGAAAATCCGTGATCTCGTCGAACAGCATCGCCGGCGCCGCGCCTTTCGCCTCGCGCGAGACGATCTCGGCAAGCCCCGCCATCTCCAGGTCCCAGTGCGCGCCGCGCACGAGCTTGAGCTCTCCCAGCTTCTCCACTCTTTCCAGCCACTCTCGTAAGTCGCCGTAAGTCGGGTGAAGCTCTCCGCGCAGATTCATTTTTA
>JBGPTS010000189.1:0-6952 GCA_041490745.1 Binatia bacterium | reverse complement strand
GACGCGATGGCCGTCGACGCGCTCGATAAGTGCGGCGTGTACTTCGGGACAACTGGCGGGCAGGTGTACGCGTCGTCCGACGCCGGGGACAATTGGACACCCATCGTTCGCGATCTTCCGGCGGTGGTGTCCGTCGAGGTCCAGACCCTGCCATGAAGCAAACGCTGAAAATGCCCTCCAGCAGCGTTCTCGCCTGGAAAAGCGTCCTCAACGTAGCCCAGAGGCTACGCCTCCGGCGCTTTCGTCGGCTGCGGCCTTGCCGGAATGGCATTTTGAGCGTTCGCGAGAAACAGATCGACTCACTCTAGGAAACGGATGAACTATGATCCGAGTTACGCTCCCGGCGCATCTCAGGAAGCTCGCGCACGTCGACGGCGAAGTGATGCTAGACGTCAAGCTCGACTTCGAAGGCCCGGTTACACAGCGCTCGGTTCTCGACGCGCTCGAGGCGCGCTATCCGATGCTCAGCGGGACGATCCGCGACCACGTCACGCAAAAGCGGCGCGCGTTCGTCAGGTTCTTCGCCTGCGGGGAGGATCTGTCCCACGAACCCCCGGACGCGCCGCTGCCCGACGCGGTCGCGGCGGGCGCTGAGCCTTTTATGATTGTCGGCGCGATCGCCGGGGGCTAGGCAGGCTGCTGAAAAAGCTCATATGCTTCGTTGCGCTCGAATCGCCTCGCTCGACGTACTGAAACGAGTACGCCTGCGCTCGTCGATTTGTCGCGCGCCTCGCCTCTGAGTCTTTTTGAGCAGCCTGCAATCCACTAACTATTGGGGAGATAAATCCATGCTCAAAAAAATCCTTATCGCCCTCGCCGTCATTATCGTCGCGTTGGTCATTATCGTGGCTCTCCAACCCTCCGAGTTCCGCGTCGCGCGGAGCGTCGCCATCTCCGCCCCCGCGCCGGTGGTGTTCGCGCAGGTGAACGATTTCCACAACTGGGAAGCATGGAACCCGTGGGGAAAAATCGATCCGGCGATGAAGCAAACCTACGAAGGCGCGCCGGCCGGAACCGGCGCGATCTATACGTGGGCGGGCAATAACAAGATCGGCGAAGGACGCATGACGATCACCGAGAGCCGTCCAAACGAGCTGATCCGGATCGAACTCGAATTCTTCAAACCCTTCGCAGGCACGAGCATCGCGGAGTTCACCTTCAAGCTCCAGGGCGATCAAACCTCGGTGACGTGGAGCATGACCGGCAAAAACAATTTCATGGCGAAGGCATTCCACCTGTTCATGAACATGGATACAATGATCGGCGGTCAATTCGAGAACGGTCTGGCGCAATTGAAGTCGGTGGTCGAAACAGGAGGAGGTCGATCATGAACATCGCCCTCTGGATCATTCAAGCGCTGCTGGCGCTTCTTTTTCTCTGGGCCGGCGGCGTGAAGCTCGTCACCCCGGTCGAGGAGATGCTGCAGCAGATGCCGCTGCCGTTGCCGTTCCCCGGTTTGTTCCTCCGCTTCATCGGCGTGTGCGAGGTCCTCGGCGGACTCGGTTTGATCCTTCCCAGGCTCCTTAACATTCGGCCCGGTCTCACGCCGCTCGCGGCCGCGGGTCTCGTCGTCATCATGATCGGCGCGGTGGTGCTCACCTTGATAATGGGCAGCATCGCGATGGCCTTGCTGCCGCTGGTTGCAGGACTCCTCGCAGCGTTCGTCGCCTACGGCCGCCGGCGCCTGGCGCCTTGATTCCCTCATGCATGAAAGCGAATCGTCGAAAGCCCCGGAGTCCGCGGAGTATATCTACGTCCGGGAACCCGCCGCGATCGAGCTGCTCGTCCGCCGCATCGGCGCCGCCGAAAGGGTCGCGCTGGACACCGAGGCGGACAGCCTGCACAACTATTTTGGCAAAGTCTGCTTGATCCAGCTATCGTTCGAGGGCGAGCACTACGTCGTCGATCCGCTTTCCGGCGTGGACGTGAGCGGACTCTCGGAAGCCCTGGCGGAGAAGCGGCTCATTCTCCACGGCGCCGATTACGACCTCCGCATGCTCAGAACCGCCACCGGCTTTCGGCCGCGCGGCGAAGTTTTCGACACGATGATCGCCGCACAACTGCTGGGCTTGGAACAGATCGGCCTTGCCGCCCTTGTCGAGCGCTGCTTCGCTATCGTGATTGCAAAAGAAGGGCAGAAATCGGATTGGTCGCTCCGGCCGCTGAGCGAAAAGCAGCTCAGCTACGCCGTCAACGATACTCGTTTCCTCGAGCCGGTCGCCGAAATTTTGGCTCGCGAGCTCGGTGAACGCGGGCGGATAAGCTGGCACGAGGAAAGCTGCCGCGCGATGGTCGAGGCGACCGGGCGCGATCGTTCACGCGATCCGGAAGAAGCGTGGCGCATCAAAGGAGCAGGCTCGCTGACGCCGAGACAACTGGCTTATCTAAAAGAGCTCTGGCACTGGCGCGATGAGCACGCCAGGCGCGCGAACCGGCCGCCATTCCACATTTTCGGCAATCAACAATTATTGGATCTCGTCCGATGGCTGGACTCCCATCCGGACGCGCCGCTGCGAGAAGGACCGAAATTGCCGCGCAACATCCGCGACACGCTGCTGAGGACTCTCGAGGAAGCGATCGCGCGGGCGGCGCGAATGCGCCCGGCGGAGTGGCCCGAACGGCGAAGCGTCGAGCGGCACGATGCACTCCCCGCCCATGTCGTCCATCGGATGAACGCGCTCCGCGCCGAGTGCGCGTCCATCGCCAACGAGCTGAAGATCGCGCCCGCGACTCTGGCGCCCAAAGCCGCGCTCGAAGCGATCGCCCGAAACCGGCCGCGGACCGTCGATGAAATCATCGAGAGCGGCGGTTTGCTCCGCTGGCAGGCACGGCTGATCGAAGGCGCGGTCGAAAAAAGCTCGCGCACGCCGTTCACAAAAGCGTAACTTGTTACGCTCGAAATAAGTGTTATTGTCGATTTATGCGGGACCCGACGCCTGCCGGACGAGACGAAATCCTTCGCTACCGGACTCTCCTCGAAGTTTCCGAATCGATCGCGTCGCACCGCGAGCTCGGCGAGCTGTTCCACGATCTCGCGCCGCGGCTCCATCGCGTGGTTCACTTCGATTTCATCAATCTGATTCTCCACGACGCCGAGCGCAACGCGATGCGCTCGCACGTGCTGGAAGCGCCGGCGGCGAATTTCGAGTGCCCGTCGGCGGACTGCCCGATGGAAACGCCCGGCGGATGGGTGTGGCAAACCCAGCAGCCCTGGGTGCTTTCGACCCTGGAGCGCGAGACGCGCTTTCCCGAGATGACGAAGTGGCTCGCCGAGCGCGGGATCAAAGCGCTTTGCGTGTTGCCGGTCACCACCGCGCTGCGGAAATTGGGCGCGCTGGCATTCGGCAGCGCGCGCGAGGCGGCGTACTCGGAATCGGACGTGGAGTTTTTGCAGCAAGTGGCGCGGCAGGTCGCTGTCGCGGTCGATAACGCGCGGAACTTCGAGCAGGTCGAGTCCACGCAGGCCGAGTTGCGTAAAGAGCGCGACCGCTTGAGTCTAATGCTCGAAGTGAACAACGCCGTCGTTTCGGCGCTCAACTTGCACGAGCTATTGAGCGCCGTCTCGGCCTCGCTCCGGCGGCTGATGCAGCACGAATATGCGAGCATTTCCTTATACGACGCTGAAACGCAGCGGCTCTATATTCACGCGTTGGATTTTCCCGTGAGCAAGGGCCTGCTGCAGGAAGGCCTCTGGGTGCCGGTGGAAGGGACGCCGACCGGGCGGGCGTTGACATCCGGCAAGCCCGTATTCATCACGTTCCGCGACGCGGAGCAGTTCGGTTCCGACGTCGGCCGGCGCATCGTCGCCGAAGGATTAAAATCGGCCTGCTGCCTGCCGCTCATTGCCCGCGGCCGTCCGCTCGGCACACTCGTCGTCGCGAGCCTCAGCGAGGATACTTTCCCCGAGAAGGACGGCGAGCTGCTCCGGCACGTGGCGAATCAAATCGCGATCGCGGTGGAAAACGCGGTCGCCTTCGGCCGGGAAGTGGACCGGGCGAAAAAGCTCGCCGAGGAGAAACTCTATCTCCAGGACGAGATCCGCACCGAGCGCAATTTCGAGGAGATCGTCGGCGACAGCCGGCCGCTGAAGGAGATATTGAAGCAGGTCGAGACGGTCGCGCCGACCGATTCGACGGTGCTGGTTCTCGGCGAGACCGGAACGGGCAAGGAGCTGATCGCGCGCGCGATCCACAACCTGAGCGTGCGCCGCGAGCACACTTTCGTCAAAGTAAATTGCGCGGCGATCCCGACGGGGCTGCTTGAAAGCGAGCTGTTCGGCCACGAGCGCGGCGCGTTTACCGGCGCGATCGCGCAGAAGATCGGCCGCTTCGAGCTGGCCCATCGGGGAACGCTCTTTCTCGACGAGGTGGGCGACATTCCGCTCGAGCTGCAGCCCAAGCTGCTGCGCGTTTTGCAGGAGCAGGAGTTCGAGCGGCTCGGCAGTAACAAGACGATCCGCGTCAACGTCCGCTTGATCGCGGCAACGAACGCGGACTTGGAGCAGATGGTCGCCGACAAACGATTTCGCAGCGACCTGTATTATCGCTTGCACGTTTTTCCGATCCAGATGCCGCCGCTGCGCGACCGCGCCGAAGATATTCCTTCGCTGGTCAGATATTTCGCGCAGAAGCACGCGCGTCAGATGAAAAAAAATATCGGCACGGTGCCGAAGGAAGCAATGGCGGCCCTCGGCAACTATCGCTGGCCCGGAAACATCCGCGAGCTGGAAAATTTGATCGAGCGCGCCGTCATCCTCTCCCCCGGCCCCGAGCTGCGCGTCCCGCTCACGGAGTTGAAAGCGTCAGCCGCGGCGCTGCCATCGAACGGCGCGACGACACTGGAAGACGCCGAGCGCGAACATATTCTACGCGCGCTCAAGGAAACCAACTGGACCGTCGGCGGCCCCACCGGCGCCGCCGCCCGCCTCGGCATGAAGCGCACGACGCTCCAGTCCCGCATGAAACATCTCGGCATCACCCGTTCCAAGTAGCCGCCGAATTTTGGGTCCTGGCTGAAATAAATCTCAAATTTTATTACAATGCGGGCATGTCTACGATAGTGGACCGATTGTTGAATTTATTCCAGTTGCCTCGTCTTCTGTACTCCACCGTATCTGACAAGAAGCGTTACGTTTACAGGGTTCTCGTGTATTCTTCCCAAGGACTGATAGGAGCCGGGTCTGGCTTTTTTATCAATGAAAAACAGCTTCTGACTTGTTTTCATGTGGTATTCGGCGCCGACTTACGGAACATCAGAAATGATACGCAGTATCAGTCTGCTTCGGGTCCTACCCAACACGCTAAGCTTGAAACGTTCTTTCATAATAAAATTGTCAGGATCGAAGTTGAATGTCCTGACGGGTCCAGATTGACAGCAGTAATGAACGATTTTAACGAAACATATGATGTTGCGCTTCTTGATGTAAACGTCACAAATCACCAGATAAACCCGTGTCGCTTAGACACGACGTCGGATCTTGAGGTAGGGGATTACCTCGCGTTCGGCGGCTTCGCATTCTGTCCCGGATATGTCGTCGACAAATATCCGTTTACTTTCCACGAGGGCATGCTGTCCGCCTTTGTATCAATTATAGTCGGTGGAGATAGCTATGAACATTTACAGATCAATAGCGTCAACTTGGGAGGGAATAGCGGCGCACCACTATTTAGGATAAATGGCGCTCGCGTTATCGGCATTATGAATGGCAACGTGATCTGGGGAAACGAGAAAGTCCCTTTAAGTATTGCGTTTGCCACCTCACTGAAATTTCTAAGGGAGAAAACCACGCTACTGTCTTAGAAATTCTACAGGTAGGAATAAACGGCCCACGGAACGATCAGACCGAAGATTTCGATCACGCGAAAATCTCGGGTCTGGATCTTGGCGTTCGCCACGAACATCACGTCTCGTTTTAAAATCCGAAATCGAGTCCGATTCGTAACCGCCACGCCGATCCAATAGCCGCCGATATTTCGGCGCGCGCCGATACCTCGGCAGAATTTCTTTCGTCACAGTCGATTCAACTTACAAGAGCGCATCTGCAACTCGTGCGATTGCGCGCGCTTAGATCGATTTTCAAACTTCGCGCGGCTCTGGCCCGCGGCTTGCCTTGTCCCCTTTCAATCTCAACGCGAAAGGGAGAACCCATCATGCAGACCAACGGAAAAAAACTGGCGGGCAAAGTCGCGGTCGTGACCGGCGCGTCCAAGGGAATCGGCGCGGGGATCGCGAAGCAGTTGGCGGCCGACGGCGCGGCGGTTGTCGTCAACTACTCTTCGAGTAAAGAGGGTGCGGACCGCGTTGTCGCCGAGATCGAAAGCAGCGGCGGAAAGGCCGTCGCAGTGCGCGCAAACGTGGCGAAGAAGGCCGACATCGAGCGTCTCTTCGCCGAGACGGAAAAGGCGTTCGGCAAGTTGGACATCCTGGTCAACAACGCCGGCGTTTACGAATTTTCCCCCCTCGAAGAGATTACCGAAGAGCACTTCCACAAAATGTTCGACTTGAACGTTCTCGGTCTCATCCTCGCATCGAAGGAGGCGGCGAAGCATTTCGACTCCTCCGGCGGCAGCATCGTCAACATCAGCTCGGTGGCAAGCACCGCGGCGCCGGCGAATACGTCGGTTTACAGCGCCACGAAAGCCGCCGTCGACGCGGTGACGAAGTCGCTGGCGAAAGAGCTCGGTCCGCGCAACATACGCGTCAACTCGATCAATCCCGGCATGGTGGAGACCGAAGGCGTGCACGCGATGGGAATCATCGAGAGCGAATTTCGTAGAGACATCGAATCGCGCACGCCGCTCGGCCGCATCGGCCAGCCCCAGGACGTCGCGCCCGCCGTGGTCTTCCTGGCTTCGGCCGATTCCGCCTGGATCACCGGCGAAACGCTGGTCGTCGCAGGCGGCCTGCGTTGATCCATTGACGGATTTAACTCCGTCAGATTGAATAGCCTTTG
>JBGPTS010000188.1:0-6952 GCA_041490745.1 Binatia bacterium | reverse complement strand
TCTGCCTTGAGCTGCAGCGTCTCGTTGCGCTCTTTTTGCTCTTCGTACAACGCGGTGAAATTCATTCCCACTTTCAGATATGAGCGGTCCGGAACTCCCTCGATGTCGGTCGCGTTGGAAATTCTAAGCGCCATCTGTTGCCCCGCATCGGTAACGACCGTGAGAAATCGCCCCTCTTCCTCGATCTTTGCGATCTTGCCGCGCACATTCTTCTCCGTGACGGGCGCGATCTCCGGCCCCTCGCCGCGCAACTCGCGGTAGATCGTCGACGCGATGACGGGAAAATGCGCCTCGCGGTCCCAGCCTTTGAACTCGTTCATGTGAAATTCTTTTCGGATCGCCTCCAGCGTCAAACCTTTGTCCATCATGCCGCGCACGCGTTGCCGCGCGAGCAAAAGATAATCGACCATGACCTGTAAATCGGCGACGCCCATGACCGGCCCATGGGCGGGAACGACGATTTTCGGTTTGAGCGCGATCAGAGCTTCGAGCTGCTTCAGCATTCCCCAGGTCGTGCCGTGGCTGTAATCGGGCCGGATGTCGGGATGGCGCTCTTTGTAGGCGGCGAAGCCGCCGTGCAGCACGCCGCTCTCCGGCAGCCAGACGGCGATATCGCCGGGATTGTAAGTGTCGTCCACGTAGATGAGCTCGATCGTTTTGCCGCCCAGGCGGAGCGTCATTTTGTCGTTGAACGTCACGGCCGCGTCCATCGGATGAAAGTTTTTCAGCGCTTCGCTCCGCTCGGGAAAGCGCTTGCGCCAGGTGTTGACCTGGTACGATTTCCACGAGGACCAGTCTCTCGCCACGCGATCGTGCAGGACGACGGTCGCCGGCGGCGAGAACAGCGGCGTGCCGCCGATGTGGTCGCCGTGATTCTGCGTGATCACGACGTAGCGCACGGGCTGCTGCGTGACGCTCTGAATGTATTTTTGAATATTGCGCGTCTCCGGCTGGTTGTTGCCGGTGTCGATGACGACGACGCCCTGCGAGGTGACGACCACCATCGCGTTGGCGTCGTTCACTTTGCCGACGTAGGCATAAACGTCCTCGGCGAGTTTTTTAAATTCGGGTTTTTCCGGCGTGATCGCGCCGGCCCCGCCCGTGATCAGCAAATTAAATCCGATAACAATCGACGTCAGAAACTTTGCTCGCATCGCTACTTCCCCGTCACTCCGCGATAAGCCGCTTCGATTTGGCGCGCATGATTTCTCCTCTCAATTCCCCTTCAGCGAACTGTAAGCGACGTCGATATTGACGCCCAGGCGATCCTGCCCCGCCCAGTCGGCGTACTCCGCCATCTTGAGCTCCTTCTTGATCTGTTCGAGAGACTTGCCCTGGGCCGCCATGTCGGTCACGCGTTGCAGCAGCAGCGTGTAGAACCCCTCGTACTCGTCGAAGATCTTCGTCGTGCTCACCGGGCCGTGGCCGGGAACGACGACCTCCGGGTTGAGCGACCGCATCAGCTTAAAACCGGCGAGGACGTCGGGAATCCTAACGTGAGGGCGAAGGTTGATCATGGTCCTCACGTTGGCGGCGGATGCGGCGAAGAGCACGCGCTCCTTCGGCAGCCAGATCGCCGTGTCCGCCTCGCTGTGAACGTTCTTGAGATAAAAAAGCTCGAAAATCCGCTCGCCCAGGTTCAGCGTCATCTTGTTCTTATACTCGATGTGCGGCGGGATGAATTTGTAATTCTTCACGACGGCGGCCATCTCGGGAGATTCCGCGGTGAGTCTTTCGACCCGCTTCGGGTCGAGACCCTTTTTCATTCCTTCCGCCGCGCCCTCGTGATTGATCACGGTCGCCGGCGGAGAAAACACATAGTAATTGAACGTGTGATCGCTGTGGACTTCGGTGTCGATCAGAAAACGGATCGACTTATCGGTGACTTTTTTGACCGCAGCCAGCATTTTTTGCGAGGCCAACGGGTTGTTGCAGCTATCGATCATCACGACGCCTTCCTGCGTGACGACCATGCTGCAAGTCGTGGTGGTCTGATCGGGAGCGTAAACGTAAATGCCGTCTTTGACTTTATGGAAGCCGGGACCGAGATCCTGGGCGGAGAGCGAATGGACGAACAGAAAAGAACATAGAGCGGCGAAAGTTGCAATCAGCCTGAGCTTCATAGGCGTCTCCTTGAGCGGACAATCCGCGTGTGAAACTACTAGGAAGAGTATCGCCTGTCAATAAATTGTCGACATCCGGTTGAGGTGCGGCAGAGCACCCCCGAAGGAGCGGTGAATTTTTGAGGACTACTTTGAAGCGTGGTAGAGCCGCTCGAAAAAACCTTCCTGCTCCAGCTCCCGCATCAGACTCGCGTCGATCAGATCTTCCGCCTTTTTTCCTTTGACGCCGGGCTTGGCGCCGAATTCATCGAGGCCCAGAGCGACGCCTTCGGCTTTTGGAAACGGCCGCTGGGGGATCGCGCCGTGCGTGTAGATGCGATCCATGAAGTCGAGCAGCGCCGCATCGCGGACGTTGAGATATTGGCGATAGATCCGGTCGGCTTGTGAACGATCGCCGCGCGCGAGCGCAATCGCCTCGCAGAGCGCGCCGAGAAAATTCTTGACCGTCGCGCGCTCGCGCGCGAGCAGCGCGCGCGACACGGCGAAATCGACGCCCGCGCCGATGTAAAGCTTGAGACTGTCGTTGTCCGCCAGGACGCGGACTTTTTTCATCTCACCTCTTTTTTCCAGGTCGAAAATATTGTCCTCGTTGCTGGTGGTGGCGTCGATTTCCCCTTTTAAGAGAGCGTTGACGCGCTGGATGCTCCGGCTACCGAACGGGACGAGAGTCACGTCCTTGTCGGGATTCAGACCGAGCCTCTGCAACGTCTGCCGCGTGATCCGGTCCTGGCTGCTGTTCGGCTCGCCCGTCCCCACTTTCTTGCCTTTTAGCTGCTCGGCCCGCGTGATTTCGGGACGCGAAAGAAACTTGATCACGCTGTAGCCCGTGTTGGCGAAGAAGACCAGGTCGTCGCCGTCGCCGATGGCGGAAACGATATAGGGCGCGGTGGCAGCGTAGATGTCGCCTTCCCGCTTGCCGAGCGACGCGAGCAGCTCGTCGCTTGAGTTCAGCTCTTTTAAGACAACTTTGATCCCGCGCTTGGTAAACAGTCCCTCGTCCACCGCAAGCCACAGCGGAAGCTTCGGCGGCCGGGCGGGATAGGAGATAACGGTCAGGGGTTTGGTTTCTTGCCCCCAAGCGGAGGCGGCGAGAAGCGTTAGGGCGAGCACGAGAGGGATGAAGGATGAGGGATGAAGGATGAAAAAGAATTTTTCTTTCTTCATTCTCTTTCCTATTGCCTGTTGCCTGATGCCTGTTGCCTTTTTATTGTTCCGGTCTGTCTGCTATCGGCCTCGGTATGGGATTTTTGTAGTCGGGGTGGAACAAGAGATCCACCGGCTTGCCGTCCATGAAAAATTTTTCCACTCGCAGGGTCGCAGCGATATCTTGCAGCGGATCGCCGTCGATAATCACGATGTCGGCCACCTTGCCTTTCTCCACACTGCCGTAGTCTTTTTGTTTTCCCCACGCCTCGGCGACGTTCAAGCTCACGCCTTGAATGGCTTGAATCGGCGTCAGGCCGGCCTCGACCGCTAGCTGGAGCTCGACGTGGAGCCCGTAGCCCGCGAGTATCGAATCGGGATCGGAGCCGAAGTGGATTTTGCCGCCGGCGGCGACGAAGCGCCGCGCGAAATCCTGGACCATTTTGTAGCCGGCCACGAGCTGAGCGCGCTTCTCCTGCGACGCGTTTCCGTAGAAGGAATATATCCGCTCGCTGTCTTTCGGAATATAGGCGGGCAGATAGCGCAATCCAGGGTCTGTGATGAGCGCCAGCTCGCGCTCTCTCATTTGCGCCGCGCTCGGCGATAGCGGACGAAACGTCGTGCCCCAGGTCGGGCTCCAATGGATGTTTTTCGCCAACATCGTTTTGATGATCCGGTCGAACTGCGTTGGTTCCATGTAAGCGTGGGCTTCCGCGGTGCTGATCTTTCCCGTCATGCGCGCCATGTCGAGCTCGGATTTCTTCTTCGGGTCCTGGATCGAAGTAAAGAGCACGGACCACGAGTGCTCGACCGATTGGTAGCCAGCGTCGGCCGCCGCGAAAATATCCAGCGAGTGGGCGAGCACCGGCTTACCTAAACGGTGCGCTTCTTCCGCCGCCGCTTTGGCGACTTGCGGAGTGAGCCGCTCGAAGAGTTTAAATCCCTCCACGCCTTTTTCCACTCCCGCTCGAACCGCTTTTCGCGCCTCCTCCTCGTTCGTGACGAAGACGCTCGTGCGCTGCCGGCGGAGTCCGCTCAATCCTTCGGGCGGCGGGCCGTCGATGACGTTTCCCGAGGCCCAGACGCGCGGACCGCGAATGATTCCGCTCCGGACGCCCTCTCGTTGGGCGATGACCCACTCCGTCGGATTGTTGGAAATCGTCGGGCAGGTGGTGATGCCGAAATGAAGGTAGACCTCGCCCATCCAGTCGCGCAGGTGGCAGTGGCCGTCGATCAATCCGGGCAGTATCGTCTTGCTTTTGGCGTCGAGGATTTCCGCGCCCGCCGGGATTGAAACCTTCCCTCTCTCGCCGACGTCGCGGATGCGGCCGTCTTGAAAGACGATGACCGCGTCGTTGACCGGTGGACGTCCGCTGCCGTCGATCAACGTCCCGCCCTGAATTACTACCGGCCCGCTCTGCGCCCATAGCGGACTGGATACTGACAGGGCAACAAAGACGCCGAGCCGGAACATCCGAGACATTTCTGACTTCATACGAAATTCCTAACGGCTATCCCTTCTCCCCGCTCACCAGGGAAAAATAAAACCGTCCCCGCACCCGAATCTTGCCGCCCTCATTTTCATAGTGAAAAAACCGCTCTTCGAATCGGTGTTTGATCTCCGGCGGATCTTTCTGGAGCCCTTCGGCAACGTCGCGCCAGTGGCGGCCCGTGGGGATTCCTTCCGTCCCCTCTTGATCGACGGCGTACGTATGGAGATCGGCGCGAATGACGCGAAAACCCGCGCCGGTAAGCAGCTCACGGATCGTTTTCAGCGAATAGTAGTGAAAGCGCTCGCCATGACCGCTGCTGAGGATTTCGTTGATGCGCTCGCGGATCCGCACATCCAGGGCGTTCTCCTCCGGCGCCACGACCGGATCCAGAACGACGAACCGGCCGCCCGGCTTGAGGACGCGAAAAACTTCTTGCGCGGTTAAGAGTGCATGACCGAAGTGATGGAGCGCGAAGCACGTCAAAGCGCGGTCGAAGACCGCGGTGTGGAAGGGAATCGCCTCCGCGCTCCCAGCGGCTGGAAAAAAACGGGCGATCGGCGCTTCGCCTCCGTGCTCGCCCGCCACTTGCAGCATCGCCATCGCTTCGTCGAGTCCGATGATCATTCCGCCATCGAGACGTTCGGCGACGGGGCGGGCAACCCGCCCGGTGCCGGTGGCGAGATCGAGCACGCGCTCACGCCCGGTCAACTCCAACGCTTCCACTAATTTCGCCACCAATTGCCCGCGATACTCCGACTGCGCCGCCCTGCGGTCGTACTCTTTCGCCTGCGCATGATCGTGGAAACGGCTCTTGTGATGATCTTCGTGTTCCATGCTTCTGTCATCTCCCAGGCTAAAGCTATCCTAGAAGGCGCACTCCGTACAAGAAGTGGCGGTAAGCTTCTTCGCGGACCGCCTGAGAGATCTCAACGCCGCGGCGCCGACTAGAGAGGTGAAGATAAAACGTGAAAAGGCCCTTAGCGGGAGGACTCAGGATTAGGATTCAGTCGAGGGAGAACTCCATTCGATTCGGTATGACGGCAGAGATAGCGGCTATGGCGCGACCCCCTTAAATTTTTTTCTCGTGGTCGCCATCGAACCGGCTCGTGCTTCCCTATCGGTACAAGCCATCAATGTAGCCGCTCTTGTCGAGCTTTTCGATGATGCTCGGGTCAGCCACGTCCTCAAATCTCAGGCTGGTCGCGCTGGGGATGACCTTGCCGACCTCCGCAAGGATCGACTGGAGCCCTTCACGGTAAGGATAGGGCTTTTTGAGGACGTAGTATTTGACTGTGTCCTCGTAGGCGCCGATTGCATCCTGCGCGCTCTTTAAGCCGAGACGGCTCTTCAAGAGTTCGAGCAACTCAGGACGGTGGGCCGGGTTGAGAACGTAGGCGTTTCCTTCCAACAGCGCCTTGAGAACTCTCTCGACCGCATCTCGCCGGTTCTGAAGAAACTTTCGGCTGGTTACCACGTTGCCCACTTCCCAGGGGATGGTCAATGTTCGGAGATCCGCCAGGATGTTCAGACCGAGTTGCTCGATCCTGGTGCGGAATTCCGGAGCGATCACCGTCCCGGCGATTGCCCCGGACGCGAGACCCGCGAGCCTTTCGGGTTCGACTCCGGCCGCCACCAGCGTAATTTTGTCCCGCTCCGGATCCAGCCCCAGTTGTTTGAAAGCGACCAGAATCGCCATGCGGGAGGCGGAAAGGCCTAAACCGGATGAGCCCACGCGCTTTCCCTTGAGGTCCGCAAGGGTTTTCACCGTGGGCGCCCCTATTAAATAATAGGGCATGACCGTGGCTGTGGCCATTACCTCCACGAGCGGAGCCCCCGCGGCAATGGCGGAAATGGTGGCGGGAGGATCGGAGTACGCTATTTCGAGGCCGCCGCCGAGCAGCGCCTGAGTCACCTGGGTTCCGCCGCGAATGTTGACGACTCTGACGTCGAAACCCTGTTTCTTGAAAAAACCTTCCTTTGCAGCCACCCACAAGGGCGCCATGCGAGAGTTGACGGAAGCGTGTCCCACATGCAACGGCGTCAATTGGGCGCGCGCCTCCGACCAAAAAAATCCCACGACGAGAAAAACCGCTAAGAGACTAACCGCGCCCTTTTTCCAAAACTGCGAGTCGCGCATAGACGTTATTCCTTCCATCGATAGGTTCACAGGCCGGGACGCAAAGTCCGCTCTTC
>JBGPTS010000187.1:0-6993 GCA_041490745.1 Binatia bacterium | reverse complement strand
GGTCTTCCGTTTCCGTCGAAGTAATTCGCATTGATCATAGCGATCGCGCCGCTCTTTTCCGCCAGGGTTTTGACGTTGGCGCCCTTGAGATTGTACGTCTGGCTGCGCACGACGCGCGGGACGATCCACCGGCTATCGAAACGCAACAGCTTCAAATCGATGATCTGATAGGGATCGCGGCGCTCCAGCGTGACCTTGCGGAACTCGGCGCCGTTCTGAACGGCTCGCCAACTTCCGGAGTCCGCGATCGCCAGAGCCGGGCTGCTTTTGAACCTGTGGACCGCGCCGGGAGGTCCTTGAGTGAGGCCGTTACGGGGAAAAGCGAAGAGAAATAGTGACAGCCACACGAATGTTAACTGCTGGAGTTTCATTCGACAATAGAATGATAACAAAAGGGTCTGCGAAAACAAACAGCGGCGCACTGGGGCGCAGGCACTTCCCGATTGCAAGTATGCTCAATCTCGTGCTAGCGCTGTTAGCCACAAAACTTATTTTGAAAGGGGAGATATCCGATGAGGCACTGGATGAAGGTTTTTGCTTGTGCGGTTGCGGTTCTATTGCTGGGGATCGGTTGCGGCAAGGATCAAAAGAGCTCGGCGGAGAGAGACGCCGAAGTTCAGAAAGCGCTCCAGGAAGGCGCAAAGAAAGAGCAGCAAATGTACCAGGGGATGCAGAAGGGAATGGAGAATGTGGAAAAGGCGGTTAAGGAGCAAAAAGAAAAGGGCGAATAGCCTTTTCAACTCTACTTGGGGGAATTGGCCGCCGGCGCGTTGCGCGGCGTCATTTCAAAAACAACGCGCTCCGATAGAGGCGGCGAGTCGCGCGGGTTGAGGACACGGAGGCGAAGTCCTTCGTCTGCGACCTGCCGCGCCCGGCAGGGAAAAAAGTTCGCCGCCCGCTTTGACGTTCACGTCTGGGTTCTTGAGCATGTTACGGCACCAGTACTTGCCCTGAACCCTCCTCGACGCGGCGTAAAATTTGCCGTCGAGATAGACCATCCTCAGTTCCACCGTGCGCGCGAGACCCGTGCGCCGTCCGATCGTCGTCAGCTCGCCGACAAAGATGGATTCGTTTTTCAATTTCATGCGCCAAATATAGGTGTTCCGCGTGTCCCTGACAAGCGCGGGTCGAGAAAGAGAGATTCTTCGCGGAGTTTATCCTGAGCGCAGCGAAGGGTCTCACGACAACTCCCGGGGCTCTGTGAGCCTTGACTCGCTTTTCACCGCGGGGTAATGCTGACCGCAATCGTAAGGAGCGACGTATGGAAGTAAAATCTCCGCGGCTCGCGGTGAAAATGAGTTCTGAAGAGGCCAAAGCGTATCTGGACGCGGTGAACGCGAAGGTCGTTCAGCGTTGGAAGGAGCGGGTGACGCAGGGCGCGTTCATGAAGGCGCTCATGGAGGGGAGCTTGCCGCTATCGGTGATCCGTCTCTTTTTTAAAAACTGGGGCGCGTTCACGATTGAAATCAATACGCTGATCGCCGCTTCGTATCACAAGCATCTCGGCTTCTTCAAAAGACACGTCGATCTGCTCGGACCGTTCGGCGCGAAAGTGGCCGACGAGTTTATTCACCCCAAGCCGCCGGGACACGTGCTCGTCATGCTGCAGACGGCCAAGGCTCTCGGCCTCTCCGAAAACGACGTCCTGCGCCAGCCGATGCTCCCCGAGGCGCGCGCGATCCTCGACTTCAAGCGCGGCCTTCTCTGGGAGGGCACGGTCGCCGAGTGGTGGTTCTCGATGCTGACCGAGGAGCCGGTCGGCCATTGGGCGGCGAGCTGGCACCGCGCGCTGACGCGCCAGTACGGCTTCGGCCGCGAGCAGGCGATTTATTTTTCCACGCATGAAGAAGCCGACCTGAAAGAACACGACGAAGGGGTGATGGGCCACGGCAGCTTCAATCGGGCCGTGTTGGAACGGATTCTCGAGGACGGTTACGCGGACGTGCGCGAAGGGTACACGCTCGAATACTGCGCTTTGACCGCCGTCGATCTCTATGGCGTCATGCATCGCGGCGTCTACGAGCATGGAATGGCCGAGGCGGCAAAGAAATAAGCGGAGCATTGGCATGAAAAAAAAGAACTCGTCGGAGATTTCATCTTCAACCGTGCGCATCGCCGCCGGCCTGTCCGCTTTTCGCGCTCTGCCGAGAGCGAAGGGGAGACGGCCCGCGGTGATCCTGCTGCACGAGAGATACGGCATCGTGCAGCATACGAAGGATCTCATCGTCAAATTCGCCCGGGCCGGCTTCGTCGCGCTGGCGCCGGATCTTTTCTGGCGCTTCACCGGCGACAAGAAAGCGCTCGAGCGTGGCGACGGTCGGTGCGAAATGCGCGACGGCGAAGCGCTGGAGGACATCGGCCGGGCGATCGAATACCTGAAGCGGCTCCGTTCCGTCGATCCGTCGCGAATCGCCGTCATGGGCGTCTGCCAGACCGGACGCCAGGCTGTCCTGCCGGCCGGGCGCGACGATGTCGCGGCCTGTGTGGTGTTCTACGGCGCCGCCGGCGGCAAAGAATGGACGACGGACGAATTCCGGCCGACGCCGCTCGAAAGCCTGCTGCAAAAAGTTTCCTGCCCGGTGTTGGGCGTGTTCGGCGAAGCGGACCACATAATTTCCATCGACGACGTGCTCAGGTTCCGTGCCGCTCTAGAGCAGGGGAAAAAGAGCTATCACATCCGGATTTATCCCGACGCGCCGCACGGATGGCTCAACGACACGATGCCGGGGCGCTATCGCAAAGAAGCCGCGAACGACGCGTGGAAGCTGCTGCTCGATTTTCTCAAGAAAAGCCGGCGAGACGACGCGGGCAAAGACAAAATTTCCTGGAAGTTCGAGAGTGGCTTCTCCGCCGGTTACGATTTCAAAAAAAACGTCCGGATGGAATAATTTCTGGTTTCCACGTTTCACAAGTGAAGCCGCCATGCTGCCGCTTCAGCCTGAGGCTGATCAGCCTATGGCTGACTCCGAGGCCACGGGATGGTTAAGTGCTTATTCCCACCGGTGGTCATCGGACGCGTGGCCTCTTCGACCGGCCCTTCGACTTCGCTCAGGGTGGTGAGCTTGTCGAACCAGCAGCGGCTTCGCCGCGAGGCCGAGGGGCGCGAGGAAAAGGGCCGCGGACGTCCGTTTAGAAAGGTTCGACTCATGGTACTATTTATCGGCCGCGGCCTGAAAACTCGCGCCGTGAGGACTCGCGGGGAATAGCGGACATGCGCGGACCCTACGGACAGATCGGCGCGATCACGCCGACGTATCTCGACGAGGCCGAAGACTGGTTCAAAATCGTTCCCGAAGGGGTGAACGTCGTCTTTGCCACGCTCGGCGTCGAGGATCATACGCCGCAGGAATTCGAGAAAGCGCGCGACGCGGTGGAACGCGCGGCGCGCGGGCTGATCAAGCTCGGCGTCGGCGCGGTCGTGCTCGGCGGCTCGCCGCTCGTCAATGTAGAAAATGGAACGGGAACCGGCGATCTGGCGCCCGAACTAGAAAAACAGACGGGAGTTCCGGTTGCGACCGGCCAGCATGCCGCCGAGCTGGCGCTCAGGACTCTCGGCGTCAAAAAGCTCCTGCTCGTTACTCCCTACAGGGAAAGTTTGAACGATGGGATGAAGCGGCGTCTGCATGCGCAGGGTTTCGAAGTGCTCTGTCTCAAGACGGCGCTTTGTTCCGGGCCGGCGGAAATGTCGCGCCTTGCGCCCGATGTCCCGCTCCGCCTCGCCCGCGAGGCGTTTCGTGAAGCGCCCGACGCCGAAGGCATCTATATTCCAAATCCCAAGTGGCAGCCGCTCGGCGCGATCGCACCGCTAGAGCGCGAGCTAAGCATTCCTGTCGTGACGACGACGCAGGCCTCCGCCTGGTGGGCGCTCAAGGCGATCAAAATCAAAGACGCAAGGCCGGGATACGGCAGACTGCTCAACCTACTGTAAAATTCTGGAGGAGAGTCTATGAACCGTAACATCATTCTCATCGCGCTGGCGGCGTTGCTCGCGCTTTGCTCCGCGCCGCAGTTCGCGTCGGCCGGCGCCGCGCCCGAGCGCGTGATGATCGGCACGCCGAGCCGCGGGCTGTTCGAGTTTCCGGTCGTCGTCGGGCTCCGCAAAGGATTCTATCGTGACGAAGGACTCAACGCCGACAAAGTTCAGATGCAACCCGCGATCGGCGTCAAAGCGTTGGTTTCGGGTGACATCGATTATCTGCTCGCGTGGGGATCGACGCTCCGCGCGGCGGTGACCGGAGTGCCGGTCAAGGTCGTGAGCGGCATGGCCTCCAAGCCGCTGCACGTTTTCATCGTCCGCGGTGAAATCAAGTCCGGAAAAGAACTCAAGGGCAAAACCATCGGCGTCGATTCGTTCGCCGGCACCGTCGATTATCTCGCGCGCCTTACCGTGCGGCACTTCGGTCTCGATCCCGACAAAGACGTGAAAATCATCGTCAGCGGCGAGAGCCCCGTCCGGCTTGCGGCGCTCAAGGCGGGCGCGATCGACGCCACGGCCATCGACGTGGCGTTTGCGGTGAAAGCGGAAGAAGAGGGGATGCGGCGTATGCTGAATCTCTCTGAGATTATCGATCTGCCGCTTTCCGGAATCGGCGTCACCGACAAAAAGCTCATGAGCGAGCGCGAGCAGATCAAAAAAGTCGTCCGCGCGATGCTCCGCGGCACGCGCTTCATGAAAGAAAACCGCGCGGAGACGCTCGCGATGATAACCGACTATCTACGCATCTCGCCGTCCCAAGCGTCCACCGCTTACGACGCTGCCATCGGCTCGTTCGCCGAAGACGGGTTTATCTCCGACAAGGGCGTACTGCTCGACGTCAATTTAACTCGGGAACGGTTGAAGATCACCAAAGAGATTCCGCTGAGTCAGGTGGTGGATTGGAGTTTGTTGAAGGAAATCAAAGAATCCAGGGGCAGGTAGGTCCTTGACGCATGAGGTACTGTCCGAAATGCCGGGCGGAATACCGTGACGGATTCGTCAAATGCGCCGATTGTGAAGTGCCCCTGGTTCATGAATTGCCGGTACTGCCGAAAAGCAAGGCGAGCTTTGTCGAACTTGAGGAGGTTTTGAGCACGAACAATCTAGGGGAGATCGCCATCCCAAAATCGCTCCTCGAAGGCGAAAAGATTCCTTATGTCGTTCAAGGCGAAAATTTCACTATGCGCGCAGCGCCCATTCCGGTCAAGGTTCTCGTGCCGAGAGAGCACGTCGTTCGAGCTCGCGAAATATTAGCGGAGTTGCTTTGAACGGCTTGGAAGAAGAATTTGTCGCGGGCAATCGAGCGACCAGGACGAAACTCTTTGTGTTGTTAGGTCTGGGGCTTTTTTTATGGTTGGGTTTTGCGCCGTTCTTCGATTTGATCAACTCGCACAACGAAACTTTGGCCAAGACAAATCCGCTGGAAGCGCTGAAGAATCAGAATGATCTTTTTCTCGTTATGATAATCGTATTCGCCGTTCTTTTCTGGGGCCTGGCTCTTAATTTTTTGAGAATGGGGATCAAGGTCCAAAGGTCGGGTCGTTGGCCGCCGCCGGACATGCGTGTAGCTTTCCGGGCTAAAGTTCATCGCGGCAGGTACGCTCGAGGAATGTCTATTTTACTTTTCGTGGCAGCGGGAGGACTTTTTCTGAAGCCGTTGCTCGACTTGTACGCGTGGTACACGGTCCATCAATCTATTCTGAGCCTGCTATCCAACCATTAGTCTATATCAACTTTGAAGCTCTCCCGCCCCTTCTACGAACAGCCGACGATCCAAGTCGCCCGGCAATTGATGGGTAAATATCTCGTCCGAAAACATCCCGACGGTAAGACCGTCGGGCGAATCGTGGAGACCGAGGCCTACGTCGGGCCGCACGACCTCGCCTGCCACGCGGCGCGCGGGCGCACGGCACGGACGGAAATCATGTTCGGCCGGGCGGGCTACGCCTACGTTTACTTCATCTACGGCGTTTACTACTGCCTCAATGTCGTGACGGAAGAGGTCGATCACGCCTCGGCGGTGCTGATTCGCGCGCTGGAGCCGGTGGACGGCATTGAGTTGATGAAAAGGAGACGGCGCACGGAAGAGACGCGCAATCTCGCCAGCGGTCCGGGAAAACTCTGCCAGGCCTTCGCGATCGACAAGGCGCTGAACGGCGCGGATATTTGCGGCAGTGTTCTCTACGTTGAAGATCGCGGCGAGCCGCCGCCGAAGATTTTGGCGCGACCGCGCATCGGCGTGGACTACGCGGGGAAGTGGAAGCACAAACCCTGGAGATTTCTGATTGGCGGAAATGAGTTTGTGTCCAGGCCGTGAAGGATTGTCGATTTCATAAGCCTATCACTTTGTCCCCTTTGGCAATTTGTAGAACTTCTTAAATTTTCTCTCTTCGCGCTTTTTGTCTCTCTCTCTTTCCTTGAGAAGCGCTTTAGTGACCAAAGTTTTACTCTTTAACATTCCCGAGCTAGGGCGGATCATCAGTTACACCTTCCTCGTATTTAGAGGCCGAGAAGCCGTCGCCGCACTTATAACTTGTCATAGGATGTGTTTTCGCTTCGATCTTTTAGGACAGCGCCTTCGCAAAAGCGCGCTTCAGATAAACGCCGATCAAATGGCGCTTGTACTCGGCGCTGCCTTCGAGGTCGTCCACGGGATCAGCGGCATTGGCAAGAATTTCCGCCGCGTCGGCGAGTTGCTTCTCGACTTTTTCTCTGGGACCGATAAGCAGCGCATCGGCTTGATCTGAACGACTGGGTTTCGGACTCACGCTTCCGACAACGGCTCTGGCTTTGCTCACACTCCGCCCGCCATCATCCAAATCCAAAACCAGCGCGAGACCGAGCGTCGGGCGCTCTTTGATTTGAAATTTGAGGTAGGCGGCGCGTTTGGTTTTCGCGGCCAGCGGAATGTCGATCGCGACCAAAAGCTCGTTCGTAGCGAGCGCGGTTTCATATGCGCCGGCGATCAGCTCGTCCATGCGGAGAACTCTCTCGCCGTCGCGTCCCTGAACGTGCGC
>JBGPTS010000186.1:0-7004 GCA_041490745.1 Binatia bacterium | reverse complement strand
TGGCGCAGGTGGCGCCCGGCCCCAACGCCATGTACGTCACGCTTCTCGGCTGGCACCTGGCGGGGTGGGCGGGCGCAGCCGCGACCACGGTTCCGCTTCTCGTGCCGGCTACCACGTTTACGCTGTTTGTCGGGCACTTGAACGAGCGCTATCCGAACGCCGCGATCGGCCGCGCCATCCGCCGCGGCCTGGCGCCGGTGACGATTGGACTGAGTTTCGCGAGCGCGAGCATACTGATACGCGTGGTGAATCACGACTGGCGCGCGTATCTGCTCACGCTCGCCACCGTAGCGCTGGTCGCGCGCACGTCATGGAGCCCGCTATGGCTGCTCGCGGCCGGCGCGCTGGCGGGCATGGTCGGCCTTGTCTGAGTGCCGATTCTCATTTCCCGATATCATCGAAAACGCTCGGTGGCGGCGGCAGCGGCGGTCCGTATCGCAGGCACGGGACAGAAGCCGTGGGCTTCGACGGCAAAGACCGGATTGAACTTGCTGCGGAAGTTCTCTAGGGCGATGATCGCCGCCAACTCCACCAACTCTTCATCCGTGAAACGCCGCATAAGCTTCTTGAAAAATCTATCCGTAACCCGCTTGCCAGTGTAGGTCATCCTCTCCGCCAGCTCCAGGGCGGCGCGCTCCCGCTCGGAGAAAAGTGCGCTCTTACGATAATCCGCCAGCACCGCCGCGACTTTCTCCGATGAAGCCCCGTTTTGCATCCCACTGGATGCGTTGAGATCGAGTCAATAAGGACAACCATTGATGCTGGCCGCTTTGACGCAGACCAGGTGGCGCAACTCCGGCTCGATCAGCCCGGAATCCACGATCCCTTTGCCCAGGGCCTGGACTCCCTTCATAATCGTCGGCCTGAGCGCGTAGATCCGCGCGGTGTTCAGGATATATCCGTAACGCTTTTCCTGCTCCTCGAAAACGGCGCGGACTTCATCCATCGCCTCCTCTTTTGACACGCCTTTGATTCTCGCCATGTTTTCTCCTCCTTGTCGCGCTGCTGATAAGTGACACAAGCCCGCGCGGCGCGTCAAAGGCTTTGCGCTCCGCCTCCGTCGTACCGATCCTCACCTGTCGTATTGCCGGTTCCTCGTTGACTTGAATCCTCCACCGGCAACTAGCTCGAGAGCAAAGTGGCAGGAGTTTCAGTGAGCGAACAAATCTCAGGCGGAATTCGCCGCAGAATAATCTATTTAAGATATCCTCGCTCGCGATAAAAACGCGCCGCGCCGGGGTGCAGCGGCACATCATAAGGCGACTCTTCGTCGTTGGCGCAGAGCTGCGCCATATCGAGCGGCTTGTAATTATCCGTCGGCATCGCGTCCTTTCGCTTCTCGATCGATTCGCATAAAGCATAGGCCACGTCGTCGGGCATGCCGGCATGAACGATCATCGGCCAGCCGCTGAAATCGATGGTCCGAACGTCCGCCGCCAATCCCTCAAACCGCGATGCCGGCATGAGGCTCGGCCGGTATCCCATCTTCACCATGTGCTTGAGAATCGATCCATCCACGGGCAGAAAATGAAACCCTTTTTCCAACGCGGTCCGCGACCAGCTCTTGATCCCCTCATCGAAAACCGCGTTGACGGCGCCGCTCTCGATGCCCGCCCGCCGGGCCGGATCGCTGGGCCGATTCGTCGAGTGAACTTCTCCGCCCCAGCGGCGAATATTCTCCAGCGTAAATCCGGCGGCCCGCATGACCTCCGCCACCGTGAACATCGTTGCGTTTTCCCTACGAGCGCTCTTATCCGTGTTCCCGGTGGAAAGTTTCAGCGGGAAGCGTTCCTTTTTGATCTGAGCGATGGATGTGATGCCGGTCGATTCATGGACTGCAAAGCCCATGACATCGTAAGAGGGAAACACTGCGATCGCTCGCACGGGGAGGCGTTTTTGAAACGGACCTTTTCCGCGGTAGGCCATCGTTAACAGCACCGACGGGTTAACCCAGACTAGGGAACGGGCGCCTTCCGCCACTGCTCTGATCTCCCGACAGCCGCCGGTGGCGAAAGAGAGTGCGATGCCCTTTCTATCCTTTGACTTGGGGGTCAGCGAGAGTTTGAGCGCGTTACCGAGGGGCGAATCGGTTTGGAGCACCCCTTCCGCGGCGTTCCACGATTCCGACGAGAGTGAGCTGTCATATAGAGCGGCGGCCAGCTCGAGCAAGCCTTTGGCGCGTTGCATTCCCGAATTGTATCTCTTGATGGTCATTCAACGATCCTCCGCATCCACGAAAACTGCCGACCGATTTCCGATAGCATTTTTCAGCGCTCGCGCACAGAGGGGGGAAACGGTTTGGGAACCGGCTCGAAGTTTCCACGAACGCGCCAAGCGACCGAGTTCGGCCGACGCAAATCGCCGATCCTCACTTGCCGTATTGCCGGCTCATCTCCTCGAAGAAACCCGCTCTTTCGAGTTCGTTCACGAAACGCGGCTCGACGAAGCCCTCCGGATTCGCGTTCGGCAAGTCGGGCCGTGTCCGCGCCAATAACTCGATCATCGATTTGACCACGCGCACGTAAGGCACTGGTTTTGTCGCGAGCTGTTGTTTGTTGAGCTCGTAAATCGCGCTCAACACTTCGGGGTCTTTAGTGGCGACGTACTTTTTCAGCACGCCGATGGCAAACTCGGGCTTGGCCTTGAACAGGAAAACCCCTTCGATCCAGGCTTTGAGAAACTTGAGCGCGATCTCGGGATTCTGCGCCAGGTAAGACCGCCGCGCCAGAATGCTCGAACCGGCGACCTCGATCGGCAGTTTGCCGAGATCGATCACCGAGTGAAAGCCCATCCGGGTTGCGGTAAGACGCTGTATTCCAGAGATGATCACCGCCTGCGCCCGTCCGGTTTGCAGCGAGACCAGCCGCGCTCCCTCATCGCCCACCGGAATGATCGTGACTTCCTTGTCCGAGATCCCGTGAAAGCGCAGCGCCTCGCGCAGGACAATGTCCGTCAACGCTCCCGGAGCGCTCATCCCGATGATTCTGCCTCTGAGCTGTTCGACACCGGTGATGCTCTTTTGCGCCACGACCGCGTGCTCGAGTTGATTCAATGAGGATCCGATCATCGCCGTTTCCGCGCCTCGCAGGTACGCCTCCAGCGCCGGCATCCCCGAGTGGTTGACGAATTCCAAGCTGTTGCCGATCAGCGACATGATGCTGCGCGGCCCGCCGGGGATGTAAACGAGATTGACGTCGAGACCCTGCTTCTCGAACAGCCGCCCCTCCTTGGCGGCCCAGATGGGCGCCATCGTCCCGGAAATAGCGCCATAGCTGGCGGTGATTTTCTCGGTAGCGGCAGCGCCGGAAGCCGGGAACGATCCCAAGAGGGCAGCGGCTGTCCAAACGATCGTCATCCGGAAGAGAAAACAATTTACGTTATTCCTCCGACTTCGCGTCACGACTCTCCCTCCACTTCTTCGATCGTATATAGATCCTGCGGGCGACCGACGCCGCGGAGCGCATATCGTCCGACCGAGACGAGCGCGCTTCTTTTTTCTCCCAGCGCCGCCGCGAAGGCGGAAGAAACGAGCACCGGCTGATCGACGGAGCGGCACATCGCGGCGATCCGGCTCACTTCGTTGACGGCCGGGCCGATGACGGTAAAATCGAGCCGGTCCTTACTGCCGATGTTGCCGTAGAACACGTCACCGATGTGAAGACCGAGGTACATGTCGGTAACGGCAAGACCCTTGCCGATGCGGCGCTGGTTCACTAAGGCTACCCTCCGCCGGGCCTCGAGCGCGGCGGTCAGCGCCGCATCGCAGGCGCGGCCGCGATCTTCCGCCGCGAAGATGGCGAGCGCGCCGTCGCCGATCAATTTGAGAACGTCGCCTCCTTGTTCATGAATGGCCGAGATGATCGCATCGGCGTAGTGATTGAGCAGAGGAATAATGTCTCCGGGGCTCGCCGTATCGCTGAACCGGGTGTAGCCGCGGAGGTCGCTGAACCACAGCGCGGCTTCGATCCGCTCGGCGACGCCGCGCGCGATGCGGCCTTGCAAAACCCGCCGGCCGGCGTCGCGCCCGAGATAGGTCTCGACCAGCGTGCCGGCAATACGCGTCAACGACGCGGATTTCACCGCGAGCGCCAGGAACGGCGAGAGCCGGAGCAAGTGCGCGACCTCGTCGTCTTGGAAGCCTTTGGCGGCGTCGGTCGCCCAGGAAGAATACACGCAGTCCACGTCGCCGATGATCTCGGCGCCGGTGAATCGGTTCGCAATCGCTACGTAATCGGTCATGCCCGCGGCGCGCAATTCGGCGAAGATGGAGAACTCGGCTTCCGTCTCCGCAGTCAAACGACGCCGCAGAAGCGGCTCGTCGGACTCCTCAAGCCGGTGGAACGGACTGCGTTGCCAGCGGCTCAAGTCGTCGTCGGTTCGACCGTATTCGGTGAGCGTCGTTTCTTTTTGTGCGCGCGTCCAGCGGAAGGCGCGGCCTTCGTAAATCGGGTGGAGCGTATCGATCAGCACGAGCGCGCGGCCCAGAGGCATACCCCGCGCCACTTCGCGCTCGCAAAAACCGGCAAGGATCGCCGATTCGCTCTGACCGGCCAACCCGGCCTCGGCGATCCAGGTGGAGAGCTCGGCAAACTGGTCGTCGTCCATCGTGTTTCTATATCATGAGCTCGCCGATCGGTTCTAGAACGCGCGGCAAGCGGCGGGGTTTGGGTCGGACTTCAACGATTCAATGAACTTTCTGCACGCACGCTCGCCCAATATTCGGCGTCATAACTTCACATTGCCTCCCCTATTCCCCTACCCCTCTCCATCTGCTAGCCTTAGTGTTAGCATCGCATCGGGCGGTGTGAATGTCGGCCGAAAAAAGGGAGGGTGCCGGAATGAGATCAACGACGAAGGCAATTATTTTTTTAATCGCTTCAACTCTTCTCAGCGCGTGCTCTACGATGTCCCCGCGCGACAGCATGCAGGCGGACGTCGATCAAGCCGTCGCGATCATCGACCGCTTCCAGGCGATTCCGGAGCGAGGAATTCCGCCCGCGGTCATGCGCGCGGCGAAAGGCTTGGCGATTCTTACCGTAACAAAGGGCGCTTTCATCGGTAGCGTCAGGGGCGGCGGCGGAATCGTCGTTGCGCGAACCGGAAACGGCTGGAGCGGTCCCTCCGCGATCGGCACGGGAGGGCTGGGAATCGGCTTTCAAGCCGGGGCCGAGGTCTCCGAGTTCGTGATTGTCCTCAACACTCCAGCGGCGGTCGACGCGTTCTCCAAAGGCGGCAACGTTACCCTGGGAGGCAACTTGACTGTAGCGGCGGGTCCGGTCGGACGCAGCGCCGAGGCCGGTGTCGCCTTGAACGCGGCTATGTATAGTTATAGCCGCAGCCAGGGACTTTTCGCCGGCGTTTCCCTCGAAGGCACGGTCATCGGCACGCGCGACCAGCTCAACACGGGGTATTACGGTAGGCCGGTCGAGGCGCGAGATATTCTCGCGGGCAAGGTGCGGCCGCCGGCCGATGCGGATAGGTTACTGGCCGTTCTAGGCAAATACTGAGCGCCGCTTGGGGAATTCTCAGATCGCGGCTTTCATTGGCGGATAGCGCCGGCGCAGCGCGTCCAGTTGTACGCATCATCTGGCGCGCCTCGCCGCCGGCGCGCAGCTTGGTCTGAGCGGAGGGCGAGTACTCCGCCATAGTGTAGCTGCGCATCCAAAGCCGCCTGATCCTTCCATCGTTCTAAAATCGTGAGCTTGTCCGGACGCACCACGCTCTGAAACAGCTCGAACTGCTCGCACCTCGGCTCTTTCATCACCGCCAGGCCACGCTCACGGGCCGCTGAAAACACCCTCTTGAATCGGCCTGGGCTTGCTTGACCCGAGCAACAGCCGCGTGTTAGAAAAGCCGGCTTGACCCGAATCTCCAGGCGGAGTCTCGTATCGTTTTCCCGTCAAGGAACTACGGATGAATTTTCATGCTTTCCTTTACGCCGTGATCGGACGGCGCCACGAGCTGGAACAAGGCATGGCGGGAAAAAATCCGATTCTGTTCCAGCGCATGTTGGACGAAATCGGCTCCTACGCGCGCCTTTGCGATGAGGCGGGATACGCCGCGATCGGCGTGCCGGAACATCATTTGCAGATCGAAGGCTTCGAGGCCTCTCAGGAGCCCGGATTACTCGCGCTCTACATGGGGATGCAGACAAAGAAGCTGCGGCTGGATCAGTTCGGCTATGTGTTGCCGACTCACAATCCTCTCCGGGTCGCGGAGCATGCCGCCACCCTCGATCACCTGCTTCGCGGCCGTTTAAATGTCGCCTTTGTGCGCGGCTATCAGGCGCGCTGGTTCCAAAACTTTGCGGCGGTGCCGGGTGTCAAGGCGGTGGGAGCATGGAATCAACGAACCCAAGAAGATCAGATGAACCATGAGCTGTTCGAGGAGTGCGTGGATATTATCCTCACCGCCTGGCGTCACGACACCTTCGCGTACAGGGGCAAATACTGGACCTTTCCCGCCGAGACCCAGCTTCCGCACGATCATCCGGTATATTACACCTACGGTCGAGGCGTGGAGCCGGACGGCACGGTAAGGGAGGTGGGAATCGCGCCGCGGCCATTACAACAGCCGATTCCGTTGTACGGCGGATTCACGAACAGTCTGCGGACGGTGATGTATTGGGCGCGCGTCGGCGGCAAGCCCATCATCATGTCGGACAACATGGAGTTTTGCCAGCTGTGCTGGAGTTCCTACCGGGACGAGGCGGAGCGTTGCGGGCGTAGTGTGCCTGAAGGCGAGGAAGCCGCGTGGGGCGGTTATGTGGTCTTGGCCGACTCTAAAAGCGAGGCGGAAGCCTGGGCCGAGGATTGTCTGTGGTATTGGAAAACGTGGTACGTGCCGTTTGGCCGGGGCATTCCGCCTATGCTGGTCGGCGATGCGGATACGATATCGCGCAAGATCGACGAGGTCGGCCGCCACGTCAAGTCCAACGAAATCTTCCTTCAATTCGGACAGGGAATTTTGG
The DNA here is from genome assembly GCA_041490745.1 of Binatia bacterium. Classification (GTDB taxonomy): domain Bacteria; phylum Desulfobacterota; class Binatia; order UBA9968; family UBA9968; genus JAJPJQ01. Next base: position 34 of record JBGPTS010000186.1, on the reverse strand, counting down.
ATCGCGACAGGTGCACGAAGACGCTCGAGCTTTT
>JBGPTS010000185.1:0-7170 GCA_041490745.1 Binatia bacterium | reverse complement strand
GATTGGTAATGCCGCGCAAAAAAACCGGTTCTTGCTTGGCGAGACCCTTGAAGTAGGCAACGGCTTTTTCCTGGCCCCACTCCTGGCCGAGGCCGACAAAGACATCGTGGTTCTCGATGTCGATGATGAATTGTTGTCGGTACTGGGGTTTGAGCAGATCTTCGTAAGTTTTCGGCAGATCGCTGCGCGAAATGTTTTTTGTATTGTAGCCGAGGACAAGAGTGTTCAGATAAACGGTGGCCCAGTAACCCTTGGGCTCATACAGATCGTCATAGAGGCTCGGAAACTCCGACGACATATACGGCGCGATGAGATTTCTCTCCCGCATCGGAATATAGGACGGGGAAATCCCCACCGCGACGTCGAACCGATTCCCGCCCGCCTGCGCTTCGGTCATGATGCGGCTCACCATCGCCGTGCCGCCGAGGCGCACGAGATCGCCTTTGATGAACGGATATTTCTTCGTGAAGCCGTCGAGAAGCGGCTTGCTGTTTTGAATATCCATCGTCGTGTAGAAAACGAGCGCGCCCTCTTTCTTCGCACCTTCGACGACGGCGGTGTCGGCCGCGAGGACGGCGTAGACAAAAAATAAATAGAGGCATGGCGCCAACAGTATCAGACGCTTCATTGCGGTCCCCCGATCACGGCGAATAAGCTTTGTCGCCGCGGCGCGTCATGAAAAGCTCGAGCGGCAGCTCCGCGCCGATGCCTTTCTCGCGGGCCTTCTCGTAAACTTTCCGCGCCGTCGCGGCAAACTGAATGCCCATCCCGGTGTTATTCTTGAACAACGTGATCTCCTTGTCGTCTTTTCGGCCGCGACATTTTCCCGTGACGAGTTCGCCAAGCTCATGGAGATCTTCGACTTTGACCAGACCGCGATCCAGCCGGTCGGCGAATTCCGCCTGCCGGTCGAGAAGAATCTGCGGCTTGTAGCCGACGACGATAAGGCCCGCGCGCCGAATGGTTTCGTCGTCCAGCTCGCGCCGCGCGAGGTAGCCGTCGCCGCCGACGATGCTGTTGACGTGCGCGCCTTCGGCGAGCCAGCGCCCGTCGACCACCGGGTCCACGGTATTGGTCGCCGCCGTGACGATATCACTCGCGCGGATCGCCTCCTCAGCGGAGGCGACCGCGACGACTTCGATGCCGCATTCGCGGCTCATCTCGCGCGCGAAACGCTCGCGGTTCTCGCGCGTCGGGCTGTAAACTCTTACTTTTTCCAGCGACCGCACGGCCAGCGCGGCGGTGAGCTGAGTGCGAGCCTGCTCGCCCGAGCCGAGCAGCCCCATGACTGCCGCGTCCTTGCGCGCGAGATATTTCGTCGCCACGCCGCTCGTCGCGCCGACGCGGAGCGCCGAAATGACATGATCGTCCATGATTGCGAGCAACTCGCACGTGTCCATGTCGAAGAGAAAAACAAGACCGACAAAATCGCCGGGATAGACTCTACGCTTGGCGCCCGCCACTTCGACTTCCGTCGAGAAGCTCGAGTCGATGCGTAGCGCCATCGACTTCATGCCCGGCACCAGCCCCATGATGTTGTTGAAGTAATACTGCCCGCCTTCTTCCTTCCACGGCACGCGCAGCCGCGCGCGCGGCGCGTTCTTCGCCGTGCCTTCGCCCAATTCGCGGAAAGCCTGCTCGATGACCTCGATCTCCTCGTTCATGGGGACAAGGCCGTCGATCTGCTCGTTCTTCAGCACCAGGACCATGGCCTGTAACTTAGTCCAAGAAATAGCGGCGGCGCAAGGCGAACAGCCTGAAAACAAAAAAGGCGCCACCGATTTTTCGATGGCGCCCCAATGAATCAGTCGAATTGGAAGAGGCGAAGCTAGAGAGTAGCGACTACTTTTTACGGTTCTTGAACCAGTCGGCGTCGATCTGAATAAAGTGTTTCCACTTGTCCGGCGCCGCGGCCTCCTCGAAAATCGCCTCCACGGGACAAACCGGCTCGCAGGCGCCGCAGTCGATGCACTCTTCGGGATCGATATAAAGCTTCTGCTCCTTTGCGAACTCTTCGGCTTCGGTCTTGGTCGGGTGAATGCAATCTACCGGGCAGACATCCACGCAAGCGGTGTCTTTCACGTTGATGCAAGGCTCAGCAATTATGTAGGTCATCGAATCCTCCCAGGAATAAAAGTCTTGTTTCTCCTATCAAATCGAACGGTCGAAGTCAAATATTGTGCGCGGCCGGTTTGTCTCTTCAGAGAGATCCTTCACGGAGCCTGCCCTGAGATGCTTCACGGAGTTTACCCTGACCCATTCGACTAGGCTCAGGGTCATGGTGAGGAATATCGAACCATGAGACTCTTCACTTCGTTCAGAGTGACAACCGAAAGGTTCAGCATAACAGCAGAAGGGTTCAGGATGACACTCTCGTCGTCCGGGGCGCTTCGCTTTATGTCATGCTGAGCGAAGAGAAGCATCTCTCCCATCCTCAGAACGGCGAGCGCGCAAAACTCTCGCCCTATCCTTTGATCACTCCGACCGGCCGCAGGCGCGCGACTTTTTTCGAGATGCCGGCCAAGTCCATCGTCTCGACCACATCGGCTACGTCCTTATAAGCGTGCGGCATCTCCTCGGCCATCGTCGCGCGCCCCCGATAGCGCGCCACGACGCCGCGGCGCGCCATCTCCTGGTCGATGTCGATCTTTTGGCTCCGCTTCTTTGACTCCGTGCGGCTCATCGCGCGGCCCGCGCCGTGGCAGGTGCTGCCGAAGGTTTTCTCCATCGCGGTTTCGGTCCCGACCAAGAGGTAAGAGTAACGCCCCATGTCGCCGGGGATGAGAATCGGCTGGCCGGTTTCTTGGTAGGCGCGCGGGACTTGCGGGTGGCGCGGCGGAAACGCGCGCGTCGCACCTTTACGATGAACGCAGAGCCGGCGTTTCTTTCCGTTCACGACGTGCTCTTCCATCTTCGCAATGTTGTGGCAGACGTCATAAATGAGAGAGAAGCCGAGTTCTACAGGACTGATATTCAGCGCTTTCAAAAATGCTTTTTCCGCCAGGCTCATAATTACCTGCCGATTGACCCACGCGTAGTTGGCGGCCGCCGCCATCGCGGCGAGGTAATCCCGGCCCTCCGGCGATTGTATCGGCGCGCAGGCCAATTGCCGATCGGGCAGCTCGATCTTGTACTTGGCCATGGCCGGATTCATCACGCGGAGAAAATCCTCGCACGTCTGGTAGCCGAGGCCGCGCGAGCCTGAATGGATCAGGACGACGATCTGACCGGCGGCGAGTCCGAAGGTGTTCGCGACTTGCGGCAAGTAGATTTCATCGACCCGGCCGATCTCGAGAAAATGGTTTCCCGAGCCCAAGGTCCCGACCTGCTTGAGGCCGCGCTCCAGCGCGCGGTCGCTCAGCAGCTCGGGGTTCGCGTTTTCGAGACAGCCGCCTTCCTCCGTGTGTTCGAGATCTTCGGCGCGGCCGTAGCCGTGACTCACGGCCCAGCGGGCGCCGTCTCGGAGCAGCCGCTTCTCGTTTTCTTTGGTGAGTTTTGGGATCGCGCCTTCGCTGCCCACGCCGGAGGGAATGAGCGAGAAAAGCGCGTCAACAAGGCGCGGAATTTTTTCCTTGATGTCGTCGAAGACCAGACCGGTCTTCACCAGGCGCACGCCTCAATTGATGTCGTAGCCGACGCCGCCGGGCGAGACCACGCCGTCGGCCGCGTCCATCGCCGCGACGCCGCCGATGGGAAAGCCGTAGCCCCAGTGGATATCGGGCATCGCCAGCGAATAGCCGACGATGCCCGGCAAATGGGCCACGTTCATCACCTGCCTGAGACAGTTGTCTTCTTTCAAGACGGCAAAAAGTTTTTCCGTGGCGTAAATGCGGCCCGGCACTCGCATGCCGCCTTGGCCGGGGATCTCCCACAGGTAGTTGTTAACGCGGGTGATGTTGATTGCTTCTCCGGCCATATCGGTTCTTAGATTCGGCCCCAGGCGCGAGATCCTTCACTTCGTTCAGGATGACAACTCGAGCTACGTGTCATTCTGAGCGCAGCGAAGAATCTCTCCGTTTGTCAGACATCGAAGATAACGCGAGCGCGCCATTTGTCACCGTCCTGCCAAACTTTGAGCTCGTGGTAAGTCACGCCCTTGATCTCGGTATAAAATTTGTGGCGCTTAAGATCGAGCGCTTCTCCTTTCACTTTGCCACTGACACGGTCGGGCTCAATGCTCGTCACCTCACAGCGCTTGCCGACGAAGCCATGGAGATTGAATTCGGCCAGCAACTCGGAGAGCCATGCCTGCAAGAGATCGTCCCAACCGTTGCCGCGCGCCGAGACGGAGATTTCTCGTCGCGGCTCGATGCCCGCGGCGTCGGCAAGCAAGCCGTAAAATCCTTCGGCCGCGGCGGCAAAAAGTTTTGCCGCGCTTGCCGCTTCCACTTCGATGCCGATGTCGGCCGTGTGCTCGATCTCGCGCCAGCCGCCTTCCCGCTCAGCCATCGCTCGGCTCTTCCTCTTGCTGGACGATGAGAGGAACGATGGCGTCGCGGATCACCTTCTCGCTGACTTCGCCGAATTTTTCTTTGAAGCGTTTGAGGGGAATGACGGCCTTGGCCATGGCGCGGTGGCCGCCGGCGCTGCCGATGTCGTCGAACAGCCGCTTCATGATGTCGCCCGCGCTCTTCACGTAACCGACGTTGCGCGCCGAGATCACCACGCGATTGCCGGACAGGCCGGAGACGATGCCCCACTCGACGCCCTCGATTTGCAGCGCGAACTCCGCCATCTGCGGAATGACGTCCTCGCGCTGGACCTCGCCCATGTGAATCACCGCGACGCCGTCGTCCAATTGCAGCCGGCTGAGCGCCCGGCCCATCGCTTCGAGATCTTCGCGCGGCAAGGCGGGCCGCTCCATCTTGGTAATCATCTGGCGGTTGGCGAACGGGTAGAGAAAGGTGAACGCCTCGACGTCCACGACGTGGCTGCCGCGCTCCAAGAACAGCGTGTCGGTTTTGATGCCGTAGAGCAGCGCGGTGGCGAGTCGCTGCGACGGCTCCATGCCCGCGGCGCGGAGATAGTCGGTGAAAATCGTCGAGGTGGCGCCGTAGTCGGTCCGCAAGTCGGCAAAGCGTGCGGAAAACGGCACGCGCTTGGGATGATGATCGACGACGAGATCGACTCGGCCGAGAGGTTTTTGAAAATAGGGCGGCTGCACGTCGACCAGCGCGAGCCTGGCCCCGTCCTCGTGCAGGTCTTCGTAGGTGATCCGGTCGATCTGAATTTCGAGCAGGCGGATCATGGCCAGATTTTCCGGCCGCGTCACTTCGCCGAACGTGACGATCGGCGTCGTCGCGCGGTTGCGTCCGAGCAGCTCGCGCAGCGCGAGCGCGCTGCCGATCGCGTCGGGGTCGGGATCGTGCTGCAGGAGGATGTGGATCTTATCCTTCTCCCGGAAGAGCGAGCGGATCGTTTCCACCCGGCGCCGGTTGATCGTGTCGAGGAGCTGCGGGGCGCAAAATTCCTCGAAGATGTCTTCCAGCGGAATCTGCTGCAGCGCCTTGTCTTTGTGATTGCCGATCGATCTTTTGCCCGAAGAGAGCGAGAGGATCGGCAGCTCCGGCTTCAGGGACCGCAGCAGCGTATAGACTTGCTCCCATAGTTGCCGGCTGCGAATGAAAAGGATCGCCTGATCGACCCGCTCCAGGTGAGATTTTTCATAGATCGCCTCTTTGTCGAGATCGCCCGCCTGGCTGCTGCCGCCGCGCCGGCGGATACGCCGCGCCGCTTCCGAGTCCTCCACCAGGAAAAGGACCTCGCTGCGCTTGGTGGCGAGTTTGCGCATGAACTGGAACAAGAGGTCGTCTTCGCAGATGGCGAGATATTTCATAGGTCATCCCTTGAGAGGGACAAACAACGGGAAGTCTTCAGACGGGAAAGCTCGCGCCGGCAAACACGCCGAGGACCTTAGCATCTTCGACCCGGTTTTTCCACCAGCCTTGAACCTTCCCGTTGAAGCTAATAAATCAATGCCAAAGAGCGGAACGGAGGGCGGAAAACGATGATCAACAGCGGCGAGAGGGGATTCGGCCTGCCGAAATTCAGCGCGGCGGAGCGCGAGCGGCGGTGGGGCAGAGTCCGCGAGCTGATGCGCGCCGCAAAGTTGGACGCGATCATCGGCTTTCCTAACCAGAGCCACTGGGATCAGTTCCAGGCCGACATCCGCTATCTTACGCACATCGGCGGCCATCAGTACGAAGCGGCCGTGGTTTTCCCGCTCACCGGGGATGTGACGGCTTTTGTCCGCGGCGCGAACGAAGTCGAGTGGTGGGGAATCGCGCAGGATTGGGTTAATGACATTCGGGCGACGCGCCGGACCTGGGGCGAGCCGGTGATCGCTCGGATGAAGGAGTTAAGGCTCGACGGTGCGCGCGTCGGCGTCAGCGGGCTTAGCGGCCTTCTCCGAGCGCCGGAAGGGACCGTGGTCACGGGGATGCTGGAGAAAGTCCGCAAGGCTTTTCCTAAGGCGCGCTTCGAAAACGCCACCGAGCTCTTGCAGGACGCGCGCTCGATCAAAGGCAAAGAAGAAGTCGCTTTCATCGAACGGGCGGCGGAAATTTTAGATCGGGTCGTCGAGGCGCTGATCGCCAAGGCGCGTCCCGGCGTGATGGAGAACGAAGTCGTCGCCGCGATCTGGCAGACGATCATCGCGAACGGCGGCGATTATCCGTCGATGACGCACTGGGGCGCGGGCAAGGGCGTGCCGTGGGCGTCGCGCATCGCGCCGCACCGAAAGCTCCGGGCCGGCGACATGATCAACACCGAGCTCGAAGCCAAGTACGGCGGCTACATCGCGCAGACGGTTCAGGCCGCGTGCTTGGGACAGATTCCGCCGGAACTCAAGCGCGCGTTCGACGTTAGCGTGGCGATTTTCGACGATCTTGTCGCCTTCATGAAGCCCGGCGTCACTTATCGCGAAGTCATCGCTCGCTATCAAAAATTGGTGCGCGAGTCGGGACATATCCCCAAAGGCATGCTGCTGCACGGCCGCGGCATCGGCGAGGACCGGCCGCAAGTAACGGGCGAAGCGGACGTGGGCTACACGACGGCGCAGTACACGATGCATCTCGATATTCCGCTCGTCGAAGGCAACGTCATGGTTCTCAAGCCGGGCGCGATGCCCGCCGACGCGCCGGATTCGATCCGCTGCGGCGACACGGTCGT
>JBGPTS010000184.1:0-7228 GCA_041490745.1 Binatia bacterium | reverse complement strand
GCCGATGTCCTCGGCCACGTCCTTCAGCACCATAGGCCGGAGCTGGCTCACGCCCTGTTCCAAAAATTCGCGCTGGAACTTGACGATGCTCTCGGTCACACGGCGCAGCGTGTTCTGGCGCTGGTTGATGCTCTTGATCAGCCACGTGGCGGCGCGCACTTTTTCTTGCAGATATTGCCGCGCGCGCTCTTCCTCTACGCCTTGCTGGTTGGCGAGCCGCCGGTAAAACGAGCTGACGCGGAGCCGCGGCAGGCCCTCGTCGTTCAAGAACACTTGCCATTCGCCTTCGATCTTTTCCACCGATACGTCCGGTATGATCGTGCGAATTTCTTCCTCGTCGTAGCCGCGCGACGGCCGCGGCTCCAGCGAGGCGATGAGTTGCGATGCCTCGACGACGTCTTCCACCGTGACGGCGAGCTCGCGCGCGAGTTTTTCGAATCGTTTGCCTTCGAGGTGCGCCAAGTGATCGGCCACGATGCGCGCCGCGAGGCTCTGGCCGAGGCCCAGGTTTTCCAGTTGGACCAACAAGCACTCTCTCAAGTCGCGCGCCGCCACGCCGGGCGGATCGAAAAATTGGATCTTCTTGAGCACCGCCTCCGCTTGTTCCGGCGTCGAGTCCGTGGTCTGGCACACCTCTTCGAGCGTCAGCGCGAGGTAACCGTTCTCGGCAAGGTTGCCGATGATATAAGAGCCGATTCTTTCCTCGCGCTCGCTCAGCCTCGACATGCGCAATTGCCAGACCAGATGATCCTCCAGTGAAGTTTTCTTGGTCAGCGTATTTTCCCACGACGGCGGGCCGTCGTCTTCGTCGCCGCCCGCCTCCGCCGTGAGCGAGCCGTGGAGCGCATTCGAATGCGTGTCGAGATATTCCTGCCAGTCGAGCGTGCCGATCCGGTCGGCGGCGGTCGGCTCACGCGTGGGCTCGATCGGCTCGACGCGTTCAGGCAGTTCCTCTTCGGGCTTTAGCGGTTGCGCCTCCAGCTCGCCCGCCGGGCTCTCCTCCAGCGTCGGATTCTCCTGCAGCTCCTGGGAAATCATCTCCTCGAGCTCGATGCGCGAAAGCTGCAAGAGCTTGATGGCCTGCTGCAACTGGGGCGTCATCACCAGTTGTTGCGTGAGCTTATGGACCTGTCTGAGTTCCAGCGCCATGACTAGAGCCTAAAACCCTCGCCGAGATAGACCTTGCGCGCCTTGGGGCTGGTGGCGATCGTCTCCGGAGTTCCCTCTTCGAGCACCAGCCCTTCGTTGATGATATAGGCGCGATCGCAGATGCCGAGCGTCTCGCGCACGTTGTGGTCGGTGATCAACACGCCGATGCCGCCGCCGCTCAATTTCCGAATAATCTTCTGGATCTCGGCGACGGCGATGGGATCGATGCCGGTGAACGGTTCGTCGAGCAGGATGAAAAACGGCGACAAGACGAGAGCGCGCGCGATCTCCACCCGGCGCCGCTCGCCGCCGGAGAGCGTGACCGCTCGTTGCTTCGCAAGATCGGCGACGCCTAACATCCGCATCAGCCGGTCGGCGCGCTCTCTTTGCTCCCCTTCGGTCAAATCGAGCGTCTCGAGAATCGCGAGCAAATTATCCTCGACGGTAAGGCGGCGAAAGACCGAGGATTCCTGCGGCAGGTAACTCAAGCCCGCCCGCGCGCGCTGGTAGATCGGCATCGAAGTCAGATCTTCCCCGTTCAAGAGGACTTTGCCCTCGTCGGGATGAACCAGCCCGACCATCATATGAAAGGTCGTGGTCTTGCCTGCGCCGTTCGGTCCGAGCAGGCCGACCACTTCGCCGCCGTTCACATTCAGGCGTACGCCGTCAACGACGCGCCGCCCGGTGTAAGACTTCGTCACGCCTTCCGCTTGAAGCTGGCTCATTTGGTTTTCGCCGACTCGCCTTCGCCTTTTTTCTGCTGCAATTCATCCGGCAAAATCGTGGCCTCGACCCGCCGGCCTTTGCCGCCTTCGACGACGATGCGATCATCGACCATGAAATAGATGATGCGCTCGCCGGAAACCTGGTTGTTCCCTTGGCGCACCATCGGATTGCCGGTCATGATGATGGTCTGCTCCACGCCGTCGAAAACCGCCTTGGTCCCGGTCGCCAGCCGTTCGCCTTGGGTCACCTGGACCAGTTTTCCTTCGGCGATGGCTTGCTTGATCTGCTGCAAGTCGGGATCGAAGTACGTGGTCAGCTTATCGCTTCTGAGCGTCATCTCGCCCTGGACGGCGACCACCTGGCCGATATAGATGATAATATTTTTCTGCCGGTCCGCCTCCATGCGGTCGGAGGTGATTAAAATCGGATCTTGCTTGTTCGTGCTGAGCCCGCCGGCGGAAGATTTTTTCTTCGGCTCCGCCTTGGTTTTGCCGGCGGCCTCTCCGGCAACGGCCGGCGAATTCCATCCGGACATCATCAAGCAGGCGGCCAGCGCCGCCGCGCCTACCCGCCGTCGTAGCCGATCAACCTTCCTTTTTTTCATCGGGTCGTCCCTTCATGTTTTGCAGCTTGCCCGGCTGAACTTTAGTCTTGACGCTTTTGTTCAGCTTAAGAATCTCGTCGTTCAAGCTGATTTCCATTTGCCCACCGTCGAGCTCCATGCCCTCGCCTCGAATCGCCACGCGGCCCGGCAAGATCATCATGTTCTTGCTCTTGAAATAGAGAATCTCATTCGTGGTCAAAACGTAACCGCGGAAGTTGACCACGACGCTGCCGAGGAGCTGGGCTTTCTCCAGCTCCGATTGGCCTTCGCCCATCCAGAGGGTTCCCTCGCTGCCCGTAGCCTCGATAACGCTGTTGTCTTTCTGATAAAAAAAGATTCGGGTTTTTTCCACGATGAGCTTCTTTTCCGACTTGATGTAGCGCGCCTCGTCGGCAAAGACCTCCCAGAGCTTGCGGTCGCCTTCAACTTGGGCGCGATGAAAATCTTTGATTTGCAGGGCGGCGTCGGGAACGTAATTCAGAAGATCGATGGAAGCCCTGACTTTACCCTTTCCCCGCAAGACGGTCTCGACCACCTTAAAGGTAAGGATGCCGAGCAGCGCCGAGATCGCGATCAAAAGCATCGTTCTAAACTTGCGTCCGGTCATAACAAACCTCAACCGAGCGCAAAATATCACCTTTCAACGGAACTGTAAAGTTGGCGGGCACGGAAATTGCTAGAATTCAGTCGGGAATTTCAGGAGCGATAGTACCTTTGAGTGACTTTTTGCCACTGGTGTTGAGTTTTGAGCAGGAGTTCCGCGACTTCGCGAACCGCGCCTCTACCGCCGCCGGCGCGGGTGACGTAATCCACCGACCGCTTTAGTTCTCCCCAACAATTGTCAACGGCGATCGCCAGGCCCACGCGCCTCAGCACAGGGAGATCGACGAGGTCGTCGCCGACGTAGGCGATCTCGCGGTCTGTCATTCCAGTCGCGCGCTTGATCTTGTTGTAAGCGGCGACTTTGTCGTCGGCGCCCTGGATTAAAATTTTTATGCCCAAATCTCTGGCGCGATGCCGGGCGGCGCTGGAGGAGCGGCCGGAAATAATCCCTACTTGGATGGCAGCCCGCTGCAAGAGCCGGATGCCGTGCCCGTCGCGCACGTCGAAGCGTTTGATCTCCTCGCCGCGGTCGTTCATGACGATGCCGCCGTCGGTCAGGACGCCGTCAAGATCGAGCAGCAGGAGTTTAATGCTCCGGGCTTTTTTGCGGACTGAAGGTGAAATCGGCTGCACGATTGCTTAGATGCCGGCCTTGAGGAGATCGTGGAGGTGGACGACGCCAACGGGTTTTTTTACCTGATCGTCCAGGACGAATAAGGAGGTAATGGAATGTTTCTCCATCAGCGCCATCGCAGCGACGGCGAGCGCGTCGGACGCAATCGTCTTGGGATTTTTCGTCATCAGGTCCTTGGCCTTGAAAGCGAAGATATCGCCCTTTCTCTCCAGGCCGCGGCGCAAGTCGCCGTCGGTAATAATGCCGACAAGGCCGCCCTGACCGTTGACGACGCCGGTGACGCCGAGACGCTTGGAAGTAATTTCGAGAATCGCCTCCTTCATCGGCGTCTCTTCGCCAACGAGCGGCAACTCGGCGCCGCGATGCATGAGCTCGTCCACGCGGAGCAGCAGTTTGCGTCCGAGCGTGCCGCCCGGATGGCGCAGCGCGAAATCTTCCTCTTTGAAGCCCTTCTTCTCCAGCAGCACGACCGCGAGCGCGTCGCCGAGAGCGAGCGCCGCCGTCGTGCTCGCGGTGGGCGAAAGCCCGAGCGGGCAGGCTTCTTCTTTAACGCCGGCGTTTAACCCCACGTCCGCGGCGCGGGAAAGATTCGAATCGGCGTTGCCGGTCATCGCGATCAGCTTGACGCCGAGCCGCTTGATAGTCGGAATGAATTTCAAAATTTCTTCGGTCTCGCCGCTGTTCGAAATCGCCAGCACCACGTCGCCCTTGTTGATCATTCCCATGTCGCCGTGATTGGCGTCGCCGGCGTGGAGGAAAAGCGACGGCGTGCCAGTGCTCGAAAGCGTCGCGGCGATTTTGCGGCAGATGAGTCCCGATTTGCCGAGTCCGGTGACGACGACCTTACCCTTGCAGCGATAGAGCAGTTCTACCGCTTGAACGAAATTTTCGTCGAGCCGGTCGATCAGGGAGAGAATCCCGCGCGATTCGACTTCCAGAACGGCGCGGGCGCGGCTCAAGGTTTTGGCGGCATCCATAACGATTTAGTTTTTCAGTAACGCGTCGATTGCTTTGACCTCGCGGAGCAGCGCTTCGAGATCCTTCAGCGGCAGCGAATTGGGGCCGTCGCTGAGCGCGCGGTCGGGATCTTCGTGAACTTCCATAAACAGCGCGTCGATGCCGACGGCTGCGGCGGCTCGCGCGAGCGCGGGGATGTAGCGCCGCTCGCCGCCCGACGCCTTGCCGAGGCCGCCGGGCAGCTGCAGGCTGTGCGTCGCGTCGAACACCACCGGATAGCCGATCTCGCCCAGCACGACCAGCGAGCGCATATCCGAAACCAGATTATTGTAGCCGAATGAAACGCCGCGCTCGGTGACGGTGACCTGCTCGTTGCCGGTAGAGACGATCTTCTCGACGATTTGGCGCACGTCCCACGGCGCCAGAAACTGTCCCTTTTTGACGTTGACGATTTTTCCCGACTTGGCGACCGCGATGACGAAATCGGTCTGCCGGCAGAGGAAAGCGGGAATCTGCAGCACGTCGGCGCACTCCTTCGCGCGCGCGATTTGCTCTTTCTCGTGCACGTCGGTCAAAACCGGCACGCCGATTTCCTGGCGAACTTTGGCGAGAATACGAAGCCCTTCTTCGATTCCGGGCCCGCGAAAGGACGCGAGCGAAGTGCGGTTCGCCTTGTCATAAGAAGATTTGAAAATATACGGCACGCCGATGCGGTCGGCGACTTGCTTGATCGCCGCCGCGTGCCTCAGCGCCGAGTCGGCCGACTCGATCACGCACGGTCCGGCGATCAGCGCCAGCGGCCTGCCGCCGCCGATCTCGAAGCCGCCGACTCTTATCGTTTTCGAACTCGCCATGCGCGGTCAGTAGAACACTCGTCCAGATAGAATGCAACTTTGTAATTTGATTTTAGATTTTGGATTTTAGATTTTGGATTGCCCCTCCGGCTCCCCCAATCTAAAATCCAAAATCGGCAATCCAAAATGGGGCGGTGGCTCATTCATTGAGGGAGGAGGTCAAGTCCGCGCGACTTTGATGCGCGGCACTTCCTTGAGCGCCTGGCGGTTTTGCAAGGCGGCCTTGATGAATCCTTTGAAGAGCGGGTGGCTGTCGAGCGGGCGCGATTTGAATTCGGGATGGAACTGGCAGCCCAGGAACCACGGATGATCCTTCAATTCGACGATCTCCACCAGGCTGCCGTCCGGCGCGAGGCCGCTCAGCGCCATGCCTTTTTCGCTGAACACCTCGCGGTAATCGTTGTTGAACTCGTAGCGGTGGCGGTGGCGCTCGGAGATTTTTTTCTTGCCATAGACTTTCGCCGCGAGAGAGTCCTCCTGCAAGACGCACGGGTAGGCGCCGAGGCGCATCGTGGCGCCTTTGTTCTCGACGCCTTTTTGCGTCTCCATCAAATGAATCACCGGATGCGCGGTCGCCGCGTCGAACTCGGTCGAGTTGGCGCCGGCCAGGCCGCAGACGTTGCGCGCGAACTCGACCACCGCCATCTGCATGCCGAGGCAGATTCCAAAATAGGGAATCCGATTTTCGCGCGCGTAACGCGCCGCGGTGATCTTGCCTTCGCTGCCGCGGTCGCCGAAGCCGCCGGGGACGAGAATGCCGTCGGCCAGATCGAGCATCTTGGTTCCGCTCTCTTCGATCTTCTCCGCCTCGATGCAGTCGAGCTCGACGCGCGCCTCGTTGGCGATTCCGCCGTGCACCAGCGCCTCCATCAAGCTCTTGTAGGATTCCTTCAGCTCCATATATTTGCCGACCACGGCGATGCGCACGGACTCTTTCGGGTTTTTCAGCACCTGGACGACGCGCTCCCACTTTTTCAAATTGGGCGCGGCGGTCCACATGTGGAGCTTCTCGATGATACGGTCGTCCAGGCCTTCCTGGTGGAAAATCAGCGGCACTTCGTAAATCCATTCGACGTCTTTGGCCGTGATTACGGAGCTTTCATCGACATTGCAGAAGCTGGCGATTTTCGCTTTGATTTTTTTATCCAACAAGCGATCCGTCCGGCAGAGCAAAATATCCGGCTGGATGCCGAGGCCGGTCAGTTCCTTCACGCTGTGCTGCGTCGGTTTGGTTTTCAGCTCGCCGCCGCCGGTGAGGTACGGCACGAGCGTCAAATGAACATAGAGCACATTCTCCTTGCCCCAGTCCCAGCCGAACTCGCGCACCGCTTCGAGAAAAGGCAGCCCTTCGATGTCGCCGACGGTGCCGCCGACCTCGCAGATCGCCATGTCGTAGCCTTCGGCGGCGGCCTCGATGCGCCGCTTGATCTCGTCGGTGATGTGAGGAATTACCTGCACGGTGCCGCCGAGGTAATCGCCGCGCCGCTCCTTGCCGATGACCGTTTCGTAAACCTGGCCGGTGGTGAAATTGTTTTTCTTTCCCATCGGCGTCGAGACGTAGCGCTCGTAGTGGCCGAGATCGAGGTCGGTCTCGGCGCCGTCGTCGGTGACGAAGACCTCGCCGTGCTGGAACGGGCTCATCGTGCCGGGATCGACGTTGATATACGGGTCCATCTTGAGCAGCGTCACGCGCAGGCCGCG
>JBGPTS010000183.1:0-7244 GCA_041490745.1 Binatia bacterium | reverse complement strand
CCTGAGCCCCTCTTCGGTGCCTCTGAGACAGTAAAGCGGCGCCATCATCGTCACCGAATCGAAGTAGGCATCGAACGGCGACGGGGTCTTCTGCGTGAGCGCCTTGATCTTCGCCCACATCTCGCCGGTCTCGCCGGAGATCGCGACGATCCTTTTGAACTTGGCCCAATCGAGCGTTTTTCCCGTGAGCCGCTCGCACGCTTCGATGACCTCCTCGAGCTGCCGGACGACGTAAGTGATATCCGCCGCCGACGGTTCGTCGAACTCCCCGTGCATAAACGGGATATCGAGGTTGTAAAGTTCGCCGTCGGAATATTCGGCGAGATGCTCGAACCACTGGAGATAGACGTTGCAGCCGACGTAATTGCAGAGAATCAGAGTGGGAAGCGGGATCGTGGCGAACGGCGTCTTGCGGCCGGAGTGGAACATGCCTACGTCCGCCTTGACATAGGCGCAGTTGTCCATCGAGTAGCCCATCTCTTCCGCTTTCTGAATGAAAGGCAGACCGACTTTTTTGACCGCGAGCTGGAGCGCGTTGATTTCCGGATAGACCGGGATCATGTCGAAGGCGAGCACCAGCTCGACCGGGTTGCCGCTGATCATCATGTAAACGGCCTTGCCGTCTCCTTGCTCTGCGCAGCGCGTAAGACGCTCGTAGTAGCGGCCCATGATGTCCTTTTGCAGGAGATGCATCTGCCCCTGGTAAGTCGTCTTCACTGCTTCGGCTGCTTGTGCCATGGAGGGCTCCTTTTCAATCGAACAGCATGGACTCGACAAAGGTCTCGACTTCGGAGCGCGATTTGTCGAAGATCCACATTTTCTCCTCGAATTCGAGCGCAAGATGCGGGATCGCTTCTTTTTCCAAAGCCTGGCGGTAGAGCGCGTAGTCGAAAAGCGCGGGCTCGCAGAATTTGGCCGCCAGGAAGATCACAGCGCTCGCGCCGGTTTCTCTGACTCGGTCGATGAGATGCTTGGATTTGGACTGCCGGTTGTCGTGCTTTATTCCCGAATAGACGCTCTGATCGATGTAGGCGCGCGCCAGATTCCGAACCGGATCGCCGTCGGTCGGGATATCTTCCACAAACCAGCGCCAGCCGATCATGAAGTCGTCGTCCAGGATGTAGCAGCCGGCCGCCTCGAGTCCCTCGATCAATTCCAGCGGCGGCTGCTCGCAAAACGAGCCCTCGAGAACGACCTTGATGCGATCCCTGGGTCTTTCGTTTCTCTTCCGCAATTCTGCGAGCGCTTCTTTAAGAATAGCGATGTGCTCCTCCACCGGGATCAGCGTTCCGATGCGCATCAGGACATAGCTCTCCGTGGTAGAGAGATTCTGCGGCGTTTCGCAGCGAATGCGATAAAGCTCACGGAGCAGCTTTCGCTGCTCGTTGAACAGGCGAATGCTCCGCCGCAAGTCCTCGTCCGTGGCGGTCTTCCCGCTGAGAGCCTCGTAAGACTTCTTGAGTCTGTTGTATTCCGCAGTGAGGTAGTCCGGGGTCGAGCGCGATTTCATGTTTTGCGGGAAGTGAATGTACTCGATCATCATCTGAGGGAAGTTTCGTTTGAAAACGCTGCCGAGGTTGCGCGCCGGATCGCAGATCGAATGAAAGACCATCCCATCGACGAATTTGAGCTTGTCCGTCAGTCCCAGTTCAAGCGTGCTCTTCACGATCGAGCAGACAAAGGACTGAAAGCGCGAATCGGCGTGGGCGATCTCGATTCTGTTGCCTCCGCCGACAATGCCGATCGGTAACATGCCCGTCGCGTGAATCAGCTCGACCGGGGTATAGACCGGGTAGCAGCCGACGACCTTCGCTCCGGGGTTTTCGGTCTTCCACTTGACGCCTGGAGCGAGCGGCGATTCTTCCAGGATCTCCCTGTAGCCCGCGATCAAGTTATCGATCCCCATAGCGCCTCATCCTTTGAACGGTCATTCGTTCTGATCTCTCTGTCACCAACGAGTTCAGCAATCTATATGCCAAGGAATTTTCGTTCGCGTGCCGCGTCGAAGCGCCGTCATCGCCGGCAAGACTTCTTAAAACTGAGAAGAAATCAAGACGATATTCTCAAATGCTGGAGAATGCTCGCGGCGCCGCCGGGCGCGGCGGATTATTTCGTGGCATGTGCTTTGCTCGATGAGATAATCTGGGAAGGCGTTCGAGGCGGGCGGTGGGGACGTATTTAGAGAGGAGAAGCGCGATGAAAAATATAACCGTACCCGAAATTTATCTGACCGAGCCCGACAGGGCGCTGCCTTCCGAGCCTGAAATTTCCGAGGTGGAGCGCTTGCTCGATAAGTTCGAATATCACGAGACGCAAGAGAAAGATTTTCTCCGCGAATACAAAGCGATCGCCGCCGACATCCAAGATCCGCTCGTCAAGTTTTTGTTGCAACTCATCGTCTCCGACGAGGAAAAGCATCACGCGGTGACGCACGCAATGGTATCGACGCTGCAGGGCGACCTTCACTGGAACAAGCCCGATGACGCGATTCGCGGTCTTTACGATCTCGGCCCGGAGAGGGAAGAGCTGCTAGCGCTCACGCAGCAGCTCATCGGGGTGGAGAAGAAGGGCATCGCCGAGTGCCGGCGGCTCATGAAAATGAGCCGGCAGTATTACAAAGGCTTGTTCGTGTTGCTTTTCAATTGCATGATCGGGGACTCGAAAAAGCATGTCGAGCTGCTGGAATTTCTCAAGGCCACGCTGAAAGAAAAGTAATAAGCCGGCTCATAAGGGCACGGTAGCAGGCGTAACGAGTCCACAGTTACGCCTGCGACGTTCGCTTCACGCCTCACGGCCCTTTTTCGGCGCGCAGCGCAGCGGTTTTCTCGCGGTCGATCTCCAGGGTTGCCGGGTCGATCGCCACCTTGTAGGCGTCGCGCGCCTTTTCGATCGAAATAAATTCCTTTACCACGTCCATTCGCACCTTCTCCGGATCGCGCTCGGCGGGATTGCCGACGCCGGCACCGCCGCCGCTCACCTTGAGCAGAATGTCGCCCGGCTTGAGCTCGTAGAGGCGGTGTCCGCGAATTTTTTCGGTCTTGCCGTCGCGCGTGAGATAGGAGCGAGAGTTGGGCGTGGGCTCGCCGCCCAAGGCGCCCGGCGCGTGCACGATCTCGCCGTCGGAGCTGCCGGTGGCGATGCCCGCATCGCCGCCGACGTTCTCGACTTCCCAGTGGATGCCCGACGCGCCGCGCCACTTTCCCGCGCCCGAGGTGTCCTGGGCAAACTCCCAACGCCGCGTCCGCCAGGGGAAGCGCATCTCCACCTCCTCGACGTTGCCCTTGTTGACTTCGCCGAGCGCGCCGATCGAGGTCGCTCCTTCGTAGCCGTCGAATCCTCTAGCGGCGCCGGCGCCGCCGTCCATATCGAAAGTGGTCACGACATATTTCTCGTTCGTGCGCGGATCGAGGCCGAAGATGTAGTGGCCGTAGCGCTTGCCCCAGCAGGCGATAGCCCGCTCGGGGACCGCCTTGGACATCGCGCTCACGACCGACTCGATAATCTGGTGTCCCATGCTGACCGGCGACGCTCCGACAGTGGCCGGATATTGGGCGTTCAACACGGAGCCGGGCGGGGCGTAGATCGTGATCGGGCGCAAGCTGCCCTCGTTGTGATATTCGCCGAGCGCCGGATCGAGAAACATAAAGAGCGCCGAAAGCGAATTGCTGTAAGTCGAATTGAAGACGCAGTTGACGAAGCCCTTGCGCTGTTTGTCGCTCTTGGAGAAGTCCACCTTGAGAGTGTCGCCTTTGATCGTGATGTCGCAGCGCGCCCAGACCGGCACGTCCAGCTCCGTGCCGTCGTCGTCGGTTGCCGATTCCCCGTAGTAGGTGCCGTCGGGCATTTTCTCGATCGCGGCGCGCACGGCGCGCTCGGTGCGGTCCATCATTTCGTCGATGCAGGCGAGTACGGTCTCTTTGCCGTACTTGTCGAGGAGCGCGACGATCCGCTCCTCGCACACGCGGGTAGCGGCGATCTGCGCGTAGTTGTCGATCCGCGTCCCCTGCGGCCAGCGCACGTTGTTCAAGATCAACTCCATCACGTCTTCGCGCTCTTTGTCTCCTTCCATGACTTTGATGCCGGGAATCGCCAAGCCTTCGGCGTGAATATCGTAGGCGTTGGGAAAATAGCCGCCGGGATAAGCGCCGCCGGTGTCCATCTGGTGCGCGCGGCAGAGCGTGAAGAAAAGCAATTCTCCGCGATAAAAAATCGGCCGGTAAAATCCCCAGTCCGGCAGATGGCAGCAGTAGCCGTGATAGGGATCGTTCACCAGAATCACGTCGCCGGGATTCAAGTTGCCTTTGAATTTGTTCAAGACGTACTCGACCGAGAGCTTGCCGCCGAGATATTGGACCGAGAGGCCGATCGGAATCGCCACGGTTCGTCCCGTGGCGTCCCAGATGCCGACCGACACGTCGTGGAGCTGGGCGATCAGATAATTTTGCGACGTGCGGTCGATCACGTGGCGCATCTCCTTGCAAATGCTCTGGAGCGAATGCCACACGGTGGACAAAGTCATAGGATCGATCTTGATACCAAGGCTCATGGTTTCACCTCCCGAATGTTATTTTCTCGCCGCGATCTCCTGTTCGGTGGAAAATGATTTTTGCGCTTCGAGCGCGCCGTTGTTGCGCCATTCGGCGAAAAGGATCGCCAGACAAATCGTAGCCCCCGTCGCGTTCGATGCCCAGCTATAGGCAATCGCTCCTCCCGGAGGGATCAAAAGGCCGATGCCGCCGAGGGCGAGCAAGACGCGCTTCCACCAACCGACCGGACGGACAAAGAATCCGACCACGGCGATGCCGACGGCGACGGTTCCCGCCACGGCGCTCAGCACGGCGAGGACGACCAGGCCCGGCGGGCCCTGGAGAATCAGCAGCGGATCGAAGACGAAGATGAACGGAATGACGTAGGCGATCGCCGCCAGGCGCATGCATTCCCACCCGGTTTGCATCATGTTCGCTCCGGCGATGGCGGCGCCGGCGAAGGCCGTCGTCGCAATCGGCGGCGTGATCAGCGACAACATCGCGTAGTAGAACACGAACAGATGGGCGGCGAGCGGCGGGATGCCGAGCTTGACGATGGCGGGCGCGAGCGTCAACGCGACCAGCACATAGACGGCGGTGGTCGGCAGCGGCAATCCCAGCACGAGCTCGATGACCGCGGTCCAAAACAGGATCATGAGAATGTTGTTGCCGCCGAACTGCTCGACGAACAGCGTAAAGATAAAGGCGAGGCCGGTGAGATTGAGAATGCCTTCGACGATGCCCGCCACGGCGCAGATCACCGCGAGCTCGAGCATCGTCAGTCCCGTGCCCTCGATGATCACGGCGAATTTTCTCCAATTGACGCGCGTGTCGCGCCGGAACGCGGTCACGACCAGCGCCGCCCCCGTGGCGTAAAAGCCGGCTCCGGCGGCGTTCAGGTTGAGAAAGAAAAGCGCGTAGATGATCAGCGCCACCGGTATAATGAACACCCAGCCTTTTTTCATCACCTCGGAAAAGGCCGGGATGTTTTCCGCGGGAATGCGGCTGATGCCCATCCGGCCCGCTTCCAAATCGACCTGAACGAAGAGCGCCAGGTAGTAAAGGAATGCGGGAATGAACGCGGCGACCGCCACCTGCGCGTACGGGATATGGAGAAATTCCGCCATGACGAACGCGGCGGCGCCCATGACCGGCGGCATGATCTGCCCGCCGTTGGCGGCCACCGATTCGATGGCGCCGGCGACATGGCGCCGGTAGCCGGTGCGGATCATCATGGGAATGGTGATCGATCCTTCCACGACGACGTTGGCCACGGGGCTTCCGGAGATCATCCCGAAAAACGCGCTGCCGAGGACGGCGATCTTGGCGGCGCCGCCGCGGTATCTGCCCATGGCGATCATCGAGAGGTCGGTAAAAAACTTCCCGCCGCCGGTGGCGTAAAGCACCTGGCCGAAAAGAATGAAGGCGATCACCGTGGTCGCCACGATGGCAAGCGGCGTGCCCAACAGAGAATTGGGATCGATGTAGAGGTGCACCGCCATCTTGGGCCAGGAGATTCCTTTGGCGTAGAGAATCCCTGGAAACAAAAACGAGAAGCGCGCGTAAAAAATAAAAATCGCGGTAAATACGATCAGCCACCATCCGCTCATGCGCCGGCACGCCTCCGCGACCAGGAGCAAGGCCAGCGCGCCCAGCGCGACTTTTTCCGCCGTCAGCTCGCCGATCTCGTTGACGATGCTCGGATAATAAACCGCGAGGTAGGCGCCGCTGACGAGACTCAACAAAAACAAAACCAGATCGTACCACGGCGCGCGCCCCCGCGGCGCCCGCGCGCCCGCCGGCACCGAGAGAAAGACCGAGCCCAACACCAGCAGCAAAATGACGCCGAGATACTGCTCCTCGAGCATCGGCGATCCCAGGCGGGAGGGGATCTCGAAGTTGAAGATCAGGGCGCATAGCGGGATGCTCCAGAGCAGCGAGCGCTGGAGCATCCGCATCGCCGGATTTTTTAGCTCGCGGAAGCGCGTGGTCTCTTCAAGCTCGGCTAACGGTACGCCAGCTTCTACTGGGCCGACAGCTTGGCCTGAAGCGCCTCCATCTCTTTCGTCCATATCTGCTTTTCCTTGAAAAATTTGACCGCGCCCGGATGATAAGGGATGAAAGCGTTCTTGGAAACCATCCGCTCGCGCTGCCATTCTTTCAACGCGGGATAGGCGGCCCCGAGTTCCTGATTGAACTCCCAGAGAGTCTTGACTATCTCGTATGCCGCGTCTTCGCTGAACTCTTTGGCGGCGACGAGATAAATGTCGTTGGTCAAAACCGCGGTGTCCTTGGGCACGCCGGTCGCCGAGCCGGCCTTGAGAATACTCGGATAGCTCCCGGGGTAAACCTCGCCCATTTTCTTCGCTCCCTCCGGTGTGGCGACGACGGAAATGAATTTGACTCCCCCTCTCCTGGCGTTGGCTTCCTCCACCGCCGGGCTGCCCACCGAGTGCCAGCCGGCGTCGGCGCGTCCTTCCATGAATGCCTGCGCGCCCGACTGCAAGTCGGAGACGGGCACCTTGACGATGTCGCTGTAGGTCAAGCCCGCGGTGGCGAGCGCGGCCGTGCTGCTGAGCATCACGATCGGCGTTCCCGGATAGTCGGTGGGAATTTTCTTGCCTTTTAAGTCCGCAACCGTCTCGATGGGCGATTCTTTGGGCACATAGAAGCTCAACTGCAGCGCGCCGCCGACGACTAAAATGCGAGTGTTCTGAT
>JBGPTS010000182.1:0-7274 GCA_041490745.1 Binatia bacterium | reverse complement strand
GCGGCCGGCTCCTCAGAGTCGAGTGGCAGTATCAATCGGACAAAGTCCAGAGCATCACGATTCAGTACCAGCCACGCGAGTCCGAGCGCCAGGGAAAAGATTTTCCCCTCGGCGCAATCGACGAAGTCTGCGTCCACGTCTACCGGGAAAGAAAAAAAGTCCGGCCGCTTTCCATACGCCCCGTTCCCATGGAAACGACGCCTTGAAAATGAGACGAGAGGCCACAGGCAATAGTTTTTTCTCTCACGCCTTTAGTTTCCAGCCTTTAATCGACACGTCAACGAGCGTCCCCGCCGGATCGTGCACGCCCATCTCGGCGAAGCGGCCGTCGCGTGGTTTTTTCTCGCTGTCCCCTTTCGCGCCGGCGGCGCCGGCGACTTCGAGCGTCTGCTCGATATCCTCCACCTGAAATCCGAAATGATCGATGCCCTCGCGCTCGCCGCGCGCCGGCAGAATCGCGAGATTGATGTGTCCGTCCGAGAGATAGATCGCGCGATTGCCGTCGGCCCTGACCGGCCCGCGCCAGACTTCAGTCAAGCCAAACGTTTGCTTGTAAAAATCGGCGGTTTTCTCCTGGTCTCCGCACTTGATTGCGACGTGTCTGATTCTTGCCATGACGCTTCCTCCTTTATTTGTTGTAGAGCCGGTCGATGAAACCGCTCTTCTTGATCTCGTCGAGAATACTGCGATCGACGAAATAGGACGACGGGCCTTGAGCCTTGGGCGCGTTCACCTGCTCCAGCTCGGAGCGCAACCCGGCGTCGTCCGGATACGGCGCGGCTTCCAGATTGTCCTTCAGGTCGTCGATCCATGCGCCGATCTGCTGCTCGCTCAAGCCGCGCATGTATTTTTGCAGCACGCGCACCGTTCCGGCCTTGTTAGTCTTGAAGTAATGGATCGCCTCGATGTAGACCTGGACGAAGCGGAGCACGCCGGGGCGATCCCGTTTGATCTTGCGCTCGGTCGTCGTGAGGGGCGCGTCGAGGCCGGGAATACTTAAGTCGCGCGCGCTCGCGCCTTTTAACTGTCGCGCCTTGTTTTGGAAAACGAGAAGCATGCCCGATTCGCCGAGGACGCCGACTTCGATTCTCCCCGATTCGAGCGCTTGGGCGACGCCGGGCGTTCCGCCCATCTGAAGTACGGCCACGTCGCTCTCCTTCATGCCGACTTTCTTGAGCGCGGTCCTGAGAAACGTGTCGCCGGCGGAGCCGAATTGCGTCACGCCGATGAGTTTTCCCCTGAGGTCTTTGAGACTCTGCAACGGCGAGTCGGGTTTGACCAGAACCCGCTGCGAGGAATACGACGACGGCGACGCCAGGATCGCGATCTCGGCCCCCTGCATGCGCGCCCGCAGGATCGCGGAGCTGCCGGCGACGACGAAGTCGAGATCGCCCGCGAGCAACGCCTGCACGGCGCGCGGGCTGCCGGGAATGAGGACCACGTCGGCCGTAAAACCGTACTTCGCCAGGATGCCCCCGTCGCGCGCGATCCAGAACAGGCCCTGGCCCGGATTGATCGCGACGTGCGCGAGCGTGAGCTTCTCGGCGGAAACCGAGGCGTACGTGAGTAAGACCGACAACACGAGCACGGAGCAGAGCGCTTTCATGACGAGACCATTATCCCCGCGGCTTCATCTCTGTCAACCGTCGCATGGGGTATAACATCGAGATCCTTCACTTCGTTCAGGATGACAGACAAAATCGAATGTCATTCTGAGCGCAGCGAAGAATCTCGCCTTTTTGCCTTTTTACTTTTTACCACTTCCCTGTTACACCTCAGCGCAAAGGAGACCACCATGTCCCTCGATTTTGTCTGCAGTCAGGAAATCATCGTCGCCGCGCACGAGAATCTCGATCCGCACGCCTGGGCCTACCTCAGCGGCGGCGCCGAATCCGAGACGACCATGCGGCGGAATCGCGGCGGCTTCGACCGTCTGGCTTTTCGCCCGCGCGTTCTCGTCGATGTCTCACGCATCGACGCTTCGACGACTTTTCTCGGCCACAAGCTCAAGATTCCCGTCATGCTGGCGCCGATCGGCTCGTTGCAAATCATCACTCCCGAAGGCGGGGTCGCCGCCGCCAAAGCGGCCGCGGAGTTCGGCACGATCAATTTCGTGAGCTCGGTCACGCAGCCGTCGCTCGAAGAGATCGCGGCGGCGACTCGCACGCCGAAAATATTTCAGCTCTACGTCGCCGGCGACATGAAATGGGTGGAAGAACTTCTCGCGCGCGTGAAGCGAGCGGGCTACAGCGCGCTTTGCCTCACCGTCGATACGGCGATCTACGGACGGCGCGAGCGCCAGTTGATGGATCGCTGGATGCCGCCGAGCCGGCGGCAAACCGGCTACGAATATCGCGCCGCGCTCACCTGGGAGACGATGGACGCGATCAAAGCGATCGCCGGCCTGCCGTTTATCTTGAAAGGCGTCGCCACGGCGGAAGACGCGGCGCTCGCCGTCGAGCATGGGGTCAGCGCGGTTTATGTTTCCAACCACGGCGGGCGCCAGCTCGATCATGGACGCGGCACGATCGAGATGCTGCCGGAAATCGCCGCGGCCGTAGGCGGCAAGGCGGAGATTATTCTCGACGGCGGCATCGCGCGCGGCACCGACGTCGTGAAAGCGCTCACGCTCGGCGCGAAGGCGGTGGCGATCGGAAAACTTCAGGGATGGGGATTGGGCGCGGCGGGCCAGGCCGGTCTCGTGCGCGTGCTCGATCTGCTCGAAAACGAGATCACGGTGACGATGGGGCTGCTCGGCGTCACGCGCGTGGATCAGTTGAAGCCGGCGCATCTCGCCGCGACCGAGCCTGTCGGTCCGGCGCACGAGATGAGCGCGTTTCCGAATCTGCCGGGAGGAAGACTGCTTTAATTTCGGTAGTGCTCATTCTGGACCACCGTTCGCCCTTCGACGTGCTCAGGACGAACGGAACGAGCCAATGTCATCCTGAGCAAAGCGAAGGATCTCTCCGGAATCTTAGGAGAGATTCTTCGGCTCCGCCTCAGAATGACAACGCAGTCCCCAGCAATGAAATGGAGTCAATCTGAGCCACTGCTTTAATTTCGCATTGAGAAGACCGATTCTCAATTGGCGAGCAGCGCCACCGTCTCCACGTTCTCCGTTTGAGGAAACATGTCGAAAGGTTGAAGGGCGAGGAGCCCGTAGCCCCTTTCAGATATTTTTTCGAGATCGCGCGCCAGCGTCGTAGGATCGCACGAGACGTAGATCATTCGCGGCGGCGCCAGAGCTGACAGCGCCTCCATCGCGTCGGGCTGAAGGCCCTTGCGCGGCGGATTGACGACCGCGAGATCGATGGGTCCCAACTCGCGTCCCGCTTCGGCGATTTTCTCCGCCGCGTTTCCCTCGAAGAAGCGGCAGTTGTTGACGCCGTTCATGCGCGCATTCTGCTTCGCCGTCGCGATCGCGAGCGCGCTGTCATCGACGCCCCAAATCAAGCGCGCCTCCGGCGAGAGATAGAGCGAGATCGGCCCGACGCCGCAGTAGAGATCGAGCACGGTTTCTTTTCCAGTGAGAGCGGCCAAGGCGTGAACTTTTTCGTAGAGCTTGCGCGCGACGAACGGATTCGCCTGCGAGAAAACGCCCACGGGAAGCCTGAGCTTCCACGGGCCGATCCGCTCGATCACCGTGTCCCGCCCGGCAAGCGAGCGGGAGCGCGGTCCCCAGATCACGTTGCCAGGATCTTCGTTGATATTTTGCGCGACGCCGGCAAGAAAGCCGAAGCGCTTCTTGAGCGATTGCGCAAGCTCGTTGCCGCGGGGAAAATTCGCGCGCCGCGTGACGAGCGTGAGCACGATCTCGCGCGAGAAGAAGCTGTACCGGATGTCGATGTAACGCAGATCGCCGCTGTCGTTCACTTCGTCGTAAGGCGCGATGCCGAGCCGTTGGATTTCTCTTTTGAGTTGCTGAACGACGCGATTGACCGGCTCCGGATGGACCGGGCAGGAAGAAATATCCACGACTCGATGGCTCTGCGGCAGATAGAGACCGGTGAGAATTTCGCCCTGCGACTTCCGCACGACGAGCTTCACCCGCGCACGGTAACCCAACCGCTTCGGAGACGGCACGACGGGAGGAACTTCGACACGCTGAAGCGACGGAAAAGCGGCCAGCGCCTCGGCCACGATCTGCTGCTTTCGTTTTAACTGCTCCGGATACGGCAGATTGATGAACGGGCAGCCGACGCAGCCCTCCGGATAATGCGGGCAGGACGGGATGTAGTCGCCGCGAGTCCGGTCAACTCGTAGCATTAAGGCCTGCGCGGTTTCTGAAACGCGTTATCGAGTCCCCAGACGACGGCGCCGCGGCTCGCGATAAATAGGAATGTAAAACAGTAGAAGACCGCGCGCTCGCCCATATTCACGATCGGCCAGAAATCTTTGGGGAAATGACCCAGGAAGTACGCGAAAGCCATCTGGCCGCTGGCGATAAAGGCGGCGTAGCCGGTGAAAAGCCCCAGGGCGACGAGAAGCCCGCCGAAAAATTCGATTACGCCCGCCGCACCCATCAGGGAGAAAAGCGCTGCCGGCTCGCCGGAGCTGCCCATGCCGCCGAAAAAACCGAAGAGCTTTTGGGCGCCGTTGCAGGCGAACAATAATCCCACGACGATCCGCATGAGCGCGTAGAGATAGTCGGAGTACTTGTCCAGGTATCTCTCCATGATCGTCCTCCTTGGCGTTTAGGGTTAATGGTTTTTCGTTGTTCCTGTGCACTTCGAACGGACCTTGTTTATTTGTAATCCGGGTCAATGGCAATAGGCGGGCAGAACAAATTTCGCTTGAGAGCGGGGCGAATGTTATCGCTCATCGCGGGCCGTGGTGTGGTACTGTTCGTCGCTCACCTTCTCCATCCAGTCGACCGCCTTGCCGTCGAGCTGTTCTACAATGGCAATGTGCGTCATGGCAGTGTCGGTCTTAAGGAGCGTAACGGTTGAACACAAAGTCGCGAGCCTTGACGGTCTCGTGGCAGGAAAAGCAGGTCTTGTGCACCGCCTCGTCGGCGGGTTTCCCGTCGTTAAATTGAGCGAACCCCCAGCCGCCGGTCGAGGCGTATTTTCTTGAGTCCTTGACCATGAACTGAACCCCGTTCTTGGGTGGCCCGGCTACGAAAGATTGGAGACGGCCAAAGGCTTTTTCGCTTTCCTCCAACGGGTCGTAACTCCAGGCGAGCCGGGCAATGATGGTGCCGTCCGGGTACGGAAGCCTCTTTTCCCGGTAGGCCTTGATCGCTACGTCGTTGCCCAGAATGGCGCGCAGATCGTTGAGGTTGCCCTCTTCGTGGGCCACGGAGATCAATCTCCAGTCGCGGTATCCGGCGGGGATTGTGACTCCGAAGATCGGGGCGGCCTCTCCATCGGCCTGTCCAGATGCGGGGGCCATGTAGGCGACCACGCCGGCCAGCGTTACAACTGCAACCAGCACGAAAACAATCCGTCTCATAGCGTGCCTCCTAACTCCGTCCGCGTCAGTGATCCTTTTCGGCCGCAGTCTTTTCTGGAATGACAAATGTGACCGTGCCTTTGTCGAGGGTGCGGTGGTTCGCGTCCTCCAATTCAACGAGCACTTTGTGCGGACCGGGAGGAAGACCCATCAGGATGATTGGGTTACCACTCGCATCTGCCCACACCCATGAGGCATCGTCGAGTCTCACATGAAGGTGTCCGACGCGCGGCGAGACAGCCAGAGCATTTTGGCCGAACACCGGCACAAGGTGCAGGTTCTCCGTACAATATTGGATAACCACCACTCCCCGGGAGGTGAGCGGTTCGGCCAGCGGAGGATCGATGACGATCTTCGCCGGGGGCTCGCTGGCGAGCGGGATGACCGTGGCGGGTCGACAATTGTCCCTTGCGCTTTGTGCTACAGCGGTCGTTGCGCACAACACGATGGCAGCGACCGATAGCAGAGACGTGCTTGTATACTTTAGATCTGCCATGTTCTTTCCTCCTATGCGTTCACCTGAATCGCGTCTTTTGCCGACGCGGTGAATGTCGCCGCATTCTTCCTGACGAACTCCTGCACGCTCAGCGGCCCTTGCCCTGTTAGCGTGCGCACGTCGTCCGACATCCGGTCGTAGCGGCCCGCGCGGTGCAGATCGGCCATCGTCGCGAGGTGGTTCACCAGGTGAACCGGCAAGCCGCGCTCGAGCAGCCCGTCCCGCCACGGCTCGACCGGAATGTCCTGAAAGGTGATCGTGCGGCCAAGCGCCTTCGAATACTCCTGTGCATAGAAATGCATGTTCTCGGACTGCGGACCGGTCAGGTGATAGATCTTGCCGATGTGCGGCTGCGGATCGGCGAGCAGCGCGGCGACCACACGGGCAACGTCTTCCGCTGCGACCGGCGAAGTCTTCCCCTCGCCGAACGGTAGTCTGATCTGATTTGATTTCCTGACCGAATCCGAAGTGAAAATCAGCAAGAAGCCTTCGAGAAGCACTGTCGGCCGCACGTGCACGACCGGCAGACCGGACCAGTCGAGCGCCTGCTCGGCGAGCCAGTGCTGCTTGTGCTGCGGGCTCGCGGTGGTTTCGGTAATGCTCATCTGTGAGAGCGTCATCTGCGACATATTGATGAACGCCTTCACGCCGTGATGCTTCGCCACCGCCGCCGCATTGACCGTCGCGGCCAGATAGGCATCCGAAACCGACATGCCGAAGTACATCGTCTCGCAGCCGGCAATCACCCTATGCATCGAATCGAGATCGAGCAGATCGCCGACCACGACCTCCGCGCCCATGTCGCGCAACGCCTGCGCGCGTTCGTCTTCATTTCGCACCATCGCACGCACCGCTTTGCCTTGCTTCAACAGCAGTTCGGTGACCGTGCGCCCTACCGCGCCGACACGGCCCGCCGCGCCGGTGACCAGAATGGGATTTGCCATGTTCTTTGCTCCTATGCGTTCACCTGAATCGAAGTCAGAGTGGACTGTCCTGCTAAAGCTTGTCACAAAGTCCTGCATCGTCAAGTAGGACGATCTGTCGATGACACGCGCCGCGAGGCCAGTGGCTACGATCTGGAGCTGGCGAAGTTATGGATCGAGGGAAAAATTTGGGGCGCGAACGGGCATGGATGATTTTTTAGGGCCACGCGTCCAAATCAGGAAAGGGAAAATTCAAGATCCAACGGGCTGTTGCCCAAATCGATTTTTTTCGTGCAGTAAGCAGAGCCCATCGGTATAATGCTCTTGATCGAATCGCGGTAAGGAGCAAAAAACCATGATGGGACGAGAGAGTCCGCCGCAAGCTTCACTGTTCTACACGG
>JBGPTS010000181.1:0-7301 GCA_041490745.1 Binatia bacterium | reverse complement strand
TCGCCCTGAGCTTGTCGAAGGGCGAGCGATGTTGAAGCTTGCTACTTCTGTCTCCCATACAGCCTCTCGATAAACCCGCTCTTCTTGATCTCTTCCATCAGGCTCGTGTCCATGAATTCTTCCGCGCGGACGCCGCGCGCCTTGGGGTTGGGAAGAAAGTCCAGAGCGGTTTGTATGCCCTTCGGCTCCGGCGCCGGATACTCCAGCATCGCCTTTGAAAGTCTTTCATAGAGAGAGCGAACGACCTGCGGATCGTTGTTGCTCTCCTTGAGCACCGCCATTGCGGCGTCAGGTCGAGTCTTGAAAACATAGATTCCCTCGGTCAGCGCTTCGAGAACCCGGCGCACGTTGTCGCGCTGGTTTTTCATCACGGACCCGGCGACCACGAGACCGTAATTGGCGTAGTCGACCGGCAGCTCGGAAAGATCGGCGAGCACGCGGCAACATCCGGTGTCGAGAACTTTTTGCACCTGCGTCGAGCTGACCAGCGCGGCGTCCATGTGGCCCGCAACCAGCGCCGCGATGCGCGTGGGCGTGTTGCCCGACTGGAAAAAAATCACGTCTTTGTCCGGATCGAGCTTCCAGTACCGCAGCGCGACGCGTGTGATGATGTCCGAGCCCGAGCCGAAGCGGCTGATCGTGATGCGCTTGCCTTTCAGCTCAGCCGGCGTAGCGATCGAGCTTCGAACGACGAAGAAAGGCTCCAGCCGGTTGATCATGACCGCGACGACTCTGAGGTCCTTCGCGCCGGAAACGCCGAGACCCAGCATCGCGGTCACGTCGAAACCGGCCAGCGCGATCTCGCCGGACGAGAGCGTCTGCGCCATCAGGTTCCCGCTCGTCAGGTAAATCGGCCTGACATCCACTCCGTGCTTCTGCCAAAGGCCCGAGCGGCCGATCAGCTTGAGCAGGTCGGCGCCGACGCCCGCGCCGCTCCAACCGAGTTTCAGAACCGGTTGGGCCTCGGCGCGCTGAGCGACGAGACTTGCCGATAGGAGAATCGCAACGAGAGCGATGCGGAATTTATTTGCCATTCTGTGGTATATTGCGCCTAAAATTTCTGAACCTCAATACGACGCGGCGATCGGGCTAAACGACGGACGGCGGCTCGCCTGGCAGGCAACTTGCTGTGATCTTACCGGCGTCTAATTGAAAGGTTTTACGTCGCTGCAAAGAAAAATTCCGGAGAGAAAGTCTTGAAAACCCAACCGGACCGACAAATCTCGGCAGTGTTAGAGGGGCACGAAACGGCCGGGCAGTTGGCCAAAAAAATTTCCGACCGCAACGCCCGGGCCGGCGTCGTCGGACTCGGCTACGTCGGGCTGACGCTCGCCGTGGAAATGGCGCAGGCGGGTTTTTCGGTCACCGGCATCGACCTCGACAAGCGGAAAGTCGAATCGATCAACAACGGCGTCTCATTCCTTCTCGACGTGCCGAGTAAAATCCTCGGCCCGCTCGTCGCCAAGAAAAAACTCGAGGCGACCGTATCCGCCGCCGCGCTCGCGCAGCTCGACGCGGTCAGCATCTGCGTTCCGACGCCGCTCAAAAAAACCAAAGAGCCCGATCTCTCGCACGTCGTCGCCGCAGCCGAATCCGTTCGCAAGCACCTCCGGCGCGGGCAGCTTATCGTTCTGGAGAGCACGACTTATCCCGGCACCATCCGAGAGCTGGTGCTGCCGATTTTGGAAAAATCCGGCCTCAGCGCCGGCAAGGATTTTTTCCTGGCGTTTTCGCCGGAGCGGATCGATCCGGGCAATTTAACCTATTCGACGCGCACGATCCCCAAGGTCATCAGCGGCGTAACTCCGGTATGCGGCGCGCTGGCCGCGCTGTTCTATGGCCAATTCGTCGAGAAGCTCGTGCCGGTTTCTACTCCGGAGTGCGCCGAGATGGTGAAGCTTTTGGAAAACACTTTTCGCAGCGTCAATATCGCGCTCGCCAACGAGCTTGCCGTCATGTGCCGCAAGTTCGGCGTCAACGTGTGGGAAGTCGTCGAGGCGGCCAAGACCAAGCCGTTCGGTTTCATGCCCTTTTATCCCGGGCCGGGCCTCGGCGGCCACTGCATTCCGGTCGATCCCCACTATCTCACGTGGAAGGCGCGGCTCAGCGGCTACGAGCCGCGGCTGATCGAGCTGGCGGCGCACATCAACGAGGAGATGCCGCTCTTTACCGTAGCGCGAGTGTCCGATTTGCTCAACGAGCGGCAGAAAAGTTTGAAGGGATCGAATATCCTGGGCCTCGGAGTCGCCTATAAGCGCGACACCAGCGACATCCGCGAATCGCCGGCGCTCGAAGTGCTGACCGGTTTGGCGGAGAAAGGGGCGGCGATCCAATACTCCGACCCGTACGTTCCGTCGTTCGATTTCAACGGCAAGGTTCTACAATCCGTGAAGCTCAAGCCCGCGGTGCTCCGCCGCGTGGACTGCGTCGTGCTGTTGACCGATCACTCGACTTTCGATTACGAGATGATCGCAGCGCACAGCCCGCTCGTTCTCGACACGCGCAACGCGCTCAAGAAATTCTCCGGCCCGAATATCGCCGGCTTATAGTTGATCTACCTGTGAACAGATTTGTGGACAACCCAATCCGCCGCGCGGCTGTTCGCCAAATGCACAGCGTTTCCCGTTTGTCTCCACAACATATCCACAGGTTATCGACAGCGCGCCGGCCTCCTTCTTACTTAGCCAGCCCCAATTCCTTTCTGGCTTTATCCACAAAACTGTAATCCACCACCTGGGCCGCGGCCACGGGGCGGGAAATCTTCGCGCTCTCGCGGGCGAGATCGACCAGCACCTGAACGGATTCGAGCTTCACGTTGGCGTCCTTGGTCAGAACGCGCTGCACCTGCCGCACCATCTCGCCCGCCATTTTGCGATCGCTCACGCGCCACTGCTTCATCAAAATGTTCGTGACCGCTTCCTGATTGGCCTTGTCCCACACGAATTGTAATCCGCGCAGCGTCGCCCGCACCATGCGATAAACGTCGTCGGGGTTTTCGCGAATTTTCTTCTCGGAGGTGCCGAAGCCGTTCTGGGGAAATTCCACCACGTCGCCGGCAAAGACTAGCTCATTGTAACCCTTTTGCATCGCGATGATGTTTTCCGGGACGGACAAGAACGACGCGTCCACGACTCCGGATTCGAGCACGGCGAAGCGGCTCGCGGCCGAGCCGCCCATCGGCAGGACGGAAACGTCACGTCCGGGCTCGAGGCCGAAATGGCGCAGCACTTTTTCCGCGATCAGAGTGGCCGAGCCGCCGGGCGAGCTGCCGGCGATTTTCTTTCCTCTGAGCTGCTTCGGGTCGGTGATCTCCTTTTTGCTCACGAGA
This sequence comes from Binatia bacterium, assembly GCA_041490745.1. GTDB lineage: Bacteria > Desulfobacterota > Binatia > UBA9968 > UBA9968 > JAJPJQ01. Next base: position 3,973 of record JBGPTS010000181.1, on the reverse strand, counting down.
AACAAGAACGGCCTGGAGACGGTAAAGAGCAACACCTTCATCGGCTGGCCATGCACCGCCGCGCCGATCGTTCCGGTCACCGCGCCGTTGTAATCGAGATCGCCGTTCAAGACCGCCGTGCTGGCGAGATTCGCCGGCATGAAAATAATTTCCAGATCGAGGCCTTCGTCGCGGAAAAAGTTCCGGTGCTGCGCCGCGTAGATCGCCAGGAAAGAGACGTTCGTCGAAGAGCTCCCCATGCGGACTTTTTTGAGCGTTTGAGCGTCAAGCTCCGGCGTGAAAGCGAAGAGCGCGCCGAGTAAGCCCGCGAGTAAAAGCATCGCCGTGCGTTGCATTCGGTCCTCCTCCGGGTTTGGCGTGGCCCGGCTAGTCCGCCGCCTGGTCGACGAACCCGCGCATCCGAGAACCGGCGGGGGGAATAACCGACCGTCTATTGCGCGGGATCGGAGTCAGCCATAGGCTGATCAGCCTCAGGCTGAAGCGGGCGGCGGCTTGCGCCGTCAAGGATGATCCAAGCATTTTATGGAAAGAGTTCGATCTTTCCCGTCCCCGGCTGCCGATCCCAACGCGATTCCAAGCGGCAAAAAAAATCCCACGCGCGCTGCGCGCGGCGCTCCAATTCAATTTCTCCGGCGAAGGCGCGGCTCTCCTTAGCGTCAATGTAAGCCAATTTGCCCAGGCTCGCCGCCTGCATGCTTTTCTTCGCGTCGTCCTCCAACACCAGCGCGGCGTAGAGAACCTCCGGCAGATTCTTTCCCGCGACGACGATGCCGTGCGCGCGCAACAGCGCGGCGCGTTTGTCGCCGATGACTTTCACCAGGCGCTTGCCCCGTTCGGGCGTCGTCACGAGATGCGCCTCGCGGTAAAGCGGCACGCCGTCGCTGAAGATCGTTCCCTGCAAAGTGACGGGCCGGAACGCGCGCTTGGCGATGGCGAAGAGCGTCGCGTAAGGAGTGTGGAGGTGGGCGACCGCGAGCGCGTCCGGGCGCGCGGCGTGGAGCGCTGTGTGAATCGGCCACTCCACGGGCGGGCGGCCGTCGCCGTCGAGCGGCCGGCCGTCGAGGTCGGCGGCGACCATCTCCTCGGCGCGAAAGTTCGCCTTATCCGAGCCCATCGCCGGCGTCAGCAGGACGCGCTTCGTCTTAGGATCATAGACGCTTACGTGGCCGAAGAGGCCGAGCAAACCTTGCATCGCAAAAATGCGCCCCACCCGCGCCAGCGTTTCTCTCGCTTCATTCTCGTTCGTCAAGTGGTTTCCTCCGAATCAGTCGGGTGCGACGATGAAAGCCGCCACCCGCTCTCCGAGCCCGCGCGATAGGGCTGTGGTTAATCCGAATGTCGGTATCGGACGCGCGGACTCTCCGACCGGGCAGCGGCTTTCATCCGGCGAGACCGTAGGGCGCGAGGTGGAGGGTCGCGAACGTCCGAGAAGAAAAGTTCGACTCATGGTACAAACCTATCGGCCGCGACCCGGAGCCTTGCGCCCGGAGGGCTCGCTTCACCCTGAGGCTCCATTTTATGATTCCGCGCCAGCCGTCAGTCCAGCTGCGCCCATTCCTTGAACTCTTCCAAGCCCAAGCGCGCGAGCGTGTCCATGAAGGGCCGGCCGGTTTTTTCGTGCCGGCCGGAGAGCCGGTAATATTCGTAAACCATGCCGGGCATCCATTTGCCGACCGTGAAGCCTGCGAATTTTCCGTCGGGGATCGGCGCCAGAAATCTCGGCCCGACCTGCTGCCAATCGTGATCGGCGACCCAGCCGCGCTGCGTGCCGAACACGGTTTGTAGAATCATGCTGCGGTGGCCGGCGGCGAGCGCTTCGTCGAGATCGAAATCCCAGCCGGTCGTCGCGCTCAAACTGTCGGCGATGCTTTTCAGGCCGTCGGGCTTCATGTGCATCTGCGCGAACCAGCAGCCGCCGGTGAGACCGCAAAATTGCCGGTACTGCTCCGACACTACTTGCGACCACGGCCAGCCGGTCGGATCGTCGCGGTCGAGCGGGCCCCATTTCTCCCGGTAGGCGAGATCGGGCGGCGGCTTGACCGAGCCGCCGCCCTGCGGCTTCATGCCGCCGGAGGCGACGATCTCGCGCAGCATCTGGCCGAAGTGCGGCCGCCAGTCGTGCAGCGCCGGCGTGCCGCGCTTGGTATGCACCACCCACTTCGGCGCGTCGCCGCCGATCGCCTCGGCCGTTTGCACGGGACCTTCGGCGAGGAGATTTCCCCATTTGCCTTCGCGCCGCGCCGCCATATCCAACAGCCGGTCGATCGTTTCCACGTTGCCCCACTCGAAACGGAGACCGTCGGTGTCGCTCGGACCGAGCAAACCTTTTTCCCACGCTTCAAAAGCCACTCCCGCCGCGCAGGAGAACTGGCTGCACTCGATGCCGAGGTCGTTGATCTTCTCCGCGAGATACAGAACTTCGTTGCCCTTGACGCCGAGATTGAAAAATGTGTCGAGCCATTCGCTGCCGGCGTTGTAGTGGCCGACGACCCCTTTTTTCGGTCCTTCGCCGATCTCCACGTCCCACGGGCAGAGCCGCTGGCACTGAAAGCACGGTCTCAGCGTCACGCGGTCCTGCTCGAAGCCGCGCGCGTGGTCTTCGATCAGGGAGCTGCGGTAGTTGAGATTCGGCAGCGCTTGCAGGTCCACCGCGTGGCCGGCGTCTTTTTTCCCCTCCGCGTTCCGCACGACGAGCGTCTTGCGCCACCTTAATCCGGCTTCAATCAAGCGCTCTTTGTTGTGGAGGCGGGGCCGCGCCGTGCCGTAAACGACGATCGCTTTTAATTTTTTCACGCCGAAGATCGCGCCGCCGCTATGCGCCGCGTTGTGATTGTAGTCGTTGACGAGCATCGCCGCGCGGACGAGATTTTCTCCCGCCGGGCCGATGCACATCACTTTGGCGTCTTTGATGCCGACTGCCGCGCGCAGCAGATCTTCCGTCTGCCGCGTGCCTTTGCCCCACACCCGGCTCGCGTCGCGGAGCTCGGCCTTGCCTTCGTTGATAAATAAGTAGCACGGGCGCGGCGCGACGCCTTCGATGATGATGCCGTCGTAACCCGCGGCCTTTAGATAAACCGGCCAAAATCCGCTCGCGGCGCCCCGCCCGAGCGTATAATCGGTGAGCGGGCTCAAATAAACCGCGGTGACTTTGGTGCCGCCGGGCGTGAGTCCCGTTCCGGTGATGGGCCCCGTCATCATGACGACTTTGTTTTCCGGGCCGAACGGCTCGGCGTCGCGCGACAATTCTTTGAGCAAGATATAAGTCGCGAGCGCCTGCCCGCCGATCAATTTTCTCAGCAGCGGCTCTTCGGGAAGATTTTCGTCCTTCATCGAGCCGGTGGTGAGATCGACGCGCAGGATGCGGCCCATGTAGCCGCCGGGAAGGCGCGTTAAGCGCCGCGAGGGAAATAGCTCTGATGCGTTCGTCATGGCAACATTCCCTAAAAAGTTGTCCGGTCGCCCTTCGACAAGCTCAGGGCGAACGGAACAATAGTCCAAGTCGGTTTGAAACACCGTTCATGCTGAGCCTGTCGAAGCATGAGGAGTTATCCAATCTCCTACGAAGCGCGCCAGGGCCAGTAGCGATAGATCAGCCGCTTCGGATGAATGACGGCGAGATAAAACGCGCGGAGCTTGCCGGGGATGCCGCAGCGCGGGGTGAAAAGGTCTTTAATCATGAGCGGCAGGGGGATTTTGTGCGCGGGATATTTTTCCGGGCCGACCGGCCGCAGGCCGTAGGCTTCTTTTTTTTCTTTGAGAACCATGAGCACCTGCGTCCCGCCCGCCTCTTTCTCGCCGTAAACGCAGCCGCTCACTTCGACCGCGCGTTTTTTCGCCTTTGCCGACATATCTTCCTGCAGGCCGAAGTCCAGCGCCTCGACCGGGCAGGCCTGGACGCAGAAGGGTTGTTTGCTTTCGCTCACGCGGTCGCTGCACATCGTGCACTTCGACGCTTTGTGCGTAAGATCGTCTT
>JBGPTS010000180.1:0-7346 GCA_041490745.1 Binatia bacterium | reverse complement strand
GCGACCGATTCTTTGACGCCGCGGAGATTCATCATCATGAACAGGGCGATGGCGATAAATTCGACGGCCAATTTCCAGAGATGCCACTCCTGTGGAAGGAAGCTGAATATGGCGTCGGCCGCAGCGGCGATGGAGACCGAGATGGTGAGAATGTAATCGACGACCAGCGCCGAGCCGGAGACGACGCCGAAGCCGGAGCCGAGCAACTTGGTCGCGACGATATAACCGCCGCCGCCGAACGGGAAGTGCTCGATGATGCGCGAATAGGCATAGGCGATGATGAAGATGGTAAAAGCGGTGGCAAATACCAGAACGACCGCCAGGTAGTGATTATCGCCGAGAGCGCGGAACGCTTCCTCCGGGCCATAGGCGGAAGAGCTCAAGCCGTCCGATCCGAGTCCGACCCAGGCGAGAAACGCGGCCAGCGAGACGCGATGGAAGACTTGAGGATCCAGCGGATCCTTAGGCTTTCCGAACACGATCTTTTTGAGCGCGTGGTTGGCTCGGTTCGTTGCTCTCATGTGGTCGCGGAAGCTGCGTTCGGCGCGAACGGGAACGGCTTTGCGGTGAAGTTAAATTCGCTTCACCCTAGCAGATCGCGGCCCATTCACGTAATTAAAACTCGGCCGGGAAGCGTTAAAAAAATGTTAAAGAGAAAGGAAGATCGAGCGCGGCGAACGGAAACGGCGGATCAATTCGCCGCTGCCGGTTGCTCCGAGGTAAAAACTCGGATGGGAAGAATCATGATCTCAAGCCCCTCGAACTGAAGCCGTTGCTCCAAGGTGAAGGGAGTATGGTTGTGAAGCAGGCGAGTCAGAAAGTTCTCCTGCTGGAAGACCAGCTTCCCGGCAAAGAAGACCGACTTGTTAAAATCCTTGGCGACCGACTTGCAGAGCTTCTCCAGCTCGTCGATGAGATCGGTGCCGAGGGAGTAGCGATATTCCGCGTACCAGCCGAGACAGTTGGCGAATTCCACGAAGCTCTTGAGATCTTCTTCTTTGGCGCGGCGCAGGTTTTCGATCTCGTCCAGCCCCTTGAACCGGCCGGAGTCGATCTGGCCGACCGAGACGAACACGACATTCTTGAAGTGCGCGGGAAAAAGCCGGGCGATGCTCAGCAGGGCATGAACGGAAAGGCCGTCAAAGTCGCGCACGATCAGGACCGCAGTCGGAGCGCCGGGGTCTTTGGTCGGCACCGGGCTCTTCAGATCCGGTTGAAAAGGGATATTCATCAGCGTTTCATCCAAACTCTTCAACGCGCTGCGCACGCGGTCGTAATGGGAGCGGACCACGTAGCAAAGGAAAATAAATCCCGAAGTGACCAGGAGCGTAACCCAGCCGCCCTCGGCGAACTTGATGATGACAGTGACTACGAGAATGATTCCCGTGAACGACAGACCAAGACCGTTGATAAATAGCTTGCGTACCCATCGTCTCTCGCTTTTTCTTACGTTCCACCAGTGGCGGCACATGCCCAACTGAGACAGGCTGAAGGTCAGAAACACGTTGATGCTGTACATGACGACCAGCAGCCTTACGTCACCGCCGGTGTAAAGGAGAAAGATCAGGGAAGCGGCGCCCATAAACCAGACGCCGTATTGTGTCACCAAATGGTCGCTCAAATGAGAGAAGCGATGGGGAACCCAAGAGTCGATAGCCATGTTGGAAAGAACTCGCGGCCCGTCGATGAATCCGGTCTGCGCCGCGACCAGCAGGATGGCGGCCTCGGTGATCAGAGTCACGATCACGAGCAGGTAGGCGGTGTCGGCGGAGAAAAAATTTCCGTAGACGTTTGCGAACAGGCTGGCGTTCAAGGTTTTTCCCGGCTCATGAGCGACCTGGTTCAATAGATAACAAAGCAGCAGGCCGCTCGCGGTAAAGGCGAGCGAAGTCGCCATATATATCATCGTCTTTTTTCCGGTCTGGACTCGCGGTTCGCGCAGCGCCTGAAGGCCGTTGCTCACGGCCTCGATGCCGGTGTAGGTCCCGCCGCCGAGGCTGTAGGCGTGGAGCACGAGAAAAATCGTCGTCCATAATCCCATGCCCTGAATGTCTCCGACAGTCCTCTGGTAGGTTGTACCGGCGAGCACCGGAATGTCCGCGGCTTTCGGAAGAATCCCGATGCCGATGGCAAAGATGTGCGCGACGACGAACAGGAGAAAAATCGGCAGCAAGAAAAGAACTGATTCCTTTGTGCCGCGCAGATTGAGGTAGATCAGAAAAAAAATCAGGGCAAATTCGACCGCGAGCTTGATCCCATGCATCGAGATCGGCAGAAAACTGAAAATCTGATCGCCCGCGCTGGCTACGGAAATGGTGATCGTCAGCATGTAGTCCACGATCAGCGCAGAGCCGGATGTGAGCCCGATCTTGGGCCCCAGTAGTTTGGTCGCGACGAGATAACCGCCGCCTCCGGTGGGGAACAGCTCGATGATGTGGCTGTAGCTTGCCGATATGACGAAGACGGTTACCGCCATGAGAAGCGCCAGAGGCAGGGCGAGAAAAAAATGCTGCCCCAAGGCGAGATAGGCCTCTTCCGGACCGTACGCGGAAGAACTCAAGCCGTCGGCGCCCAAGCCGACCCAGGCGAGAAAAGCGATCAGCGAAACCTGGTGAAAGACCTTCGGGTCCAACGGATCCTTGGGTTTGCCAAACAAAATATGCTTGATGGCGGGGCGCCGCCGGTTCTTGGTCGCCATTTTCCCTCGTTGTTTGAGTGCGTGGAGCAATCGTCTGCGTTTGAAACAGTAGCGAGCGTGCATGGCCACCGTACCAGATCGCGCGCGATTTAGTCAAAAGATAATTGCGAACGTAAAGGCGCAAATCCGTCAAACAAAATCTTGATTCTTCCGCCCGATCGTCGTAGTGTTCTTCTGGTAACGTTCTCGCTGATTAAAGCAATTTACCGGATGTCGATTGCTGGCAGTCGGGTCCTGTGCAAGGCGGTCCCGTAAACTCCGTCAGGTCCGGAAGGAAGCAGCGGTAGCGGATTTCCCCTGTGCCACAGGGGCGCCTGGCTGTCAGCAATGGACATCCTCAATTCGTGGCTCGTGCTCGTGGTTCGTGATCGAAACGAGCACGGGTAACGAGCACGATCACGGCTTATGGCTTACTTAGTTCTCGCCCGGAAGTGGCGGCCGCAGCGCTTCGACGACATCGTCGGCCAGGGCCACGTCACGCAGGTCTTGCGCAACGCCATCGCCGCGGGAAGAATCGCGCACGCGTATCTTTTCACCGGCGTGCGCGGCGTCGGCAAGACGACGGCTGCGCGCGTGCTCGCCAAGGCGCTCAACTGCGAGAAGGGGCCGACCGCGGACCCTTGCGGTGAGTGCACCAATTGCGCCGAGATCAAGCAGGGCAACTCGATCGACGTCTATGAGATCGACGGCGCGTCCAATCGGGGCATCGACGAGGTCCGGCAGATCATCGAGAACGTCAGGTATTTGCCCGCCAAGAGCCGGTTTAAAATCTACATCATCGATGAGGTGCATCAGGTCACCAAGGACGCCTTCAACGCGCTTTTGAAAACGCTCGAAGAGCCGCCGGAGTTCGTCAAGTTCATTCTCGCCACGACCGAGCCGCATCGCCTGCCGGAGACGATTCTCTCGCGCTGCCAGCGCTTCGATTTTCGCCGCATCTCGACGCGTGAGGCGGTCCAGCGCCTGAAAGAAATCGCCGGGAAGGAATCGCTGCGCATTACCGACGGCGCGCTCTTGCTGCTCGCGCGCGAGGCGGAGGGCAGCATGCGCGACGCGCAGTCGCTGCTGGAGCAAGTTCTTTCCTACGCGGCGCCGGGCGCGGGGGCGACGGAGATCGACGAGCGGCTGTTGGAAAATATTCTGGGCTTGACCGAGCGCCGCGTGCTCTACGATCTGTCGCGCGCGGTGATCGAGCACGATGCGAAGAGCGCAGTCGAGATCGTCGCGCGCGTCGTCGATCAGGGCAAAGACGTGACGCGGCTGTCGCGCGAGCTGGTCGAGCACTTTCGCAATCTGCTGGTGGCGCGGCTGACGAAAGACGCGAGCGACAAAGCCGGATCGCGCGAGGCGGCGCCGGCGATGCATCAACTGCTCGATCTCCCCGATCAAGAAATCGAAGAGCTCGGCCGTCAGACGGCGGATCTCTCCGCGGATATCTTGCTCGATGATTTCAAGTTCATGGCAGACGGCGACGAAGAGGTGGCGCGCTCGGCGTATCCGCGTTTTGCGCTGGAGGCGGCTCTCGTCCGGCTGGCGGCGATGCCGGGAACATTTCCCGTCGATCAACTGGTGGAACGGCTCGAGCTGCTCGAAAGAAAACTATCGGGCGGGGCGGCGCCGCGGCCGGTCCAAACCGAATTCAAGCCGGCGATCGCGAAAGCGCCTGAGCGCGCGGCGGGCGAGCCGGCGGCGAAAACCCCCGCCGTGACGGAAGCCGCGGCGTCTGCCGGCGGCGCAGTTGCGCCAGGGGGCGCCGTCGATGACGTGTGGAAAAAATTCGTCGCCTTCGTAACGCTGGAGAAAAAATTTCTCGCGGTTCATCTGGAGCACGCCCGGCCGCTGGCGCTGCCGCCGGGGCCGCTCACGATCGGGGTCGAAGAGCGCCTCCACCTGAATTATCTTCAGGACCCGGAGCATCTCGCGATGGTGAAGGATTTTGCGCGCCGATTTTTTTCTCAGGAAATCTCCCTGTCGATCGCGCAAGTTCAGGAAAAAAAATCACCGGCCGAAGCCTCCGGCTTGGATCCCGCGCCGACGCGGGGCGCCGGCGGCGGAGACCGGTTCGTTCAAGAAGCCGTGCGGATATTTCCCGGCTCGGTCAAGCAGGTCAAAAGAGCGGATTAGACCGCGAAAGGAAACGCTATGGCCAAGGGGTTCGGCGGCATGGGCAATCTGTTCAAGCAGGCGCAGGAGATGCAGTCGAAGCTCGCGCGGGTGCAGGAAGAGCTTGCGCGCAGGACCGTCGAAGCGTCCTCCGGCGGCGGCATGGTGCGCGTCACCGTCAACGGCCAGCTCGGCCTGGCGTCGATCAAGATCGACCCGGCGGTGGTCAATCCGGAAGAGAGAGAGATGTTGGAAGACCTGGTCCTCGCCGCGGTCAATGAGGGCCTGCGGCTCGCGCGCGAGATGGCGGCGGAAGAGATGAGCAAGATCACCGGCGGCATGAAGATACCGGGGCTCACGCCTTGAGGTTCAATGTTCAATGTTCAAGCTTCAATGTTCAAGGTTCAACTTTCAAAGTTCAACTTTGAACTCGGAACTTTAAACTTGGAACGGATTTAATCATGGCGAACTATCCCGCGCCGCTGGCGCGTCTGATCAAGGAACTCTCCAAGCTCCCCGGCATCGGCGAGAAGACCGCCGCGCGGCTGGCTTTTCACCTGCTGAAGGGAAAGGCGGAAGACATTCAGGATCTGGCGGAGAGCATCGCGCGGCTCAAGCGCGAGCTCGGCATCTGCCGCATCTGCTTCGGCCTCTGCGAGGTCGATCTGAGCCCCGGCGACGAAGCTCAATGCGGCGTCTGCCGGGATCCCCGGCGCGAGCGCGAAAAAATCTGCGTCGTGGAGGAGCCGGCGGACATGATGGCGGTGGAAAAGTCGCAGGAATATAAAGGTCTCTACCACGTGCTCCACGGCACGATCTCGCCGCTCGACGGCGTCGGCCCGGATGCGTTGAAAATCAAAGAGCTGCTGGAGCGCCTCGGTGCCGGCACCGCCGAAGTGATCGTCGCGACCAATCCGACGGTCGAAGGCGAAGCGACCGCGCTCTACCTCTCAAAGACGCTCAAGCCGCTGGGAATTAAAGTGACGCGGATCGCGCGCGGCTTGCCGATGGGGGGCGATCTGGAGTATACGGACGCGGTGACCCTCGGCAAGGCGTTCGAGGGCCGGAGAGAAATTTAGGGGAGGCAGCTATGCGCGGGCGTCTGGGTTTTATATTTTTCGTTCTTCTTCTCGCCGGATGCGCCACGACCGGCAGGGACTTTCCCACTTTCCCCATGGAAAAACTTCAGGCGAGCGTCACGACGAAGGATGACGTCTATGCGTACTTCGGCGAGCCGTTCGATCGCGGCACCGACACCGGCTATGAGACCTGGATCTACTTTTACTACGTCCGCACTCCCTTCGGCCGCCAGGATGAGAAGCGGCTGGTCGTCATCTTCAACCGCGACGGCACGGTTCGGCACTATTCCTTCAGCGCCGAATGAGCGCGATGAAGTCCTATACCGAGTATCTTTCATTCCAGACCAAAAAGCACCGCGAGTTTCTCAACATCACCTCCAAGGCGGAAGGTATCCTGGAGAAGAGCGGCGTCAAGGAAGGGATGATGCTCGTCTCCGCAATGCACATCACCGCCGGAGTTTACATCAACGACGCCGAGGACGGTCTTATCGGCGACATTGAGGAGTGGCTCAACCGCCTCGCGCCCGAAGGCGTGGACTATCGCCATCACCGGACCGGGGAGACAAACGGCGACGCCCATCTTAAAAATCTTCTCATCGGCCACCAGGTGATTTTGCCGATCACACAGGGGAAGCTCGATCTCGGTCCGTGGCAGCAGCTCTACTATGGCGAGTTCGACGGCCAGCGGCGCAAGCGGGTGATCGTGAAGGTAATCGGGGAATAAGGCAATGACTTTGACAGCGACAGGCCTAGTGAAACCGAAACGTCTGAACCCGTTTGAGCGATACCTGACTGCGTGGGTCGTTCTATGTATGGGTCTGGGCGTGCTGCTGGGCAAAGCGTTGCCCGGAGTTGTCTCCGCTCTACGCGAAATGGAGTTCGGCGCCGGAAGCCACATCAACGTTCCGATAGCCGCGCTGATATGGCTGATGATTTATCCGATGATGCTGAAGGTGGACTTTGCCTCTGTGCTGGGAGTGGGCAAGCGTCCCAAAGGCTTGCTCATCACGCTCTTCGTCAACTGGCTGGTCAAACCGTTCAGCATGGCGTTACTAGGTTGGCTCTTCTTCAAGCACCTGTTTCTGCCGTTTATCGGGGCGCCGTTAGCGGACCAGTATACTGCCGGGGTCATTATCCTGGCTGCGGCGCCTTGCACCGCAATGGTTTTCGTGTGGAGTTACCTGACCGACGGCGACCCGGCCTACACCCTGGTTCAGGTGTCCGTAAACGACCTCATCATGTTGGTCGCGTTCGCGCCGATTGTCACGCTCCTTGTGAGCGGCGTCTCCGCATTGACGGTCCCGTTCAGCGTGCTGCTGTACGCGGTGATTCTGTTCATCGTGATTCCGTTGGCGGCCGGTAGTTTGACGCGGGCGTGGCTCGTGCGCGCGCAGGGGTTGGAATGGTTCGAAAGAAAGTTTCTCCCGGCTTTACACCCTATTTCCATCCTCGCGCTGCTGACCACG
>JBGPTS010000179.1:0-7356 GCA_041490745.1 Binatia bacterium | reverse complement strand
CGCCCGTCGTTCACGAGAGCGCCGCCGAGGGCGGCGAGCTGCACGGGCATCATTATCAAACGCCGGAAAAATTCAAAGGCACGAACGTTTGCTATCAGTTCAGCTACGCCCGCGGCGACGTGGCCGAGGGATTCAAAAAGTCCGCCTACGTCTTCGAGGACACTTTTACTTTTCCGCGCGTGCAGCATTTTTCCATGGAGCCGCAGGCGACGATCGCGCACGTCGAGAGCGACCGGATCACGCTCTGGGCCGGGAGCCAGGACCCGTTCACGCTGCGCGAGCACATCGCCGAGATTTTCCGCGTGCCGCTCGCCCGCGTGCGTGTCATCGTGCCTTACGTCGGCGGCGGCTACGGCGGAAAACTCTCGGTCAAGACCGAGCCGCTGGCCGCGGCGCTCTCCTGGAAGTCGCGCCGCCCGGTCAAAATCGTTCTCTCGATCGAGGAGTGCTTCAAGACGGTTACGCGCCATCCGGCGCGCTTCCGTATCAAGACCGGCGTCAGCCGCGACGGCCGCCTGCTGGCTCGCGAATGCGAGATTTACATGGACACCGGCGCCTACGCCGACGCCGGACCTCGCGTGACGCAAAAGGCCGGCTACCGCGCGTTCGGGCCGTACCGCATCCCGCACGTGAAATCCGACGCCTACACGGTTTACACCAACACGGCGCCGGCCGGCGCGTTCCGCGGCTTCGGCACGCTGCAAGTCACTTGGGCCTATGAATCGCAGATGGACATCATCGCCGAAAAGCTCGGCGTCGACGCGCTCGACTTTCGCCTGAAAAATTTGCTCAACAAAGGCGAGCTCTACACGCTCGGCGACACGCCGGTCGATTGCGATCTCAAGGACGGGCTTTTGCGCGCGGCGCGCGCGATCGGCTGGAAGAAAAAAAGCGCCGGCGGCAATACCGGCAAAGGGCTCAGCTGCTGCATGAAGGACGGCGGTGGAACTTATAAATTTTCCGCCGCAGCGGCGAAAATGATCTCCGACGGCAGCGTCGTTCTCTTGACCGGCACGGTGGAGCTCGGGCAGGGGGCGCGGACGGCGTTGAGCCAGGTGGCGGCGGAAGTGCTCGCGTTGCCGCTCGACAGCGTCGTCGTGGCCCAGCTCGACACCGACACGACGCCGTACGATCCTGGGACCAACGCCAGTAGCTCGATGGTCGTCATGGGTCTCTCGGTCGAGCGCGCGGCCCAAGACTTGAAGCGCCAGTTAATTCAGTCCGGAGCGAAGGCTTTGAAGGAGAAGCCGGCGAATCTATTTGTGAAGGGCGGCTACGTTCACAGCCGCAAGGGGAAAAAGATTTCTTACAGCGCCGTCATTGCCAAAACTTTCGGCGCCAACGCCGGCGAGATTATCGGCAAAGGATCGTATCAGGACGTGAAGAGCGACAAGGCGGCGCTCGGCTCGCCGACCACGTTCTGGGAAATCGGCTGGGGCGGGGCGGAGGTCGCCGTCGATCGCGACACCGGGAAAATAAAATTATTAAAATACGTTTCCGTCGCCGATGTCGGGCGGGCGATCCACCCGGTGCAGTGCGAAGGCCAGGACGAGGGCGCGGTCATGTTCGCCGTCGGCCACACACTCAGCGAGGAAATGATTTATAAAGACGGCCAGCTCCTGAATCCGAACCTCATCGATTACCGCGTGCCGAATTTCCTCGATATGCCGGGAAAATTTCAAACCATTCTCCTGGAAAACGAAAACGGCCCCGGCCCCTTCGGGTCGAAAGGCATGGGAGAAGGGGGATTACTCCCCGTCGCCTCGGCGATCGGCAACGCGGTTTACAACGCCGTCGGCGTGAGATTCTACGATCTGCCGCTCACGCCGGAGCGGGTGTGGAGAGGGCTGCAAAAATTGAAGTGATGGAGTCACGGAGTAACGGATAACGGAGAAACGATATTTCCAACACTCCAACACTCCAAATCTCCCGGCTCAGTTCAGAAATGGAATTCGGATGACGGGATCGGGAAACGGGACGCTGAGACCGTACTCGAACACGCCGTAGAAAAAACCCCAGGCGACCAATGTCAGGATGATCGTAAGGGGCCATTTTTCCCGACCTTCAACTTTGAGGAAGAGCAGCATGGTCAGCGGAACCGCCAGAGAAAATCCGAGCAGCCATATCGCCAAGTAAAAACCGAAAATCCAGGCAATGATACTCACGGTTCGGCGGCGCACAACTTCCGCGGGTAGATCGACGTCGATGTCCGCCGCGCCAAAGCCGCTGAAACGGGTTTTACCGGTCAAGTCCATGCCTAGTTGAACGATGGCGAGAGCCAGAACCGGAAATCCGATCGCCCAGGGAAAAAGCCCGGCGCGGTAGCCGAAGTCCAGGCTCTGCCACAGGGCCAAGGCGAGTATCACCACGAGACCAAGACTGAAAAAAACCGCCGGCATCGACCGGCCCTGCGCTTGCTCTTGAGCCGCCGGACCGGAAGTCTCGGGTCGGGATTCGACCTCGCTTTTTTTCTCCCGGTTCTTCTTGAGCATGGGATAAAAGAGTCCCGTCAGAGTAATCGCGAAGAAAATCAAAACGCCGGGCCGCCAGAGCCAATGAATCCCGTAATTGTCCGTCGACAGAAAAAGTCTGTTCTCCATGACCGGTCCGAGGACAAGACCGAGGATGAGAGGAGGCCGCTGCCAGTCGAGCTTCACCATGATCCAGCCGAGAGCGCCGAAGATCAGGAAGACGCCGAGATCCTCGAAAGCGTTCTTTTCGGCAAAGGTCCCGAGATAAACCAACAGCAGGATGAAGGGCATCAGGAGGTTCGCTCTGATATTGGTGATTTTCGCGAGCTGGTTCAGAAAGAGAAAACAGATTCCCACGGTGATCACATTGGAAACGATATTGATCCAGACCAGAGAAAATGTGAGCGACAGGTGGCCTCTAGGCTCTGGAATCAGCATGTCCGGCCCAGGGACGATCCCTTGGATGATGAAGGCGCCGAGCAGGATCGCCGTGCTGACGCTGCCGGGCACGCCGAAAGCCACGGTGGGAATCAGCGCGCCTCCTAGGGTAGAGTTATTGGCCGCTCCCGGTCCCAAGACTCCTTCCACCGCGCCCTTGCCGAAGCGCTCCTTGTTCGGAGAGCTTTGCACGGCGTGGGCATAGGCGATCCACTGGCTCACCGCGCCGCCCATCCCCGGAATGAGACCGATGTAAGTCCCAAGCGCGCTGCACCGGATGACCATCCAGAAGTGGCGGAACGTATCCTTAACTCCCTCCATGACGCCGCCTAATTTGCCGATGTTCTGCTTGGAAATGCTCGTCCCCTGAATCGAGAGGTCGATGATTTCAGGAATGGCAAAAAGTCCGATGGTCACAGGCACCAAACCTATCCCGTCCCAGAGAAAGAGCTTGCCGAAAGTATAGCGTTGGATGCCGGAGATCGGATCCATTCCGATCGTGGCCAGGAGGTATCCAAGGCCGCCCGCGATCAACCCCTTGAGCAGGTTATCGCCGCTGAGAGATGCGACGAAAACGACGCCGAGCAGCGCGAGCATGAAAAATTCCGGCGAGCCGAAAGTCAGAACCAGCGGCCGCACAATCGGCACCGCGAGAGCCAGCGCTAACGCGCCAAAGACGGCACCGATCAAGGAACTCATCAAGGCGGCGCCCAGCGCCCGACCGGCTTCCCCTTTTTTCGCCATCGGGTGGCCGTCAACGATCGTCGCCGCGGTGGTCGGCTCGCCGGGGACGCCGAAAAGGATGGAGGTGATATCTCCGGTTGTGTTGGTCACAGCAGCCATCCCCAGGAGGAAGGCAAACGCCTGGACGGCATTCATCTTGAATATGAAGGGGAGCATCAGCGCCAGCGTTGTCGGCCCGCCCAAGCCCGGCAGGATGCCGACGACGAACCCGACGGCGATACCGATGAGCATCAGAAGAAACGTCGTCCCGGTAAAAAGCTGAGTGAGACCCGAGACAAACGCATTGGCTATGTCGAGCATGAGGTACTCCTCTATCGCCGAATTCCTCTTCAGCCTAACGGCAGGAAATCCGTCCCCGCAGGAAACGCGGCCGCGGCGACCAGGAGAGCAGCCGATAGAAAAACCAGGCTCTTCGACCTTGCGCCGCGCCCGGCGAAAAATTTCATCGATACCTCCTGAAACTAGCTATGGATGCGTCTCTTATTGCAAAAGCGCGGGCAGGTCAAGCGAAAAAGAGAATGCGGGAATCGGCTAGTGAAATGCAGTATTGGGGCGATAGGGTCGATCAGATAACGACGCGTGCGGCCCGCGAGGCTCCGGCTCTAGTCCGCGCCGGCGTGGACCGGAGGAATGGACACCGTGACCGTCGTGCCTTTTCCGAATTCGCTCTCGACGCGGATACGGCCGCCGAGCAGCTCGACGAGGCGCTTGACGATGCTGAGTCCCAGGCCGGTACCCGGATATTTTTTTCGGTCGGGTCCGTCGGCCATATAAAACGGCTCAAACAGATGCGGCAGGTCGGCTTCCCGGATGCCGATTCCGGTGTCGCTGACGGACCACGAGATTCGCCGGTCCTGAACTTCGGCGCGCGGATTCTCCAACGCGATCTTGAGAGCGACTTTGCCGGAGTCGGTATATTTGACGGCGTTGGCGAGCAGGTTTTGCAGAATATCCCTGATCTTCAAGCGGTCGCTTTTCAAGCGCGGGATGCCGGCTCCGATATCGAAGCCGAGGTCGAGCCCTTTGGCCCCCGCCAGCGGCGCGAAGGCGACCTTGAGGTCGTCCGTGATTTCGCGCACGGAAAATTCCATGTTCCGTACCGGGACTTTTCTGGCGTCCAAGCGCACCAGGTCGAGGATTTCGTTGATTACGTTGAGCAGGTCTTCAGCGTAGCGGCCGATGCGCTCCAGCGCTCTACATTGCTCGCCCGTGAGACCTCCGTAAGAACCGTCGAGCAGGAGCTGCTGCGTGCCGATCACCACATTGAGGGGAGTTCTCAGCTCATGGGCCATGGTGTTGAGAAAATCGGTTTTCGTTCTGAACGCGTCCCCCAACTCGGCGGATTGTTTTTGCACCTCCTCGAACAGCTTGGCGTTCTGGAAGGCGATCGCCGCCTGGTCGGCAAAGGCGGTAATCAGATGGATCTCCTCCGGGCGGAACTCCCTCTCCTGCTTGGAATAAAGATTGATGGTGCCGATCACGCTCTGTCCCACGCGCAACGGAACTCCGAGAAACGAGCGATATCCAGCCTGACTTAAGATTCTGCGATGCTCGTCGATGATCGTCGTATCTTCGAGCACGTTACGGATCGCGATCACGCGGTTCTCGGCCACGATCTTGCCCGTTATGCTCGCGCCCAAAGGCATCGCCGGATTGAGCGCCGACAAATCTTCTTCTCCGGCGTAACCCGCGCGCAGAAGCTGTCCTCCTTCGACCAGGCGAAAGCTCGCGCCGTCCACATTGAGAAACTTTATCGCCTCATTGGCGATGCGCGGCAGCAGCACGTCCCGGTTGAGCAACGAAGCGACATCGCGATTGACCTTGATGAGAGCTTCGAGGTGCAGCGACTTCTGCCGCGTTTCTTCGAGTAGATTCGCGTTTTCGATGGCGATCGCGGCGCCGTTGGCCAATTGCTGCAGGAGATCGACTTCGTCTTCGGTAAACTTCCGGGGTTGATAACTCAAAATCCTCAGCACGCCGATGGCTTCTCCGCCACGCGAGAACAACGGAATCCCCGCGAATCCCCGGAAGCCGAGGACGGCCGAGCGGTGGCCCCGCCGCGCCGGCGCCTCGAGACTCATGTCTTCGACAACCATTGGCTTGCCGCTCTCGATGATGGTCCTCGACCGCCTGAGTCCCGATCCCGTGACGGAGGCGCGGAGACGGCTCGGTTCCATGCCGGAAGCGCCCAAATGTCGCCAAGCGCCTCGCTCCATGAGCCGCACGTCGGAGACATCGACCCGTAAGACGTCGCATACCTTGCCGGTGAGTTTCTGGAGCAAGGTGTCGATATCTAATAGCGCGATGTCCTGGCCGATCTCTTTCAAGAGCTTCTGCATTTCCTCTCGTCTCTGCGACTCCTCGTAGAGGCGGGAGGTTTCGACCGCGAGCGAAAGAATCTCGGCTATGGGCGAGAGGATCTCGATTTCTTTCTTGCCGAAGCGATCCACGGTCAAGCTGCCGAGACTTAAAACTCCCAGCACGTTGCCTTCGGCCACGAGCGGGAGCATCACGTAGGAGCGGATGCCGACCGCGAGGTATCT
This sequence comes from Binatia bacterium, assembly GCA_041490745.1. GTDB lineage: Bacteria > Desulfobacterota > Binatia > UBA9968 > UBA9968 > JAJPJQ01. Next base: position 1,160 of record JBGPTS010000179.1, on the reverse strand, counting down.
CTGACGCGTCAGCGGAAAACGGTCGTCGCCCGCAACGTCGCCGCAGATGAGCGGTTCATTGTGCTTGAGCACCCATCCGGTGGCGGTTCCTTCTCCGACCGAGACGCCGGCGGGAATCGCCGGGGCGCGCAAGCGCGATTCTTCGGCGTAAACGTTGATGAAGTTCTCGCCCTCGGGCAGATTGATCGCCGCGCGATCGTAAGGCACGAGCTTTTGAATTTCCCGGCTGAGCGCGAGGCAGATTTCTTTTAGATTCATGGCGCTCCGTCGAAGCCGTGAAATTCCGGAGGCAAAAAAATTGCCGTCAGGGAGTGAATCGAGGCGGACGCTCCGGCGGCGGAAAAAGGCGCGGCGCGCCGGCTTCTCCCGGGGGCGACCCTGGAGGAGCGGCGCGTCTTTATGGCGTCGCTTGCCAGTTCCATAAATTTCCGGCGGGCTGTGAACCCTCAAGCCGGCCGGAGTTATGACGCGATAGGGTTGTCTTTGCGGAGCCAGCTTACTAAAATGCAAGCCGCGATTGCAAGCGACGAAGGCGTTAAGTTCATGAGTGAAAACTATCGGAATTACGTCGGCGGCAAGTGGGCTCAGGCGAAGTCCGGCGGGACTTTTGAAAATCGCAATCCGGCCGACCGGCGCGATCTCATCGGACTCTTCCCGGACTCCGCTCCGGAGGATATCGACGCGGCGGTCCTCGCCGCCGCCAAGGCTTTGCCGGCGTGGCGGCTCGTGCCCGCGCCCAAGCGCGGCGAGATACTTTTCCGCGTCGGCGAGATCTTGCGCCGGCAGAAGGAGGCAATCGCGCGCGCGATGACGCGCGAGATGGGAAAAATTCTCAAAGAAACGCGCGGCGACGTTCAGGAAGGCATCGACATGGCATATTACGTCGGCGGCGAAGGCAGAAGGCTCTTCGGCGAGACCACGCCGGCGGAGCTGCCGAATAAATTCGCCATGTCGATCCGCGCTCCGGTGGGCGTCTGCGGGCTGATCACGCCGTGGAATTTTCCCCTCGCCATTCCGACCTGGAAACTTTTTCCGGCATTGCTCTGCGGCAACACGGTCGTGCTCAAACCCGCGGAAGATACTCCGCTGAGCGCGGTCAAATTATTCCAGGCCCTCGAAGAAGCCGGCGTCCCGCCGGGCGTGGCCAATCTGGTCCACGG
>JBGPTS010000178.1:0-7434 GCA_041490745.1 Binatia bacterium | reverse complement strand
CTCAGCCGCTCGGCGGTGGCGGGGAGAGAATCGGTGCGCCGTCTCAACCAGGGCGCTTTGGGCTGGACCTTCAAGCTCGGCGTCATCCTGGTCGGAATGCTTCTCCCGTTGTCGATCATTGCCTGGCTTCCTCCTGTGGTGAGCCAGGTCGAACCGTCGGCGGCGATCGCGGCGGGGGCATCGATTTTGATCGGCGGTTTGCTGTTTCGCTACTGCATTCTCAAAGCCGGGGTCTACGTGGCGTTTCCGCTGGCGTGAAAATGATGGCCGGAGAGACATCGACCGTCGCGGTGCGGGTAAAATTCATGGGCGATTTAAGGTCGGTGATCGGCAAGCATGACGAGACGATGACGCTGCCTCAGGGCAGCACGGTCGGCGATCTCTTTGCCTCGCTCTGTCGGAGTTACGGCGAGCCGTTCGTCTCGCGCGTCTTCAGCAAGGCGGGCGCGCTCCAGCACTACGTCGTGGTGTTCGTCAACGGTAAGAACATCAAAGAGGCCGGCGGATTGGGGACGAGGCTGGAAGAAAGCGAAATCGAGATCGTCATGCTGCCGATGTTCGAGGGAGGTTAGCCATGGAATCCGACTGGGTCCTGACCGCCTGCGGCATGTGTTACGTGGGATGCGGCCTGCGCGTCCGCGTCGAAGACGGCGTCGTGACCGCCATCGAGGGCGATCCCAACCACCCGCAGAACCGCGGCAACATGTGCGCCAAGGGCAAGGCGGGCCTCATGAACATTTACAATCCCCACCGCCTCAAGACTCCGCTCAAGCGGACCAACCCGAAGCGAGGGCTCCACGAAGATCCCAAGTGGCAGGAAATCTCCTGGGAGGAGGCGCTGTCGACCATCACCGAGCGGCTCGGCGCGATCCGGGAAGATCCCAAGAAACTCTACGTCCAGGCCTGGGAGGTGATCGGCGACAATTTCTACTGGCTGCTTGCCCTGGGCAGCGCCTTCGGCACGCCGCATCTCATGGGCAACGCCTCGGCGACCTGCGGCAAGGTGATCCACCCGGTGGAATTTTTCTCCGGCGGCGGTTTTCACCAGCAGCCGGACCTTCATTACTGCAAGTATCTCGTCCTGGTCGGCACGCAGTTCGCCATCGCCGCGCGCGGCTCGTTCAACCACATCCTGCGCGACATGGCCGACGCGCGCGCGGCTGGGATGAAGCTCGTTGTGGTAGATCCGGTAGGCGGCTTTGCCGCGAGCAAGGCCGACGAGTGGGTTCCTATCCGTCCCGGAACGGATTCCGCTTTTGCTCTGGGCATGCTTCACGTGCTCGTGAACGAAGCGGAGATCTACGACAAAAAGTTTTTACAGCACCGGACCAACGCCGCATACCTCGTCGGTCCCGAGGGGCGCTATGTCCGCGACCCGGGCTCCGGCAAGCCGCTGATTTACGACGCCGCCGACCGCAGCGCAAAAATCTTCGACGATCCCCAAGTCAAAGAGCCCGCGATCACCGGCAGCTACGATTTCGAAGGGCTCAAGGCCCGTCCCTCCTTCGAACTTTTGCGCGAGCACGTGAGCCGTTATTCTCCTGAGAAGGTCGAGGAGATCACCGATGTCCCGGCGAAGACGCTCAGGCGTATCGCGCGCGAGTTCGGCGAGGCGGTTTCCATCGGCGCGACCATGATGATCGACGGCGTGGAGCTTCCTTACCGCCCGGCGTGCGTTGATTGGGCAAAAGGACCGCAGGGGCACAAGCACGGGTTTCATCAATCGTGGGCGCTTAAACTCATCAACATCGTGACCGGAGCGGTCAACGTGCCGGGCGGAATTCTCAGCACGGCGGCCGCGGGCAAGCGGCCGTTTCGCTGGTGGCCCGACGGCGGCACGGACGGCATGCTCGAGGACGGCGGCCACATTCTGCCGCTGCCGCATCCGAAAGCCTTTCCGGGCCGCACGCCGACCAAACCGATTCGCATGGACCTGGCGGAGCTGTTCCCGCTCGCGCCGCACTTCCACACGCTGCTCCCCATCACCTCCGAAGATCCGGCGCGCTGGGGCCTTGATTATCGCATCGAGGTGATGCTCCACGCCCCGACCAATTCTCTGATCGGCTCCTTCGGCGACGTCAAGATGGTGGAGCGCTTCTACCAGACGATCCCGTTCATCTTCGGCTTCGCCATAGAAATCAACGAGACCAACCTGTTCGACGACATCGTGCTTCCCTTCCCGAGCTATCTCGAGCGCTACGACTTCGTCTCCGGCACCGGACTGCTCATGCCGCACTGCGGCAAAGACGACTGGTTCTGGCAGATACGCCAGCCGGCCGTCGAGCCGCCGGAGGGGATCCGTTATCCGCAGGAAGTCATCATGGAAATCGCCGCCCGGCTCGGCATCCTCGACGACTTCTACCGGCTGCTCAATCACGCCTTTCGCATGAAGGAGCCTTACGCGTTGGAGGCCGGGAAACGCTATTCCGTGACCGAGGTAATCGACCGGATGGCGCGCTGCTGGTTCGGCGAGGAGCGCGGGCTTGAGTGGTTCCGCGAAAACGGGCTCGTGCGCATCCCGCGAGACGTCGATGAAGCCTACATCGGTCCGTTCATCGACGCGCGATTGCCGATTTACCTGGAGCACTTTCTCCAGCGCGGAGAAGAATTAAAAGAGGTCACCGAGGGGATGGGGCTCGAGTGGGATTTTTCCGACTACGTGCCGCTGCCCGAGTGGCTGCCCTGCCCGGCCTACGACGCGGTGAAGCGCGACGGCTTCGATCTGATCGCCGTGCACTTCAAGTTTCCCTATGTGTACGGCAGCTACGGCAACGACAACCCGTGGATCGACGAGCTCTGCGAGAATACCGGCGCCTACGGCGTGCTCGTTCATACCGATGTCGCCAAAGCCAGAGGGATCTCGGATGGCGACGAGGTCTGGCTCGAATCGCCGGTGGCCAAAGTGCGGGCCAAAGCGAAAGTCACTCAATGCATCCATCCCCAGGTTGTCGGCATCGGCGGCCACTTCGGCCATTGGGCGCCGGGGATGCCGATCGCTCGCGGAAAGGGCGTCAACTTCAACGCTCTGTTGCCCACCGAGATGGAGCGCATCGACAAAATCTCCACGGCTTTGGACCATTGCGTGGAAGTGAGGGTCTATAAATAAGGCTCTTCAAGGTTTCCGGTGAAGGAGTTTTCACCACAGAGGCATGGTTCGAGAACCTCACCACAAGCGGAATTCTTCATAGCCGCGCATCCTGAGCTTCGTCGAAGGACGCGCCCTCTGCGCCTCTGCGGTGAGCCACATGGAAGCGTGAAGAACGACAAATAATAGGAGGTGCAAATGAGCGCGCAAGTCAAATATCTCTGGACCGATGGAGCGGTGGGCGAGCGCGTGGGGCCGGAAATTTCAGAGGAAGGGGACCGCTCGCGGCCTTTCTCCGATAAATTCTGGTGCGGAGTAGAGGGGGTTTCCCTCGAACGATTGAAGGAGATCCAGCTCCACCGGCTCAAGTTCCTCCTGTCTTTCACTTACGAGCGGTCGCAGTTCTATCGCGAGCTGTGGGACAGCAAGAAGGTCAAGCCGTCGGACGTGAAGAGCATCAAAGACCTGGCCAAATTCCCCATCGTGACGAAATATGATTTTGAAAGAGACCAGGCGGCCCGTCCCCCCTTCGGCACAGCGCCGACCAGCCCGCCGGGCCAGCATCTCAAGTATTGGCAAACCTCCGGCACGACGGCGAAGCCCAGGATCTGGATGGACACGCGACAGGACTGGGAAAACGGCATCCTGCTCTACAGCCGCTCGCTTTACGGCCACGGCATCCGGCCGGGATGGCGCGGCTTTTTCGCCTTCGGCTTTCCGCCGTTCATCGGTTTCTGGCTCTGCTTCGCCGCCAGCGAGACGATGGGCTGTCAGGTGGTCCCCAAGGGAACGCTGCCCACGGCCGCCTGGCTTCAGCTCATGCGCAACATCGCCGGGACCGCGCCTTCTTTTCTCTGCTCGACGCCGACATTCGCCATCCGCCAGATGGAGGCGGCCAGGGAGGCGGGAATGAATCCTGCCGATCTCGGGATGAACATTCTCACGCTCGCCGCCGAGCCGGGCGCCTGTGTGCCGGCGACTAATCGCCTTCTTACGCAGGGCTGGAACGCGAAGATTCACGACATCCTCGGCGCGACGGAAACCAGCGGCCCGATTCTCTTTAGTTGTGAATCGCAGGCGGAGATGGCGCAGGTCTCAGACCACATCAACATCGACTACTTCATCGTCGAGCTGCTCGATCCGGACACGCTCGAGCCCGTTCCCGAAGGCTCTCCTGGAACCAGCTGCGTCACCGCGCTGGGCCGCTACGGTATGCCCGCGGTCCGCTTCCTGGTCGGAGACTATCTTCGTGTCGATGAGAAGCCTGACTGCGGCTGCGGGCGGAAGCTCCCGCTGGCGGTCGGCGGCGTCGCCGCGCGGACGGATGATGTGCTCTTCGTGAAAGGGATCAAGCTCTATCCTTCTCTGGTGGAAACTTCCGTTCGGAGTCTTCCGGGCCTCGGCGTGGAGTACAGGCTGCAGAAGAAAGACGATCGGGTCACCGTGCTGGTCGAGGCCGAGCCCGGCGTGCCGGAAAAAGAATACCCGGAGCTGGCGAAAAAGCTGCAGCAGGACATCAAGCTCAAGGCCCACGTCACGCTGCCGGTCGAAGTCTCTCCGCCGGCGACTCTTCCGCGCCTCGAGACGAAAACGCCGCGGGTCGTCAAAGGCTAGAGATGGGCTATCTCAGGCGGCTGCCCCGGTTCGACTATCTTGCGCCGCACACGGTTGACGAGGCCTGCTCCGCTCTGGCGGAGCGCCGGGGCGACGCCAGACTGTTCGCCGGCGGCACCGACCTGGTGCTCCAGATGAAGCGGCGGGAGATCACGCCGCGCGCCATCATCGGCTTGAAGGGCGTCGCGTCGATGTCTTGCATCCGCGCTCAGGCGGGCGGGCTGGCCATCGGCGCGATGACGACGTTCAGGGCCATCGAATCTTCTCCGCTCATCAGAGAGAAGCACGATTTTCTCTGCGAGACGGCGGCCGCCATCGGCAGCCCGGAGATCCGCGCCGTCGCCACCATCGGCGGCAACTTGAGCGGAGCGCTGCCCTGCGCCGACTTTCCCGCGCCGCTGATGACGCTCGGCGCGATCGTCAGGCTGCGGAGCGTCCGTGGAGAACGGGCGCTCGCGCTGGAAGATTTTTTCATGGAATTCGCTAAGACGGCGGCGGCGCCGGATGAAATCCTGACGGAGATCGAAATTCCGTCACGTCCCGGCTTCAGCGCAGGCGCCTATCTTAAATTCCACGACCGTCACGCGATGGATATGACGACCACAGGCGTCGCGGCGTTCGTGACCTGGGACAGAGAGAAACGACTCATCGGCGACGCGAGGATTGCTTTATCGGTCAGCGGTCCGGTTCCGCTCCGCGTAAAAAACGCGGAGGCGGCGCTGCGCGGCCAAACTTTCACCGAGAAGGCTCTGGAAGAGGCGGCGCTGCTCGCGTGCCAAGAAGCTCAGCCCCGCGCGTCATGGCGCGCTCGAAGAGAGTTCCGCGAGGAGCTGATCAACGTCCTGACCAAAAGAGCTCTGCGGCAGGCAGGGGAAAAAGCCCGCGCGGCGGCCGAGAAGGGCAATGCATGAAACATCTCTCGCCGGTCTCGCTCAAGGTCAACGGTGAACTCTACGAGCTGTCGATCCCGCCCTGGCGGACACTCTTGGAAGTCCTGCGCGAAGATCTGAGTCTCACCGGAACCAAGCGCTCCTGCCAGGAGGGGCAGTGCGGCGCCTGCACCGTCCTCTTGGACGGCCGCGCGATCTATTCCTGCCTCTTTCTCGCCGTCGAAGCTGAGGGCAAGGAGATTCTCACCATCGAGGGTCTTGCCCGCTCCGCCGGCGCGCTTGATCCCATACAAAAAGCCTTCGTCGAAACCGGCGCGGTCCAGTGCGGCTTCTGCACGCCGGGGCTGGTCTTGGCGGCAAAATCTTTTCTCGACGAGAATCCCGCGCCGAGCGAAGAAGAAGTCCGCCGCGCCACGGTGGGACATCTGTGCCGCTGCACCGGCTACTTCCAGATTTTCGAGGCCGTCTTAGCCGCGGCGCGCGAGCGCGCGGGGAAGAGCGCGCCGGCATGACGGTTCAAGCCTGCGGAGATTACGCCATCATCGGCAAGCCGGTACCTAAGAAGGACGCGTGTATCAAGGTCACGGGCGAAGCTAAATACGCCGACGACCTCTTCTTCGCCGGGATGCTTCACGGCAAGCTGCTCCGCAGCCCTCACCCGCACGCAAAAATTTCCTCTATCGACACGAGCCGAGCCGAAAAACTTTCCGGCGTCCGGGCCGTCATCACCGGCAAAGACTTTCCCGGTATCAAATACGGCAACACGCCCCAGACGCGCGATTACCTGCCGCTTGCCATCGACAAAGTCCGCTACATCGGCGACGAAGTGGCGGCGGTCGCCGCCATCGACGAAGAGATCGCCGAGGAGGCGCTGGATCTCATTCGCGTCGAGTACGAGCCGCTTCCCGCGGTTTTCGACGCCGAAGAGGCGATGAAGCCCGGCGCGCCGCAGCTTCACGACCACGCCCCGAACAACATCTCGGCCGAGACCGCATTCGAATTCGGCGATGTGATCGAAGGCTTCGCCGAAGCGGGCTATCTCCAGGAAGACCTCTTCGAAACCCAAGCCGTCAAGCAGGGCATGCTCGAGCCTCACGCCTGCATCGGCCAGTGGGACGAGACGGGGAAAATAACCCTCTGGGCCTCGAAGCAGAGCCCCTACGTCGTGTGGAAACAGCTGTCGATGGGGCTGGGGATCGAAACGAGCCGAATCCGCGTTATCCAGACCTACGTCGGCGGCGGCTTCTCCGGCGGCAAGCAGGAAGCGATGCCGATGGACTTCTCAGCCGTCGTGCTGTCGAAGAGATGCGGCCGGCCGGTGAAATTCGTCCACAACATGGACGAGGTCCTGACCATCGGCCACATGCGCCATCCGATGAAGATCTGGCTCCGAACGGGAGTAAAAAAAGACGGGACACTTCTGGCGCAGCACTTAAAGATCGTCGCCGACGGCGGCGCCTATTCGAGCATCGGCCAGCTCAGCATGTATCTCCCAGGCGCGATGCTGAACCTTCCCTACCGCGTGCCGCACGTCAAGTACGAAGCCTACCGGATCTTTACCAACAACGGCTTTTGCGGCGCGCTCCGGGGCCACACGATTCCCCAAGTCTGCTTCGCCCGCGATTCGCAGTTGGACCTGATCGCGGAAAAATTGGGGCTCGACCCGATCGACATAAGACTCAAGAACGGCCTTCGGCCCGGCGAAACGACGCCGAACGGATTTCGCATCGGCACCTTCGGCTTTACCGAATGCGTCGAGAAAGCGATCGAGGCTTCGGGATGGAAGGAGAAGCGCGGCAAGCTGCCGCGCTATCGCGGGATCGGCATGGGCTGCGGCTCGCTGGT
>JBGPTS010000177.1:0-7506 GCA_041490745.1 Binatia bacterium | reverse complement strand
TCCCTTCCAGACCATCATGGGAACATAGTGTACGTTGATCGCGCTGAGCGCGACGATGCGGAGTCCGGTCGCCGCCGTCAGTAGCCAGAACGCGCCGGTACGCATCGCCTGCGCCAGCGTATAGTTCACTTCTTCGGCGGGCGGCCGGTGGTCGGTCGCGAAACCGTTTGCCGGCGGATACGGCGCGTCGCCGTCGGGGCGAAGCCCCATGCTCTCGGGCGAGCGCCGCACAAACAGCGCGAGCGGTAGACCGATCAGCAGAAAAGTGACGCCGGCCAAAAACGCGGCGCGCCGCCAGCCCCAGGCGTGGACCGCGTAAGACAACAGCGGCGTAAGCATAAATCCGCCGACGCCGATCGAAGCGCTGACCACCGACATCGCCAGCGTCCGCCTTCGAATGAACCACGTGTTGGCGATCACCATCGGCGCGTCCATGAATCCGGCATGAAACGACAACGAGACCACGCCCATGTAGACGATGAGCAGCATCGCGTAGCTATGCACGCCGGAGAGTAGCATGTGGCCGATGCTGGTCAGGATGAGCGCCGACATGATGAGCGGGCGCGGGCCGTAGCGGTCCAAGAAATATCCGGCCACCGGACTCTCGAACGCGCCCTGGGCGCGCGCGAGAGAGAAAACCAGCGAGGTTTTGGCGCGATTGAGTCCGAGGTCTTCGCTGAGCGGCAAAAAGAAAACCGAGAAGCCGTAGTAGTAGAGGCCGCCGCCGAGAATTCTCAGCGCGGAACCGATGGCGATCATGCGCCAGCCGTAGAAGAGATGGGAGAGTGAGGTCAGCATCGGCGAGGTGAAAGTCAGAGACTAACGGACGGTCGGCGATTCTGCAAACGCGAAATCGTTCGCAGTGAAAAGTTTTGGAATATGATATGCTCATTTTCCGACGGGGCTTTTTAGTCTTTCGGTGCCGGTGAAAGAAAGTGTTTTGCCGGCACAACGAAATATTGTAGTGTGCTTGGATGCGAGACCTGATTAAAATCACCGCCGCGACCTTTTTGCTGTTGGCGGCTTGTTCGACGGTCCCGGGGCCGAAGTTCCGGCCCGCGCCGCCGCCGGCGAGCGCAGCCGCGCTGGTTTACTTTTATCGGCCGCACTCATGGAAAAACGATTCGTTGTCTCCTGGCATCATTCTCGACGGGCGGGAGACGTTTTATCTTAAAGACAACGGCTACGCATTCTTCTATTTAAAGCCGGGGCTGCATGGGTTCGCTTTGGAACTCAGCGAGCTGTACGAGGGCCTCGGTCGGGTCGAATTCAGGACCGAGCCGGGCCGCTCGTACTACGTGCGCGTCGATACGGCTCTCGGCATCGGCGTTGGGCTAAAGAGAAGTTTCACCCTTGTTCGAGTGAGCGAGGACGATGCGCGCGACGAGATCAAAGACTGCGAATATGTCGACCCGAAAGACTCCGCGCTCGAAAACCATTGAATTGTTTTCGGTGAAGAATACGGAGGCTCAGCCATGCCGCTCGCGCGAATTTCTTTGATGCAAGGCAGGCCCGAGGGCTTCGGTAAAAAGGTCGGCGAAGTCATCTATCGCACGATGGTCGATACGATCAACGTTCCCGCGAAAGATAATTTCCAGATCATCACCGAGCACGACCCGAACAGCCTGATCTACGATCCGGGCTATCTCGACATTCCGCGCACGGATGGAATCCTTTTTATCCAGATCACGCTCAACGAGGGGCGCACGGTGGAGATGAAAAAGACTTTTTACAAAATGCTGGCCGAGCGCTTGCGCGCGGAACTCGGCGTTCGCATGGAAGACGTGTTCGTCAGTCTCGTCGAGGTCAAAAAAGAAAACTGGTCGTTCGGGAACGGTATCGCCCAGTACGCGTCATAAAATGAATAAAGAGGAGAGGGAAACGCGATGATCAAGGAATTCAAAGAATTCGCCATGCGCGGGAACGTTATCGACATGGCCGTCGGAGTCATCGTCGGCGGCGCGTTCGGCACGATCGCCAAGAGCCTCGTCGACGACGTGCTGATGCCGCCGGTCGGCCTGCTGCTCGGCGGCGTTGATTTCGCCAACTTGTTCCTCGTGCTGAAGGACCGCGGGGACGCCGGACCCTACCTCCGCATGGCCGACGCCAAGGCGGCCGGCGCGGTGACGATCAACTACGGCCTCTTTATCAACTCGGTGGTCAGCTTTGTGATCGTCGCTTTCGCGGTTTTTTTAGTCGTTCGGGCCATCAATCGGCTGCGCCGCCAGGAACCGGCGACGCCGGCCGCGAAGGAGTGCGTTTACTGCGCGTCCATGATTCCGCTCAAGGCAAGACGTTGTCCTCACTGCACGTCCGAGATCGGGGCCGCGTAGGGTAACTTCGATTCCCGTCGAACCGCAATCGGGCGCCGTCCGGTCAGGGCTGGCAGACGATCCATTCGCGCGGGAATTTGTTCAAGCTCTCGCAGCCGTTTTTTCTCACGACCAGCGTTTCGCCGAACTGTAGTCCCATCTTTTCGTCTTGGGTGATGACGTTCGGCTGGATCACGATCACCATATGCTCCCGAAATAAAATCTCGCGTTCCTCGTGCCGCGCCGTCGTGCGCGTCTGAAAAATCGGCGGATATTGATTGGCGCCGTGAATCAGATCGTCGTAGATCGTGTAACCGCGGCGATGGACGATCTCGGCGGCCTCTTCCGCCTCGCGGATCGACGTGCCGTCTTTAATCAAGCCGGCGAGCACCTGGAACAACTCGACGGCGGCGTCGTGGAGTTTTTTCCATTCCTGCGTCGGGCTTTCGCCGATGGAATAGGTCCGGTGGATCTGCCCGCTGTAGCCCCAATAGCTGCCGCTGATCTCGGTGATGAGACAATCGCCGCGCTCGAGCTTTCGATTGCATTGATACTGCGCGGGAACCGGAAAGTGCGGTTCGCGCATCGGCATGCTGGTCATAAAGTGGATGCCGGCGTAGCCGCCCGCTTTCAGATACGCCGGCTCGATCAGCGCGGGGATTTCATCTTCGCGCATGCCGGCCTTGAGTCCTTCGGCGAGCGACTGCATGGAGTCGTCGGTCAACTTGGAGGCGAAGCGAATGCGCTCGATCTCGGCCGCGCTCTTGATCGTCCGGAGCATGCGGAATTTGCCGCCCATCTCTACGAACTTCGCCCCGGGAAAACGATCGCGGATTTTTTGATACTGCGTGTGCGGGATGGCGCCCACGAGGCCGATTGTTTTTTGCCCGAGGCCGCGCTCTTCCAGCAGCGCGACGGCGCCGTTGCCTGTGTTCGCGCCGGCCCAGCGAACGTCTCTGACGGCCGACAAGACGCGCGCCATCGGCACGTGATTGTAGAGCTGCATGAGCAGCACGGGATCGCGCCCGCTTTGGAACAGCAGGTAGGCTTCGCGCCCGCCGGGCCAATCGGTCAACCAGTAAACTTCCGAGGCGTAGCGCCCGGCGCCATAAACGAGCAGGGCGTCGAGACCGGCCTCGTCCATCAGCGCCGCGACGGTTTTTTGCCGCGCGGCGATCTCGGCGTCGGAAAAGGTTGGAAACTGTGAGCGGTCGCGCATGGTAACTCCGGCAAAGAAGCTCTCAGCGTTCAGCTTTCAGCCAAGAAATGTTTCTCGCCGACTGCCGATCGCTGACGGCTATTCAGCTTATTTTGAGCAGTCGTTTCGCGTTGCCTTCGAGGATCAAGAGCTTCTCGGATTCGGGGCAGTCGAGAGCTTCGATTTTCTCCACGGTCAGCCAATCGCCGAGCGTGTAAGGGTAGTCGGTGCCCACCATGAGATGGTCGGCGCCGGCGACGCGCCGTAAATAGTCCAGCGTGTCAACGCGATAGACCATCGAGTCGAAATAAAGATTTCTCTTCAGATGGTCGCTCGGCGGCATCGCGGCCGTCGGCGCGCGCGGCCCGCGCCTCACGCGAAAGCCCTGATCGAGACGGCCGAGCTGGTAGGGAAAAAATCCGCCGCCGTGGAGCACGCAGAGTTTCAAACCGGGAAAGCGGTCGAATACGCCGCTGTAGCTCATGAAAGCGATCGAGAGCGTGCTGTCGGCCGGGTTGCCGCAGATCAAGCGCAAGCCGTACGGCGCCATTTTTTCCGAGCCGGCCACGTCTTCCGGGTGCATGACGACGAGCGCTTCGAGCGCCTCGGCTTTTTTCCAGAACGGATCGAAGACATCGCTGTTGTAATATTGTCCGCCGACGTTCGACCCGATGTAGCCGCCTTTGAGTTTCAGCTCGCGCATCGCATGCTCCAAAACCGCGGCGGCGCGCGGCGGATCTTGCAGCGGCACGGCGGCGAGACCGACGAAGCGCTCCGGATATTTCAGCGTGAGATCGCGGATGCCTTCGTTGTAGCGGCGGCACCACGCCTCGCCCTGGGCGCCGTCGAGCGGATAGCCGAGGCTCGAAGTGTGCGGGATGAGCGCGCCGATTTTGATTTTGCCGCGCTCCATCGCCTCGAATCGTTCTTTCAAGCCCGCCAGTTCGGGCGGCACATTGAACGTTTTCGTTCCGGCGAACGAGATCGCAGTGTCGCCTTCCTCGGCTTGTTTCGCGGCGACGCCGGCGACTTTGTGCCGCTTGGCTTCGTCGAGCAAAGTCTCCGGGATATAATGGTGGTGAATGTCGATCGCGCAGACGCGCATGGTTGAATTTACCTCCCTGTAAATTCCTAGAGCGTAAAAATTATTTCAGATCGCATCCTCCGGCCGATCGTACTTCGCTCTGCCGCGCCGCTCCTTGATCGTGGGATAGGCGACGACCGCGATCGTGAGCGCGATCAAAATCAGCACGCTGGGGAACGTAAGCCATCTCGCGCCGTAGGCCGAGGTGGAAATCCATAAATAGTTTTCGCCGATTTTTCCCAGAATCAGCCCCAGGACGAGCGGCGGCCGGGGCCAGCTGTTCAGAACCATGAAATAGCCGAGGGCGCCGAAGATGATCGTCACGATGAGATCATAGACGCTGTTGTTCGCGGTGAACGAGCCGATGAAGACGAGCACGAGGAGAAAAGGGATCAGCAGTGAGCCGCGGACGAAGGTGAGGGCGGCCAGGTGATTTAAAATTAAAAAGCTCAGGCCGGCGACGATGATGTTGGCGATGATCAGGATCCAGACCATGGCGAAGGTCACGTCGAGGCGCGATTTCAGCATCTCCGGTCCGGGTTGAAGCCCGACGATCAAGAGCGCGCCCAACAAGAGCGCCATGCTGGCGCTGCCCGGAATGCCGAAGGCAATCGTTGGAATGAGATCGCCCCCGCGGGTGGCATTGTTGGCCGCGCCCGGACCCAGAACTCCCTCGACGGCGCCTTTGCCCGCCCGGCCGCCTTTCAAGCCGCGCACCGCGTGTCCGTAAGCGATCCACTGCGCCACGTTGGCGCCGAGCACCGGCAGAACGCCGAAGTAAACGCCGATAAGGCTGCAACGCGTGACGAGCCAGAAATGGCGGAAGGTGTCCTTGACTCCTTCCATCACGCCTTTGAGTTTTTCTTTAGGCGCCTCGGAGATGCTCGTGCCGCGCACGGCGAGATCGACGATTTCCGGGATGGCGAACATTCCGACCACGATCGGAGTGACGTCGAGACCGTCCCAGAGATAAAGCGAGCCGAAGGTGTATCGCAGCGAGCCGGTTTGAGGATCGACGCCGATCGACGCGAGCATGAGGCCGACGCCGCCGGCGAGCAGCCCTTTGATCAGCGACGCGCCGGCGAGCGTGCCGATGAAGGTGATGCCCATGATCGTGATGATGAACAGCTCGGGCGAGCCGAACATGAGCACCAGCGGCCGCATGATCGGGATCGATACGGCCAGCGACAGCGCGCCGATGACCGCGCCGAGCAGCGAGCTCATGATCGCGGCGCCGAGCGCTCTGCCGGCTTCGCCCTTCTTCGACATCGGATAGCCGTCGAGGATCAACGCGGCGGAGGAGCTTTCGCCGGGAATGCCGAACAGGATCGACGTCAAATCGCCGGTCGTGCCGGTGACGGCGAGCATGCCGAGCAAAAAGCAAAAGGCCTCGATCGGGGTTTTGATCGTATAGGAAAACGGCAGCATCAACGCCAGAGTCGCCAGCCCGCCGATGCCCGGAAGAAGACCGACCCAAAAGCCGATGACGATACCGAGAAGGAGATAGCCGAACGCCGGCCAGGCCAAGACCTGCCAGAATCCGCTGACAAATGCTTCGAGCATTATTATTCCGCTCCCATGAGTTTCTTCATTCGTTCCACCACTTCGGGCGTGGCTAAAACCACTTCTTTGGCGAGCTTCTGCATCTCCTCGCCGCTGATCGGATCGATTTCGAGTTGTCTTTTTTCCGCCTCCACCAGGTAAGTCTTGTCTTCGACGATTTTCTCGAATGCGTCGCGGAACATCTGTACCCTCTCGGCCGGAACTCCGGGGCCGAAGACTATCGGGCGGCCGAAGTCACTGGCTGCGAGCACGACGGTGGCCAATCGCCGGCCGGTTTCCGTCGCCTTGTATTTGTCCATGATCTCATAAATGGTCGGCGCGTCTTTCAGCCGCGCATCGCGCTTGCCGCCGGACTGAAACAGCTCTCTGACGAAGCCGCGCTTGCGCCACGAGATGAAAGGCTCGCGCGCGAAGTAAGCCGTGATGGTAAAGGCGCGACAAACGACCTCGCCGCGCTCCACCGCGAGATCGACGTCCCCGCCGGATTGATAGCCGACGACGATATCGAATTTGGTGCCGACGACTTCTTCCAAAAGCTTGGGCAGCCAATATCCGGTTGAAGACGTGCCGTTCGAGCCGCACTTGGGGGGCGTGGCGGCCTTGCGAATGTCGTCGATCGATTTATACGGCGCGTCGCTCCGCATGTAGAGCATGTGATTGGAAACCACCGGGCTGCCGATGAAGTTGAACTTGCTCCAGTCGAACTTCACTTCCGGTTTTTTCGAGAGCTGATCGAAATACAGCGCGGGATAAATCGCGCCCATGGTCAGCCCGTCGGGCTTCGCCACATTATAAACGTGGTTGGCGGCGATCATCGACGCCGCGCCGGGCATGTTCTGGACGATGACGTTCGGGTTGCCGGGAATATATTTGGGCAAAAACTCCGCCAGGAGACGCGGGTAAAGATCGTACACATCGCCCGCCTTGGTGCCGACGATGATGCTGACCGTCTTGCCTTTATAAAAAGACTCCTGGCCGAACGCTGGCTGCAGGCTGAAGCAGGCCAACAGGGCGAGAGGCGCGAGGCGAGAGGCGCGAGTAAGGCGTCGGTTAAGAGCTTGCGACATAACGGGTCTCCTGTTCGAATCACTTCGGCTCGAATTGCTTATCACACTTTCCGCGAGTGAGTGTCAATAGTTGCGGGGGCTACGCGTCGAAAAGCTTTCTCAGCCGCGCAATGATCTCCGGCGGCTGGGCGGCGACTTCGCGCGCCAACACTTGCAGCTCTTCGCCGCCGCCGGCCGCCACGCTCAAATCCTTCATCTCCGCCTCCGCCAGCAGCGCGGGATCGCGCGCGGCGCGCGCGAACGCATCGCGCAAAATTTTCACTCGCTCGGCGGGCACTCCCG
>JBGPTS010000176.1:0-7547 GCA_041490745.1 Binatia bacterium | reverse complement strand
CTTGTTCACGGAGTACCCCAACGAGCGCGGCGAGACCGTCAAAGCAGCGCAGGACGTCAGCTTCGAGGTGCCCGAGGGCAAGCTGTTCACGTTGTTGGGGCCCAGCGGCTGCGGCAAGACCACGACGCTCCGGTGTGTTGCCGGTCTGGAGCGACCCGACGCGGGCAGCATCAGCATCGACGGCAAGACGGTCTTTTCCGCCGCCGATCGGGTTTATATCCCCACGAATAAACGGCCCATCGGCATGGTCTTTCAGTCGTACGCGATCTGGCCGCACATGACCGTCTTCGAGAACGTGGCTTATCCTTTGACCATTCAGCGGCGCGCCAAGGCCGAGATCAAGAAGCGAGTGGCGGACGTCTTGAAGATCGTCGGACTCCAGGGTTTGGAAGATCGTCCGGCGCCGAAGCTTTCCGGCGGGCAGCAGCAGCGCGTCGCGTTCGCGCGCGCTCTCATCAACGAGCCGAAGGTGATGCTGCTCGACGAGCCGCTCTCAAACCTCGATGCCAAGTTGCGCGAGCAGATGCGCTTCGAGATCAAGGCGCTGCAGCGACGAGTCAACATCACGACCATCTACGTGACGCACGATCAGGCCGAGGCGCTGGCGATCTCCGACCAGATCGCGGTGATGCACGCGGGGACATTGATCGAAGTCGGCAACCCGCACCAACTTTACTCGCGGCCGAAGCGGAGATTTACGGCTACCTTCCTTGGTCTCACCAACCTGATAGAAGGAAAGGTCGTCGAGCTGGGCGGCGACTCGCAGCCGGGCCGGATGGAAACCAAGCGCGGCACATTTGCTTTTATCCCTGCGTCCGGCCTAATCAGAGGCCAGGCGGCGATCCTGTCGATCCGTCCGGAGCACATCGAAGTCATGAAGCAAAAACCCCAAGTCACGCAGAACGTGCTCGAAGGCACGGTGAAAGAGGCCATCTTTATGGGCGACGCCTATCATTGCCAGATCGCCGTCGGCGAGATGGTGCTGCGCGTTCACACGCATCCGTTTCTCAGCATGAATCCGGGAGACAAGGTTTACCTTCATCTCGATCCGCAGAGCTGCAACGGACTGCCGGCGGAAGATACGGAAGGAATGGACGAAACGATCTTGGGAGCGTAGGCCGAGAAAAGCCGTGCTCGTGGCTCGTCGCTCGTGGTGGTAGAATACGACTATCGAATCCGAACCACGAACACGAATCACGATCAAGAACACGTAATTTGAAGGAGGATACGATGACTGCGTTGGAAGCAAGAAAGATCGCCGAGGGGGAAATCAAAGCCGGCAGAACTCCGACTTACACCGATCTACGCGAGTGGCTCGAGATCGTTGAGAGTTTGGGCGAGCTTAAAAAAGTTGACGGAGTCGATTGGAACCTGGAGATGGGCACGCTCGCCGAGCTGCTCGCGCACGAAGGCAAAGGGCCGGTGCCGGCGGTGCTCTTCGACAACGTCAAAGGTTATCCGAAAGGCTACCGGGCTTTGTTCGCGCAGAACGCTTCGTTCAAGCGCATGGCGCTGAATCTCGGCTTGCCGCTCGATCTGGCCAATCTTGAACTCGTGAAAGCGTTTCGCCACAAGCTCAACGAACATAAACCGATTCCTCATAAAATCGTCAAGAAGGGGCCGATTCTCGAGAATGTTCTCAAGGGCGGTGACGTCGATCTCTTGAAGTTTCCCGTGCCGTTCATGCACGAGCTCGACGGCGGCCGCTTCATCGGGACGGCGTGCCTCGTGATCACCAGAGACCCCGACGAGGGCTGGGTCAACTTCGGTGCCTATCGCGGCATGGTGCACGACAAGGGCAGCATGGGCCTCTACATCTCGCCCGGCAAGCACGGCTCGATCCAGCGCCGCAAATGGTTCGACAAGGGCAAGCCGTGCCCAGTCATCATCTGCGTCGGCCAGGACCCGGTTCTGTTCATGGTGTCGGGCAACGAGATCGACTACGGCGTGTCGGAATTCGACTACGCCGGAGGACTCAAAGGCGCGCCGATCGAAGTCTGCGAGGGTGAAGTGACCGGGCTACCGTTCCCCGCCCAGGCGGAAATCGTCATCGAAGGCTTCATGAAGCCCGACGATGTGAAGACCGAAGGACCGTTCGGCGAGTGGACCGGCTATTACGCCAGCTCGTCCCGGCCCGAGCCGGTGCTTCGCGTGGAAAGAATTTATCATCGCAACGATCCGATTCTCTGCTGCGCGCGGCCCGGCAGGCCGCCGTCGGATTATTCGATCGCCAAGTGCATGGTCAAATCCGCGCTTATCTGGGAGCAGGTCGAGAAGGCCGGTGTGCCGGATGTGCGCGGCGTATGGTGCCACGAAGCCGGCGGCGGCAGATTGCTCAACATTATTTCAATCAAACAGCGCTATCCCGGCCACGCGCGCCAGGCGATGCTCGCCGCGTCGCAGGTTCACGCCGGGGCGTATCTCGGGCGCTACGTTATCGTCGTCGATGAAGACATCGATCCGACAAATACTTTCGACGTCCTCTGGGCATTGTCCTCGCGTTCCGATCCCGCCGAATCGATCGAAATTCTCCGCCGCTGTTGGAGCGGCCCGCTCGATCCGCGCATTCAGCCCGGCAAGAAAGGCTTCAACTCGCGCGCGGTGATCGACGCCTGCCGTCCGTTCGAATGGATGAAAGATTTTCCGCCGGTCGCCGAGTCCAGCCCCGAGCTGAAAGAAAAAGTTCGGAACAAGTGGAAGAAGCTGCTCGAAGGCAATAAATAGCGATTAGCCGAAGCAAACCTTCGAATACTCAACGGCCCGGCGCCTTGCGGCGACCAGGCCGTTTTTTTGGCGGGTCAGTTTCGGGTGTGCCGTCACGCTCTCTCTGGACATTTCCTCTGTTAAGCCCTAAGAGATTACAGGGGCCATTAACGTCAACGTCTAAACCCGTCATTGATCGACGGCAAAGGGAGGCGAACATGAATCTCATACTTCACAAGCGCACGACAATCTTCACGGCGGCTATTGCCGCGGCATTATTCGTCGCTGCCGGCTGTGGATCCATGGGGAGCGAAGGACGTAGTGAAGGAGCCGCAAAAAGCGCGACGGCGGGAAAGAGTCAGACGGTTAAGGTAACGCTCAGCGGCGCTCAGGAAGTTCCGCCGGTGAATACGTCGGCTTCCGGAAACGGCACCATAACCGTTGCCGCAGATAAATCGGTCAGCGGCAGCGTTACCACGTCCGGAGTGGAAGGAACCGCGGCGCATATCCATGACGGCGCGCCCGGCAAAAACGGCCCGGTGATCATACCGCTCACCAAAAACGGCAATACCTGGTCGGTCCCTGTGGGGGGCAAGCTCACCGATGAACAGTACAAAAACTTCCAGGCCGGGAATCTTTACGTTAACGTTCATAGCGCGGCCAACAAGAACGGTGAGATCCGTGGGAACCTGAGTCCAAAATAACCGATTAGACATCCGGCCAAACCGGTGCGACTCAACGGCCTGGCGCCTTCTGGCGACCAGGCCGTTTTTTTTGGGTCGAGAGTCGAAAGCTAAGGCGAACGGGACGAGACTTGAGATCCCCGCTCATTTTCGGTTCATGCCGAACGTGCCGTCACTCGTGAAACATATTCCATACCAGCGCGGCGATAAATCCCAAAATATACCAGAGGACGAATACAACCATGATCAAAATCGCCGCGGTTCCGAAATCGAAAACGGAAATAGTGTAGGGCGGGGCGATAAAATGGAGCCTGAAGACGAAATCGATAAAAGTCTGCGCCCAACCGCCCCACACCAGAAACGACCAGATCACATGCCATACGGCGCCGACGATCCCGAACACCACGGCCACGAGATATTTGTTTGTTTTCATGGCGCGCCTCCCGCTTGGGTTTGATATGGGTTACCTATGCCTGCCAGGCGAGGCGACGCCGAGCCTCAAGCGTCAGCCATGATGTCGGCGCGGCGGATACCAAACTTCGAAGACGCCCGGCTCCCCGG
The DNA here is from genome assembly GCA_041490745.1 of Binatia bacterium. Lineage (GTDB taxonomy): Bacteria > Desulfobacterota > Binatia > UBA9968 > UBA9968 > JAJPJQ01. The sequence continues at coordinate 3,600 of JBGPTS010000176.1, read as the reverse complement.
CTCTTCAATCCGCAGTGCGATTGTAGATCCAGGCGAAGACCGCGCCCGCGACCGCGCCGTCGACCAGCGCGTACAGAGTCCCGACGATCACGCCGCCATAGCCTCCCATAGTTCTGTATCCGGGATAGACCGAGCGCATGACCTCGAGGAAGGAATCGCCGTAAGAAGGAGAGAGGAGATTGAAGACGGCGACGAAGAAAAAGGTCAGCGCCCAGAAAATTCCCGCCGCCAGCGTCAATCCCTTGAGTGATAGCTTCATGCTTGTGCCCTCCTCGCACGAACCGAAAACCAAGGATCCGGTCTGATTTCCCGACATTACCGTATTTTCGAAATAAAGAACATGCGGATCATTTGCGCCGCGCCGCCCGGTTTGTTAATTTCTCTTCATGCCGCAAAAGGAACTCAAATACGTCGGGCAAAGCATCGCCCGAGTCGATGGCCTAGATAAAGTAACCGGCAAGGCGAAATTCACCGGCGATCTTCAGATCGCCGGTATGCTGCACGGCAAAATTCTCCGCAGCCCGTACGCTCACGCGCGCATAAAAAGTATCGACGCGTCGCGCGCGGAGGCGCTGCCCGGCGTCGTCGCCGTTCTTTCCGCGGCGGATATCGCCGACACCAAGCCCTACTACAACGGCCGTCCGGTCATCGCGATCGACAAAGTCCGCTACGTCGGCGAGCCGGTCGCGGCGGTCGCGGCGGCGGATTTGCGAATCGCGGAAGATGCGCTGTCGCTTATTCAAGTCAACTACGAAGAGCTTCCCTCGGCCGTCGGTCTAGCCGCCGCGCGCGCCAAGGGCGCGGCGCTTATTCACGATGACGCGCCGAAAAATATCTGCGGTCACGAGCACGTCGAGAAGGGGAACATCGACGAGGGTTTCGCCCAGTGCGATGAAATATTCGAAAACACGTTCACGTTTCCGATGGTCTATCACTACGCGCTCGAGCCGCATTCGGTCATCGCCGATTTTACCGACGAAGGCGTCACCGTCTGGTCGTCGGCGCAGCATCCCTTTCAGGTCCGCGGGGACATCGCCAAAGTCTTCGGCTTTCATCCCACGAAAGTGCGTATAGTGATTCCTTTTCTCGGCGGCGGTTTCGGCAGCAAGTCTTATACAAAGTTCGAGCCGCTCGTGGTCGCGCTGGCACGGAAGGCGGGCCGCCCGGTCAAGATTTGCAACTCGGTCACCGAGTCGATGTTGACCGTGCGCCGGCACGGGGCGAGCGTGCGGCTCAAGACCGGTGTCAAAAGAGACGGCACGCTGGTCGCGCGCGAGGCGGAAATTTATCTCGACACCGGCGGCTACGCCGACAACGGCCCGGCGGTGGCGATTCGCGCCGCGACGCGCGTGCTCGGCCCGTACCGGATTCCGCACATCCGGACGGATGCCTACGCAATCTACACCAACTCCGGCTCGGCGGGATCGTTCCGCGCCATCGGCGCACCGCAGACGATCTTCGCCTCGGAATCGCAGATGGACACAATCGCCGCCGCTCTCGGCATGGACCCGGCGGAACTTCGCCTCAAAAACTTTCTTAAAAAGGGTGAAGAGCTGCGCCCCAAGCTCCGCGGCATGGACGCAAACCTTCCATCGAGCCTGAAGACGCTCGTGCGCGCGAGCGAATGGAAAAGACGCGCGAAGAAAAAAGGCGCGGCGATGGGACTCGCGTGCGGCGCGACCAACGCCGGCGCGACGCCGGTTTCCGTAGCGATGGTGCGCCTCCAGCCGGACGGATCGGTCGCCGCCTTTGCCGGCAGCACCGAAATGGGTCAGGGGGTGCGCACCGTCCTCTCGCAGATCATCGCCGAGGAACTGAGCCTGCCGATCGAAGCGATTCACATCGGCGGCGCCGACACTCAGGTCACGCCTTACGACAGCTCCACCGGATCGAGCCGCTCGACGACGCTCATGGGCACGGCGATCCAGCGCGCGGCGCGCGATCTCAAAAACCAGCTCGCGAAAATCGGCGCCGAGGCGCTCCGCGTCAAGACCGGCCAGGTGCAATTTCTCGACGGCGCGATGATGGCGGGCGAGATGCGGCTCACTTTTCGCGAGGCGCTTCAGCGCCGCTTCGGCGGAGCGGGCGGCGAGCTGATCGGCCACGGCGACGTCGGGCCGGAGATCACCGGCAGCCTGCCGGTCTTCTGGGAGATCGGCATGGGCAGCGCCGAGCTCGCAGTCGATCCCGACACCGGCGAAATCGCGCTCAAACGCTACGTCTCGGTCGCCGACGTGGGCAAGGCGATTCATCCGCAAGGCTGTATCGGGCAGGAAGAGGGCGCGGCGATGATGGGCATCGGCCACACGATGTTCGAGCAGATGGTCTATGAAGGCGGTCAGCTCGTCAACTCGAACTTGATCGACTACCGCGTGCCGCGATTTTCCGACGTGCCCGCCGAATTCGAAACCGTTCTCGTCGAGAACGAAGACGGCCCCGGCCCGCACGGCGCGCGCGGCATGGGCGAGGGCGGGCTGGTCGCGGTCGCGCCGGCGATCGCCAACGCGCTCGCGCGCGGCTACGGCGTGCGCGTGAGCGACCTGCCGCTCACGCCCGAACGCGTTTGGAGAGCGCTGAGAGATAGGAAGAAGTAGAGAAAGGAAATCTATGTCTAGAGCACATGTCGTCTTAGAGCTCAGAAAAAAAGTCGCGCTCGCTTGCCGCATCGTCGGCAATCAAGGACTCACGCGCGGCGCGCTCGGCCACGTGAGCGCGCGAATTCCGGGCACCGACCGCATTTTGATCAAAGGCAAGGGTGTGAACGAAGAAGCGGTCGAGTTCGCGACCGAGCGCGACGTGGTCACCGTCGATCTCGAAGGGCGGCTGCTCGAGACACGAAGAAAGCTGGAGGCGCCGAACGAGACGGCAATGCACCTGGCGGTTTATCGCCGGCGCCCCGAAGTGATGAGCGTCATCCACACGCATCCCGATTGGATCGTGGCGCTCACGGCGTGCGACAAGCCGCTGATTCCTCTCTACGCCGCCTACAGCCCGGCGGGCATGAAGCTCGTCGTCGAAGGCATTCCGATCTATCCGCGCACAGTGACGATCGTCAACCGCAAGCTGGCGGAGGATTTCATCGGCGTCATGGGCGAAAAAAAAGCCTGCCTGCTCGCCGGCCACGGCATGACCGTCGCAGGAACGAGCGTGGAAGAGGCGACGGCGACGAGCCTCCAGCTCTACGAACTGGCGCGTATTCACGGCATGGCGTACGCGATCGGCCAGCCGCGGCCGATTCCGGAAGCCGATATCTTCGAATACCAACAGAGAGCGGCGCGGAGCGAAGGGCCGCTGCGGGAGTCTTCGTCGCGCTACCAGTCCGAGTGGCGCTATCAAATCAAGCTGCTGCAAAAACGGCGAACATAATGGAGGTTCGGCCATGAGTTCAGCCTATCGCGTCTTTGCCTACTTCGGTTTGTTTTCGATCTTCGGCTCGATGCTCTACGGTTTCGAGTACGACGAAAGCGCGCCGGCGGGAAATCTCGCTTTCAATCTTTTGCTCTACGCCGTTTTCATCACGCCGCACTTGGTCATGACGCGCGCGTGGTTCAAGCAGGCGCTCTGGGGCAATCCCGCCGGGACTCCGACCGAGCGGCGCGT
>JBGPTS010000175.1:0-7575 GCA_041490745.1 Binatia bacterium | reverse complement strand
CGTGATTGTCGTTCGGGACGATCCCGGCGCGAATAACGATTTCGAATCCACGAGTGACGCATCCAACGAAAATAAATTTAATTGGTTTGGACCGGAGCCGGCTACCGCGACACGTCGCCGTCATCATGGACGGCAACGGCCGCTGGGCCAAGCGGCGCGGCAAGGGCCGCACCGAAGGACACCGTCGCGGCACCGGCTCGGTCCGCGCCGTGGTGGAGATGAGCCGCAAGCTCGGCATCCCGTATCTTTCCCTCTACGCCTTTTCCACCGAGAACTGGTTCCGGCCCGAGAACGAAGTGCACGCGCTGATGGGCATGCTGGAGCATTATCTCACCGTCGAGCAGCCCAAGATGATGCGCCACGGCATCCGCCTGAAGGCGATCGGCGACCGCGCGCGTTTGCCGGCGAGCGTGCGCGGGACGCTGAGGCACGTCGAACGGTTGACGGCGAAAAACCGGGGCATGACGGTGCTCTTGGCGCTGAGCTACAGCGGACGGAGCGATATCGTCGCCATGGCGCGGCGCGTCGCGCGCGAGGTCAAAGAGGGCAAGCGCGCGATTGGCGCCATTGACGAACAGACAATCTCGGAGCGCGTCGCCACAAGGGGCATTCCCGACCCCGATCTCTTGATCCGCACCAGCGGCGAGATGCGCATCAGCAATTTTTTTCTCTGGCAGCTCGCTTACACCGAGCTTTACATCACGCCTACTCTGTGGCCGGACTTCCGCGAGCGCGAGTACCATGAAGCACTGCTCGAATTCCAGCGCCGTCGCAGGCGTTTCGGCCGGACCGATGAACAGTTGACGGAAACTCAGCCGGACTCCCATGCAGTCAAATCTCGCCGCTAGAATCATCACGGCCGCGGTCGCGATTCCGGCGCTCGTCTGGATCGTTGGCTGGGGCGGCCAGAGGATTTTTTCCACGCTGATGCTGCTCATCACGGCCGTTTCGCTGTTCGAGTACTACCACATCGCATTTCCAGAGCTCACGAAAGAGCGGGTCCTGGGAGTCGGTTGCGGTCTCGCGATCGCCAGCGGCCTGCTCGTTCATGACCTTCAGGGCGCGGCGCCGTGGCTTGCCGGTGCAATCGTGTTGTTGTTTTCGAGTTTTCTTTTTTTCGGCGGCAGCCTCGATGAGAGATTTCGCAATCTTGGTTGGACGCTGCTCGGCGCGCTTTACATCGGCTACCTGATGCCGCACGCGGCGCTGCTCTACCGCGGGCGGGACGGGCCGCGGTGGATTTTTTTCGTCTTGATCGTCGTCATGATCGGCGACACGGCGGCGTATTTCGTCGGCACGTTGCTCGGCAAAAGAAAATTGTATCCCGCGGTGAGTCCGGGAAAAACCGTCGAGGGCGCGATCGGCTCGACGGCGGGAAGTCTCGTCGCGGGCTTTTTCTGCGGCATTTGGTTTCTGCCTTCTTATCCGTGGCCGGAGATGCTGGGCGTTTCGCTCGCCCTCAGCCTTCTCGGTCAAGTCGGCGATCTGTTCGAGTCGTGGATCAAGCGCGTCTTCGGCGTCAAAGACTCCAGCGCGATTTTGCCCGGACACGGAGGGTTGCTCGATCGCATGGATAGTCTTATATTTCCTCTAGTGTTCGCGACTTATTATTTGAGGATCGTCCATCCATGAAATCGATCGTCGTCTTGGGCTCCACCGGCTCGGTCGGCGTGAGCGCGCTCGATCTCGTCCGGAGTTTCCCGGAAAAATTCCGTGTGCGCGGGCTGGTGGCCGGGCGCAATCTCAAGCTCCTCGCCGAGCAGATTAAAGAATTTTCCCCGGCGGTCGCCAGCGTGCGCGAGGAGGCCGGCGTCGCCGTTCTGCGCGGGCTAATCGGCAAATGCAAAACGGAAATTCTCTGGGGCGAGAGCGGCGCCGCCGCCGTGGCGGCGGTAGACGGAGCGGAGGTCGCGGTCGCGGCGATCGTCGGCGGCGCGGGCCTCGTGCCGACGCTCGCGGCCGTAGGCGCGGGCAAAGAGGTGGCGCTGGCGAACAAAGAGGCGCTCGTCATGGCGGGAGAGATTTTCGTCCGCGAGGCGAAGCGGCGTTCGGTCCGGCTTCTGCCGGTCGATAGCGAGCACAGCGCGATCTTTCAGTGCCTCCAGGGAAACCGCCGGGAAGATGTGGAGCAGATTATCCTGACGGCGTCCGGCGGGCCGTTTCTCCGCGCGCCGCTCAAGAATCTCGATCGCGTCACCGTCAAGCAGGCGCTCAAGCACCCGAACTGGAAGATGGGACCGAAAATCACGGTGGATTCGGCGACGATGATGAACAAAGGGCTGGAGGTCGTCGAGGCGCGCTGGCTCTTCGACCTGACGCCGCCGCGCGTGGATGTCGTCATTCATCCGCAAAGCGTCGTCCATTCCATGGTGCGCTACCAGGACGGCTCGATCATCGCCCAGTTGGGGATTCCCGACATGCGCATCCCGATTGCTTACGCGCTCTCTTATCCGGAGCGCATGAAGGCGACGTGGCGGCCGCTGGACCTGACCGAGCTGGGCGAGCTGACGTTTTTGCCGGTCGAAAAAAAAAGATTTCCCGCTTTGCAACTCGCCCACGATGCGCTCGCCGCCGGCGGCACGATGCCGGCGGTGCTCAACGCGGCCAACGAAGTCGCGGTTGCCGCGTTTCTGGACAAGCGCATCGGCTTCCGCGAGATTCATCGGATCATTGCCCGCACCATGGAGGCGCACTCCGCCGTTCAACCGAACGACGTGAGAGAGATTCTCGAAGTCGATCGCTGGGCGCGCGAGCGGGCGTCGCGCACGGTTGATCGCCGGCCAGCAAGCCGTTATGGTCAAATACATCGGGCGCCGCGTCCGGCTCGAAGCGCGCAGTAGGATTTCATCGCAACAGGAGAAAAAAAAGAATGGTGACCGTCATCTATGCAATCGTCGCCGCCGCGATCGCGCTGGGCATTTTAATCGTGTTCCACGAATTCGGCCACTTCATCGTCGCGAAAAAATCCGGCGTTGGAGTGCTCACGTTTTCGATCGGCTTCGGCCCGAAGCTCTTCAAGAAGAAGGTCGGCGAAACCGAATACGCGGTGAGCGCGATTCCTTTCGGCGGCTACGTCAAGATGGTGGGCGAGGATGCGGGAGATGAGGTGACGGAGTTTGACGTCCACAAATCCTTTTCGCACCAGTCGCTCATCAAGCGCGCCATGATCGTCGCGGCGGGTCCGGTTTTCAATCTTCTGCTGGCGGTCGGCATCTACACTTTGATTTATGCTTTCATCGGGGTGGCGTTTCAAACCACAAGGGTAGGCGGCGTGAATCCCGATCTGCCGGCGGCCAAGGCCGGGATGCAAAAGGGAGATTTAGTGGTTGCCATAAACGGGAGGGCCGTCAAGCGGTGGGAGGATCTTTCGAAGACGATTCGAGAGAGCGGCGGCGCACCGTTGAATCTGCGCTTGCAAAGAGACGGGCAGGAGATCGAGGTCGCGGTTCAGCCGCAGAAAAGCGAAGAGAGAAATATACTCGGGGAAAAAATCGAATGGGTTCTCGGCATCCAGGGCAACGGCGATTTTGTCGTGGAAAAAATTGCGCCTTGGTCGGCCGCAGGGCTGGCTTTCGTGCAAACTCGGGACCTTTCGATTTTTACTCTTGCGACTCTCTACCGGATGGTCAAAGGCGATCTGTCGCCGAAAAATCTCGGCGGGCCGATCATGATCGCGCGAGTGGCCGGCCAGCAGGCGCGCGAAGGGCTAACGAACTTTTTCGCTCTCCTGGCGGTCCTCAGCGTCAATCTCGGCGTCTTGAATCTGCTGCCCATCCCCGTGCTCGACGGCGGGCATTTGCTGTTCTTTTTGATCGAAGGGATTCTCGGCCGTCCGGTGGGAGAGAAGCAGCGCGAGCGCGCGCAGCAGGTCGGCGTCGCGCTCTTGATCCTGGTCATGGCGTACGCCTTCTACAACGACATCACACGGTTCTTCGAAGGGTAGCTTCGTAGTTATTAGCCATCAGCTGTCAGCGATCAGCAGTCAGCCAATGCGGGGGAGGGGAGCTGAAAGCTGATAGCTGATAGCTGAATGCTTCTTATGCTTATTTTAGGAATCGACACAGCTACGGCTGCGGCCAGCGTCGCGCTCGTGCGCGACGCGAAAGTTCTCTGTGAAGAGAGCCGATCGGCCGCCGCATCCGGCAACGGCCGGCCGGCCGGTCGAACCAACCACGCCGAAACTCTGCTGCCGCAGATCGATCGCGTGCTGAGGCGATCCGGAGTGGCGTTGGCGGACATCGGCGCGCTGGCGGTGGCGATCGGTCCCGGCTCTTTCACCGGACTGCGCATCGGTCTCAGCACGGCCAAGGGTCTCGCCTACGGCGAGGAAATTCCCGTCGTCGGCGTGCCGACGCTCGAAGCGGTGGCCGCGCGCGTGAACGACTACGACGGTTTCGTCTGCCCGTTTCTCGACGCGCGGAAGAAAGAGGTCTATGCGGCGTTGTTTCAGCGTCAAGGCTCGACGCTCGAGCGCGTGAGCGAGGACGTCGTCGCGCCTCCGGCGGCGGTCATCGAAAACACACGCCGCTATTTAAACGGCGGCGCATGCCTCTTTATCGGCGACGCGGTCGCGTCTTACGGCGACCTGATCAAGGCGGCATTGGCGGGGCGAGGCCGATTGACGTTCGGCGAAGGCTATGCGTCCAGCGCCGCCGCCGTCGCCCGGCTCGCGGCAGAAAAAGTTCGCCGCCACGAGTTCGATCCGGTCGGGCCGTTGGCTCCGATCTATCTGCGCGCGTCGGAGGCGGAGATAAAAAAGAAGTAAGGGAGAGATTCTTCGCGGAGCCTGCCCTGAGCGCAAGCCGAAGGGCTCAGAATGACAGTAAAGAAGTCTGTCATCCTGAACGAAGCGAAGGATATCCGGTAAGCGACTCGAATCGCATGAAGGAAATCATGAGCAAGGTTAGTTGCGGTGGAAAATTTTTAGTTCTGCTGGCGGTTGCGGTGGGAGCGTTGACCTTCTCGCCCGCGTTCGCGCAGGACGAAATCAGAGACCTCGTCGTAAAAATCCACACGACGCGGCGCGACCCCGACCTCGGCCGGCCCTGGACCAAGCAAAATCCGGTGAGCGTGAGCGGCTCGGGCATCATGATCCAGGGCAAGCGCATTTTAACCAACGCCCACGTGGTGCAGAACGCGAGCCAGATTTACGTGCAGCCGAATCAGTCGGCGGAAAAATATGCGGCGCGCGCGGTTATCATCGCCGAGCCGATCGATCTTGCCATTCTCAGCATCGACGACGAATCTTTTTTCGACAAGCGCGGCTTCTTGCCGTTCGCCGACGATCTGCCCAAAGTCAAAGATGCCGTCAGCGTCTATGGCTTTCCGACCGGCGGCACGGAGCTGTCGGTCACGGAAGGGATCGTCTCGCGCATCGAGTTTACCGGTTTTTATCAGTTCGCGGCGGGTCTGCGCATTCAGGTGGACGCGGCGCTCAATCCCGGCAACAGCGGCGGCGCGGTGGTCTCGCGCGGCAAGCTCGTCGGCCTCGTCTTCAGCAACATTCCAAACGCGCAAAACATCGGCTACGTGATCCCGATCGAAGAGATCCGCCTGTTTCTCGACGACGTGGCCGACGGCGCTTACGACGGCAAGCCGCAACTGCACGATTATTTTCAGACGGTGGAAAACGCCGTGCTCCGCCGGCGGCTCGGCCTGGCCAAGGGAGTCGGCGGGCTGATGCTCACCGAGGCTTACTCGAGCGATCCCGGCTATCCGCTTAAAGAGTGGGACGTGATGACGGCGATCGGCGATCAGCCGATCGACAGCGACGGCAAGGTCGGCGTGCGCTACGATCTGCGTCTCTCGGCGCTTTACCTAATTCAAAAACTCGCGAAGGACGGCGCGATCGACGTAACCGTTCAGCGCGACGGCCGGCCGCTCGGGCTCAAGGTCCCCCTCGGTCGGCAACGCGAGCTCGTCGTGCCGTATCTGAGGAATCGGCTCCCGCGGTATTTTATTTACGGCCCGCTGGTTTTCTGCAGCGCCACGCAGGAATACATCGAGCAGCTCGGCAACCAGTGGGAGGTCTATCACGCCCGGCAGGGGAATCCGTTGATGATCCGGCGTTACGACAAGCCCGCGTTCGCCGGAGAAGAGCTGGTAATCGTGTGCTCGCCGATGTTCCCTCACGCGATCACCAAGGGCTACGACGACCCGAACGGCTTCGTCATCCGGGAAGTCGATGGCGTCGCGGTCAAAAACCTGAAGCATTTTGTCGAGCTGTTGCGCGACGGCAAGACGCCCGAGGTGACGTTCAAGTTCGCCAAGATGACCAATCGCATCCAGGAACATTTAGTCTTCGACCGGCGTGCCATGATCGCGGCGACTGAAGATATTTTGAAAGACTTTGGGATTAGATATGCGTATTCCGAAGACTTGCGGCCGGTTTGGGAATTGGCGGCAGGCCGATGAAGAGGACCGGGTACTTCGATGCGCTGGCTACGGCATAGTAGGGGCACGGCATGCCGTGCCCCTACCTCCGTCTAGTTTAGTAACTGTCTCAGCACGTACTCCAAAATTCCCCCGTGGCGGTAGTAGTCGAGCTCGGCGGGCGTGTCGATGCGGCAGATGACTTTGAACTCTCTCAACTTGCCGTCGTCGCTCTTTGCCCGTACCGTCAACTCTTGCTTCAGCTTCAAGCCGGCGGCGATGCCGGCGACGTCGTAAGTCTCGAATCCGCTGAGGCCGAGCGATTTCGCGTCGTCTCCCGGCTTGAACTGCAACGGTAGAATGCCCATGCCGATCAGATTGCTCCGGTGGATGCGCTCGAAGCTTTCGGCGATCGCCGCTTTGATGCCGAGCAACCGCGGCCCTTTTGCCGCCCAGTCGCGCGACGAGCCGGTGCCGTATTCCTTGCCGGCGATTACGATTAACGCCACGCCGTCTTTCTGATACTGCATCGCGGCGTCGTAGATGGACATCTGCTTTTTCTCCGGCAGGTGGACGGTCCAACCGCCTTCGGTGCCGGGCGCGAGCTGGTTTTTCAGCCGCACGTTGGCGAACGTCCCGCGTATCATCACTTCGTGATTGCCGCGCCGCGCCCCGTACTGGTTGAAATCTTTCGGCGCGACGCCGCGCTCGGTCAAATATTTTGCGGCCGGGCCGTTCTTTTCGATCGCGCCGGCGGGCGAGATGTGATCGGTCGTAACCGAGTCGCCCAAGACCGCGAGCACGCGCGCGCCGGCGATGTCTTGCGCCGCCGCCGGTGTCCTTGTCATGCCGGTGAAATACGGCGCCTCGCGCACGTAAGTCGAATTCGCGTCCCACGCGAACAGCTCGCCTTCGGGCGTCGGCATTTTTTTCCAGCGCTCGTCGCCCTCGAACACTTCGCCGTATTCCTTCTTGAACATCTCGGACTTGACCGACTTGCGGATTTCTTCACGCACTTCCTCAGGCGTGGGCCAGATGTCTTTCAAATAAACCGGTGCGCCCTTCGAGTCTGTTCCCAGCGGCTCACTGTACAGATCCATGTCCATGCGCCCTGCGAGCGCGTACGCGACGACGAGCGGGGGAGAAGCCAGATAATTCGCGCGCACCTGTGGATGAATACGTCCTTCGAAATTCCGATTGCCG
>JBGPTS010000174.1:0-7592 GCA_041490745.1 Binatia bacterium | reverse complement strand
GGAGTGCGTTTCCTGGCTCATGAGGTCGTGGCGCTCCGAGGCGTGACCCATGGGAAGCACATAATCCGCGAACCAGGCCGTCTCGCTCCAGATCGGGGTGAGGCAGGCGTGGCGTTCGATTTTGCTCTCGTCGGTGAGCGCCTCGATCCAACTCATTCCATCGGGATTGGTCCAGACCGGATTGTGGGCGCGGGTAAAATACATCGCGAGCTTCCCCCTGCCCTCTTTGAGAAAATGCGGCAGGAGAAAGCTCATCTCGAAAAAGGCCAGCGGATACTCGCGCGGCAGCAACATCTCGTTCCATACCTTGGGCGGCGGCGGCATGAGCGGCGGCGCGGGCACGAACTTGTTGAAGGCGTTCGGAGCGGTGCCACCCGGCGTCGCCACGGCGCCGACGAGTACCACCAGAAACTCCAGCGCCCGGGCGACTTGCCAGCCGCCGAGGTTTCCCGCCGCGGCGTTGCGCCAGACGTGCGTCGCCAACGCCGGGCCGGCGCGCGCGATCTCGCGGGCAATTTCAATAACGAGGCGCGCCGAAACTCCGGATTCCTTTTCTGCGAACTCCGGCGTGTAGCGGCCGTAGATCTCTTTAATAATCTCTACGAAAGTCTCAAAGCTCTGCGGCTTGTCGGCATGTTCCTCGCGCAGATACTCTTCCCAATTCACCCACAATCTTAAAAACTCGCGGTTATAGAGCTCTTCTTCGAGGATCACGCCGCACATGGAAAGGAGCAGGGCCGTCTCGCTTCCCGGCCACGGAGAGAGCCAATAGTCGGCCATGGACGCGGTGTTGGAAAGCCGGGTGTCGATCACGCAAAGCTTCGCGCCGCGCGCCTTCCCATCGACAATTCTCTGGGCGTGGGGGTTGAAGTAGTGGCCGCTCTCCAGATGAGAACTCAAGAGCAAGATGAACCGGGCGTTCGCGTGATCGGGCGACGGGCGATCTATGCCGTGCCAGAAGGCGTAGCCGGCGCGCGCGGACGCCGAGCAAACATTGGTGTGGCTGTTGTGGCCGTCGATTCCCCAGGCATGGAGGATTCTTTGGTGATAGATCAGCTCATGTCCCGGCCGGCCCACGTGATACATGATCTCCGTGCGCCGGTTTTCGAGCAGCGCGCTCCGCACGCGGCCGGCGATATCGTCCAGCACCTCGTCCCAGCTCACCCGCTCCCATTTGCCTTCGCCGCGTTTGCCGCTTCTCTTCAGCGGATAGAGAATCCGCTCCGGATCGTTGACCTGATTGATGGTGGCCGGCCCCTTGGCGCAATTGCGGCCGCGGCTTCCGGGATGCGCCGGATTGCCTTCGAATTTGCGGATCGTCAGCTTCTCTTTATCGACGTACGCGAGCAAGCCGCAGGCGGCCTCGCAATTGAAGCAGATTGTCGGGACAAGGCTGTAACGCCTCTCAACCTTCTCAGGCCAGTGCCCCGGGTCGTACTCCATCCAGTCGTCCCATCGCTCCGGAGGAGGATAGCTCGCCAATCCACCGCTGGGAGCTTCCAATGAAGCCGCCGTCGGATGAAGCGGTGGTAAATTCTCTTTGGTCATTTCTTTTTGCTCCTCATCGATTCCGTTAACTCAATGGAAGCGCCTGGCCGGCCTTGATCCAGAGATCTTCATAGAACCACAGCCCCGCAAGCGCGGCGACAGACGCCAGCACTGGAAACGCCACAGAAGCCGCGGGCCAGAAAAGAAGAACCAGCGGAAGGAACAGCCCCGCGCCGACCGCAGCCGTCCAAAAGCGACCGCTCAAAGATCCCCGAGTTAAAATCGCAGCCGCTCTTTGCGCATCCTCGCTCGCGTGCCGCCGCATGACCTCGCCCAATGTCAGCGCCAGATCGAGAAAGAGCGAGAGCCGAAGTAAACCCGCGAGAGCGTCGCGCAGCGTCGTTTCTGTCCCAAGCACAACGGCCGTCAGAAGCATCGTCGCCGCGCCGGCAACCAGCGCCTGCGCCAACAGATGCCAGAATAAAAGCCGGCTTTGCCAAAGGTCTCTTCCCTTCGCCTGGCCGAACAAAAAAGCCGAGTAGCCGGCGGAGCCGGCAGCCAGGAGCGCCGTCGGCCACGCGAGTATCTTAGGCACGGAACCGAAGACGGCGCCGGAGAAAAGCCAGAGCGCTGCAAGAGCGCTATAAAGGATCAGGATGTAGCCGCCGAGAACGAGCCAGGATCGAGGATTCGGCTTCGTCAGCAGATAAAGGAATCTCTCAGGCCGCTTGAGGTCGAAAACGAGCAGCAGCGTGGTGACGGCGACAAAGACCAGCGCGAGCAGCGGGCTCACGATGTTAAGCAGCATCCTTTCCTCCTGGCGGCCGAGAAGGAATAGAAGCGAGGCGATCAAAAGAACGCCGGCAGCGATCGACTTGGTCCACAGATAGGATGCAATGCCGCTGCCCCAAGGAATCGGGTGCGGGACGTCGTAGACCTCCCGGACCGCGCCGGCGGCGTGAGTGCCTGGATTTCTTTGCTGTTCGCGCAACGCATAGAGATCTTCGCCGGCGCTCTTCTCGGCCCAGAGATGGGTCGTCCCTAGTTCCGTCTTGGCAGGATCGAGCAGAGCCTCATCGATACCGACGTAAAACAACTTCGGCTTCGTGCCCTTCTCAGGTTTGCGCACACTTGTCATTTGCGTTGCTCTGACCCGGCTGATCTTGCTTTGCGGATCATCGAGATCCCCGGCGATGATTGCCTGCTCCGGGCACACGATGACGCATGCCGGCTCGAGGCCGATGTCCACCCGGTGGGCGCAGAAATTACATTTCGCTGCGGTTTGGGTGTTGGGATCGATGTAGAGCGCATCGTAGGGGCAAGCCTGCATGCAGGACTTGCAACCGATGCAGCGAGCGCTGTCGAAATCGACGATGCCGTCGGCGCGCCGGTAGAGTGCTACGGTGGGGCAAATTTCAATGCACGGGGCGTCTTCGCAGTGATTGCATCTCAGAACGCCAAAGTAACGTTTACTATCGGGGAACTCGCCTTTCTCGACGTATTTTACCCAAGTCCGGTAAACTCCGATGGGAACATCGTGTTCTTCCTTGCAGGCTACCGTGCAGGCGTGACAGCCGATGCAGCGGTTGTGGTCGATGACAAAACCGTAGCGCATGCCGATGATGTCAGTCTGCTGTTCTCCTGTCGTCTCACGTCAATCGTCTCGTATGCTACGTTAAAGGCGGCGTGTCGTCCGCTTTTCCCTCCAGCGCGTACCAGTAAACCCCGTTCATGTAGCGCCAGCGCCGTACCGTCGCCTCTTCCACCGCTTTGAGCGCGAGGTCCTGCAGCTCCTCCGTGGTGCAATATTTTCCCACAATCGCAAAGCCTTTGCCGGCATGGATTTCGTCGGCGCCGATGTGCTCCTCGAAAAAGCGAATCTCCCGCGCGCCGGGACGGTAGCCGTAATGCTTGTGCAGCGCGGGCACGACCTTTTTGCAGATATCGAGAAACTGGGATTCCAGGCCGATGAACATGCCGGCGAGCGCCGCCTGCCAGGGCCTCTGATAAACCATGCGCCAGCCCCAGTTCTGCAATCCTTCGGTGCCCGACAGCACGATGGATTTCTCCACACTATCGCGATTGAGGCCGCTCGCGACGACGTAATCCGCCAGCATGTCCATATGGCGGTCGTCGGGATTTTCCTCGTCGCCAAGATTTTCTAACAGATAGGTCTTCACGTCGTGGTGCGGCGCTTGGGAGGCCTCGTAGGCCATCCAGTTCAGATATTCCGCCACGAAGTGATAGTGCTGGATGCAGTAGAGCGCCGTCTGCTCCTTGGTCAATTCGCCGCGCGCCCATTTGTCGAAGAACGGATGGTCTTTGCTGTGTTTCTTATCGCGCACAGCGACGAGTCGATCGCGAAAGCTCGATGGCACGTCCCTCACCTCTTCCCTTCCCAGAGTTTGTCGAAAAATCCGCTCTGTTCCAACTCCTGCAGATAACGGCGGTCGATCAGGTCGTCGGGCTTCACTTTCTTCGCCCGCGGATCGACCTTGGCGACTTCGTCGAGGATTCCTTGAAACCCCTCGGGCCTGATCTCCAATCTCTTCTCCAGCGCCTTGATTTCGGTGTTGTACGAAGCATCCAAAATTTTTCGGTCCGTCACACGCAGATATTTTCCCAAGACCTTATAGGTGAACTCTCGATCGTCGTGGAGAATTTTTCCCGCTTCCGCCATCGCGCGAAGAAATTGCCCCACGAGTTGCGGCCGTTTGGCGATGACTTCCCGCCGTGTGACGAACGCCGTCGCGACGTACGGCACGCGCTGGTCGGGACCGTAAATCACATAGTGAAATCCCTGCGCGAGCGCCTGCGTATCCGCGGGGGGATTCAAGCAAGCCGCATCCAGATTCCCCGACACAAGGGCGGCGAGCGTCTCGGGCGAGCCGCCCGATTGGATCAACTGGACGTCTTTGGATGGATCAAGGCCCTTCTGCCTGAGAGCCTGCACGGCAAAATAGTGAGGATTGCTGCCGATGCGGTTGATGCCGATCTTTTTTCCTTTCAAATCCTCGGCCGTCTTGATCGCCGGTCCCGCCACGATGCTGTGCGTCAAGACGTTCTTCACCGCGCCGATAAAAACGAAATCGGTCGCGCCTTGCACGTAGGCGCGAATATTCCCCTCTCCTCCGGTCAAGCCGATCTCTGCGTCGCCTCCCAGCATCGCGGCGGTCACCGAAGGAGAAGACGCGATAAAGACGAGCTGCAACTCGATGTTGTACTTTTTGAACAGGCCCGCCTCCTCCGCGATCCACGGCATCGACTGCGACAATACCCGCGCCGAATGAATGCCGACGAGACGCTCGGCGCCGAAAGCCGAAGGCGCCGCGAGCGACAGCAAAAACGCGGCGGCGAGCCCGAATGCGCGATTCGTCGGTTCTGACATCGGCGCGAGCCTAGCGATGGCCGTCCGGAAAGTCAACTTCTTGGCCGAGCGATATTGACAGGCAGTTTGTCGGTGCGTAAGCTCAACTGACATTGGGGGCTTACGGAGGAAACGCCATGAAGTCATTTTTCTGGCTTTTGCTGAGCTTGGTAATTTTGGCCGCGACGCTGCAAGCTTGCGTCGTTCCGGAGCCGAGCCGGCGATCCGACGGCCCGGACGATCGCTACGTCTCTTGCGGGCGTGAGCACCGGCTCTACGTCGCCGATCTGGATATGTCGCCGGACCCGATCGCGCAAGGCGAGCGCATCCGCGGGTGGCGCGTGAGGCTTCGCGCCGACGCTTCGGGCGAATGCCGGACGACGCTCCGCATCCGCGAGCGCACCGACGGCGATCTGGTCGGACGCGCGCGCGTCTCTAACCTGAGGCCCGGCTTGAACGACATCAGTTTTGAGCCGCTCGAAAGTTATCGTTTTCATCGTCGCGAGCACTGCTTCGAAGTGATGGCGGATATCGAGGGAACAGGGCGGGCGGTCGATGCCGCGCGCACATTTTGCGCTCGGCAAATTTCGGGCAATCGCTGGAGTCTCAGGTAAATCGTGGCTCGTGCTCGTTTCTCGTGCTCGTGAAGATTATGACTCGCGATCGCGAGCACGCTTTTTGCTAACCCTCCCCCCGGTTGATTATCTGCTCGACGGGCCGGAGGCGCACATCGATCAAGGCGAGCTGACCGGAATTCACCGCTCTCAGTCCGCGCTCGATCGCTTTTCGCACCTCGCCCGGCTCTTCAACTTTCTCACCGTAACCGTCGAAAGCTTTGGCGATAGTCGCATAATCCGGGCACGGCGCAATGTTGAGTCCGGCGAATTTATTCGTCTTCACCGCCCAGCCGTTGGGATAATATTTCGGCACGCCCGACTTCTGCGAGAGATAGCCCTGGTTGTTGAACATGACAATCAAGATCGGCAACTGATGCTCTTGTGAAGCGCCGAGCGCGGCGAGCGCCGGATCATAGTTGAACGACCCGTCGCCGATCAAACAGATCACCGGCCGTTTCTGATTGGCCGCTTTGACGCCGAGCGCCGTCGAGAGTCCGGTGCCGAGACCGCCGATGCAGCCGGCAAAGAAGGAGCCGGGCCTCAGAGTATCGAAATAACGATGGACGGCGAGGCGATGCGTGATCGTCTCCTCGACCACCATCGCGTCGGCCGGCAGCGCCCGGCTCACTTCATGGGCGACCCAGCGCGTGTCCATCGGCTTCGTATTCGCCAGCGCCTCCGCCTCTTCGCGCCACTTGCGCCGGTGCGCCTCATTGCGGCTCTTCCACGCGGCCACCCGTTGACTGCGCTCGCTCTCCCCTTTCGAGACACGCTTCTTGAGCATAGCGAGCAACTCCTCCAACGAACTTTCAATTTCGCCGGTGAGACAGAGATCGGCTTGATAGCCCCAGTAAGGCATCTCGATGCGCAGCGGATTCTCGTCGAGCACGGCGACCTTGGCGCCTTGGACGGTCGGTCTCTTGGAGGCCGGATGCCACGGTGCGATCACGGACAGCAGGAATAATAGATCGGCGTCCTTGAGATGTTGCGCCGGCTCGTAGCCGGAGTGCAGCGGATGCGTGCGGGGAAAATTAACGCAGCCCGTGCTCCGCGTCTCGACCACCGCGGCGCCGAGGAGTTCCGCAATTTCAACGAGGCACTCGACGGTTTTTAGAGTTTTGCCGGCGTCTTCGGCTACAATCACAGGGTTCTTCGCTGCCGCCAGAAGATCCGCCAACTCCGCGATCCCCTTGTGATCCGCCGTCGGCGCCGGCGCCGTTCCCTTTTCCGAGGCCACGTCATGCGTCATCTCGTCGAATAAATATTCCATCGGCAGCGAGACGAACACCGGACCGCGCGGCAACGCCGTCGCCAGACGGCAGGCGCGCTGGATCGTCGAGGGTAAAATAGACTTGGTGTTGACGCCGAAACTCCACTTGACGCAGCGGTCCACGAGACGCGCCGGACCGCCGGTATCGGCGAGATGGCTGAGCCACTGTCCCCCGACGTCCGGCCCTTCGTCTTCGCCGAAGCCGATCGACTCCCCCGTGAAGACCACCATCGGGACCTGCTCGTGCAGCGCGCCGCGCATCGCCATCGTCGCGTGCAGCGCGCCAACCGTGGTGTGGATCATCACCGCGGGCAATTTGCCGGTCGATTTCGCGTAGCCGCTCGCCATGCCGACGGCGACTTCCTCGTGCCGCGTGCTGATGTAAACCGGTATCCGCTCCACCGCCGGCTCGGCGAGCGCTTCCCACACCGGCGACCACTCCGAGCCCGGCGAAGCGAAAATCCGCTCGACGCCCATCGCGCCCAAAACGCGCAGCAAAGTTTGAGCGCCGGTCAATCCTTTGGTTTCAATCATGTTGGCTCCTAAAGGTTTCTAGTGTCCTGTCTCAGGAGATTATCGACAATTCGGTGACCCGCTTTCGTCATTCCCGCGAAAGCGGGAATCCAGAGAACCTTATATCTCCTGGATTCCGGCTCTCGCGTGCTCTCGCCCGCTCGGCCGGAATGACGGCTAAATTTGCCAGCGAGTTTATGAAACACCATACTAGCTTAAATTATAAAATCGCCGCGCGTTGCCGGCGAGAATATTTTTCTTCGCCTCCAATGAAAGATCTTCGCGCGCCCACACGATCGACGCCGACTCCGGCCAGCTCATATCCCAGTGCGGATAG
>JBGPTS010000173.1:0-7600 GCA_041490745.1 Binatia bacterium | reverse complement strand
TGACCGCCCAAACGTAGACTGCAATAAAGTCGCGGAAATCGCGATATCGAAACTTGGACCGGAGCGTAGTTAGATCCGGAACTTTCGAGCGATCGCCGTACTTGTGGATGAGCTGTAAGAGAGTCTCCGACGGCACAGCGCCCTCAAAGTGAAGGTGGAGTTCCGTCTTGGGAAGCTTTCGGAGATCGATCATTGCGAGATACGGTTCGGCGGCTCTTTAGCTATTTCGTGATCGCGTAGCAGAAACAATCGCGCGGCTCGTCGCTGCGGGTCGGATGCACCGACCAGCGGCGCAAAATTCCTTCGCGTTTCATGCCGACTTTTTCCAGCACGCGCGCCGAAGCGGGATTTTCCACGTCGCACACCGCCCAGACGCGATAGACGTCGTCCTCCTTGAGCGCCCAATCGATCACCGCGCGCACCGCCTCGGTCATAAAACCTCGGCCCCAAAACTCTTTGGCCAGCACGTAGCCGAGCTCGACTTTAAGGCCGTCGACGCGCGCGGCCAGCGTCCCGAGAACTTCCTCGTCGCCTTTCTCCAAGAGGGTCCAGCGAAAGGCCCGCCCTTCGCGCCACTCCTCGTCGGCCTTGCGGAGCGACTCGCGCGTGTCCGCGATATTTTCCGTCGGACGCCACGCAAGGTACATCGTCACCTCGCGATCCTGGGCGTAACCCGCAAAAATTCCCTCCGCGTCGCTCTCGATCGAACGGCGCAATCGGAGGCGGCGGGTCTCGATGATTTCGGGCGGTTTCATGCCGATCTCGTTTTTCGTCTCTACCGGCTCCGGAGCGCGATCCAGGCGTCCATTTTCGCTTCGAGCACGTCGAGCGGCAGCGCGCCGTGTTTCAACAGCTCGTCGTGAAAGACGCGCACGTCGAATTTAGCGCCGAGCGTCTTTTCCGCTTTCGCGCGGATGGCGGAGATTCTAAGCTGGCCGATTTTATAGGCGAGCGCCTGCGCCGGCCACGTGATGTAGCGATCGACCTCGTTCACCACGTCCAGCTCCTGCTTCGCGGTGTTTTTCAGAAAGTACTCGATCGCCCGCTCGCGGTCCCAGCGCATATAATGGATTCCGGTATCGACGACCAGACGCACGGCGCGCCACATCTCGTACGTCAGTTGACCGAACTTGGAATATGGATCGTCGTAGAGGCCCATTTCCTCACCGAGCGCTTCCGCGTAAAGTCCCCATCCTTCGACGAAGGCGGCGTAGCCGCCGTAGCGCCTGAAGTTCGGCAACTCTTCCTGCTCCATCGCGAGCGCGATCTGCAGGTGATGGCCCGGCACCGCCTCGTGCAGCGACAGCGCCATCATCTCGTATTTGGGTCGCGTCTCGGGTCTGTAGAGATTGACGAAGTAAGTTCCCGCGCGCGAGCCGTCGGCGGCCGGCTGGCGATAGTACGCGGTCGTCGTGTCCGGCGCAATATTTTCCGGGATGGGTTCCACGCCGTACGGCGTGCGCGGCAGCTTGTTGAAAAGCTTTACCAACCCGGGATCGATGCGCCGCGTCAAGGCCCGGTACGCTTCGAACAACTCCGCAGACGTTGGGTAATAAAATCGCGGATCGCTCCGCAAAAACGCGCCGAACTCCTCCAACGACCCGCGATAGCCCAGCTTGTCGGTGATCGCCTGCATCTCCGCCCGGATGCGCTTGACTTCGCCGAGGCCGATCTCGTGAATCTCTTGCGGCGTCAAGCCGGTCGATGTCTGCACGCGCACAAAGTGCCGATACATCGCTTCGCTGTCGGGCAACTGCCAGATGCCGACGCGATCCAGCGACGCGGGCAGATAGTCGTTGACGAAAAATAATTTCAGCCGGCGAAACGCCGGCACGACGGCGGCCGCAATCGCCGTCTCGGCCGCCGCGCCGAGGCGCGCGCGGTCGGACGCGGGAATCTCGCCGGGAAAACTTTGGAACGGCTTGTAGAACGGGCTCGCTTTCGGGTCGCCGACGATCTGATGATCGATCTGAGCCGGAATTCGCCCCAGCACGATCTTCGGCAGCAACATGCGCGCCTCGATCCCGGCGCGCATCAGCTCGATCGTCTGATCCATGTAAGCCGGAAAGGCGTCCAGCCGTGCCAGCCAATCCTCGTAGTCTTTCACGGTCTGGAAACGCAGCGCGTCGCCGAGCTCGTCGGCGGTTTGAATCCCGCCGCTCTGGTTGAGCGGGATCAAGTACCACCGATAGCGGTGGCCTTCGACGTCCTCCTCGTAGCCCCTGGTAAAAAGATCGTAGTTCAGTCGCTCGGCCGGCGGGAGCGCGTCGCGATCGATGGACTTGAGCTTGGCGAGCACCTGGACATTGTGAACGTGCCGCCGCTCGATCGCAGCGACGCCGTGATCGCCCCAGCGATCGTTCCAGCGGCGATCGCCCAGGGTCGAAGCCCAGGTGGGAAATTGCTCCATCCAATAATCCCACTCCGACGCGAAAAGCGCGCGCAGCTCCTGAGCGGATTGGTTCAAACGGTTCTCCTCAGCGCGTAGATCAGCGGACGGGAAAGACAACATCGCGAGAACGAGGCAACCGAGCGGAAAGAAGTTACGTTTCATCCTTTGGCCGAACACTAGCGGCGGCCGATCGAGATGTCAACTTTAATCCGCGCCGCGCGGCAAACGTTGACAGCAAATGCTTCGATTCGATAGGGTAGCGTGCGACATTCTTCCGCGCCGTTATCGGCTCTCTCCCGCACGGCGCCGACGCATGAAAAACTTTTTTCGGCCGCGCTGCGGCGGCGCGAAATCGGGAGATACTCTCTTGACTTCGAGACGGAAACAAAAACGCACGGACACTCCGCGATCGAATTTCGACGGCTCGTGGTCGTTGGGTAACGGATCGATGTCCGTCGTTTTCTGGTGCGCCGCGATCCTCACGGCGGTTTTTTTGCACTTCAGCTCGGAGAAAGTTCCCGATCCCGACGTTCTTTACCATTTTCGCCACGCGGAAATTTACGGTCGCGCCGGCGTGGCCGGTCTTTTTTTCGGCGACTTCCCCTGGCTCCCGTATTCGGTTATCGGCGCTTACGGCGCCGACCTCTGGTACGGCTTTCATCTCCTGGTGATTCCATTCACCTGGATCGAGGACCCGGTGCTCGGCCTCAGGCTGGCGGGAGTTTTCACCACCGCGTTGTTTTTATTTTTGATCTATCGAGCCTACTCGCTTCTGGCGCTCCGCCCGGCCGCGTTCTGGGCGTTTTTTCTGCTCTTTTCCTCGGCCTTTCTGCTGCATCGTATCGCCATGCTCCGTCCGCACGTGCTTTCGTTGTCGCTTCACGTTTTGCTCTTCGCGCTGCTTGCGGCGGGCGGCCTCTGGGGCGTGTTTCTTACCGCCCTGGCCTCGACGTTTTTGCACTTGAGTCTGTTCGTCGTCTCCTTCCTCGTGTTCGGAATTTTCGCCGCGACCAAATGGGCCGCCGAAAAAATATTTCCCTGGCGCCAGGGGCTGGCCCTGACCGGCGGGATTCTCGCCGGCTGGATTTTGCGACCGCATCCGTTCGGCGCGGCGAAGATCGCCTACGTGCAGGTATTCCGGTTCGTTCTAGAGAAAGCCGGGGGATTGCCGCTCGATTTCGGCTCGGAGCTTTTTCCTTTGAGCTTCAACGCGCGCAATAACTTCTGGCTGTTCATGGCGGTTTGGCTCGGCGTTCTTCTGTTCTGTCTCTGGAAAATGCTCGTCCGGCATGCCGCGATCTCGGACGGCGCGCGAACCGTGTTTTTCTCCAGCGCCGCTCTCTCGACTCTCTTTCTCCTCATGTCGCTCGGGTTCGCCCGCCGCGCCTTTGAATTTTTTTCCGCCTTCGCGGTTATTTTTATCGGCCTCGCTTTGGCTCAGGTTTTTGCCGCCGGACGAAGGGCATGGATCGCCGTGGTCGCGCTGTTCATCCTTCTCGTGCCGTATAGCGCGGCCCAACGGCAGCGCGCGGCGGACTCCTTCGGCAAGGACCCGCATCGCTTCGAGAGCGCCGCGCGGTGGATGGCGGACCATTCCCGGCCGGGAGACATCGTCTTTCACGCAAGTTGGGATCTTTTCCCTGAACTCTTTTTCTGGAACGCGAAAAATTTTTACGTCGGCGGCATGGACCCGATCTTTCAATACGCGCGCGACCCGCGGCTGGCCTGGGAGGCGCACCACCTCAACCGCGGCATGACGGAATTTACCTGCCCCGCCCGCTTTTGCAACGAAGACAACCGGCGACGCACTTACCGCGCGCTCAAGACGGATTTCAACGCGCGCTACGTCTTGCTCGCCAAGCCGGAGGATCTTGGACTCTATTATTATCTGCAAAGCGATAGCGGCTTCGAGCTCATGCACGACGATCAGAGCGCCGCGGTTTTTGAAATTCAATGAGGCGTCGAGATGGCGCCGCTCTTCCCGCCGCGGTAGGTCCGATAGCGGACGGTCCGCCCGTCGGTTTCAATCGCGATCGCGCCGTCGCGGTCGGTGCGCAATATCTCGGCGCCCGCCGCCGCGTAGCGCGCCAGGATCTCCTCGCGCGGCAAGCCGTTGCGCGCGCCGACGGAAAAAATCACGAGCTTGGGCTTCACGGCGGCGACGAACCGCTCCGAGCTCGAGCCGGCGCCGCCGTGGCGCGGCGCTTTAACGACGGCGCTCGCGAGATCCGTTCTGCCGGCGAGAAGAATCTTTTCGTCCTTTGCGTCGATGTCGCTGCCGAAGAGGAAATGCACTCGATCGAAACCGAGACGTAACACGACCGGAACGTCGCCGGTTTTATCCTCCGTCGGATAGACGGCGCATATCTCCACCTGCTCGATGGAGCGGCACGGCTCGCGGCCGCTGAGATCAATTCTTTTGATTCCCGCCCGCGCGACGGCTTCTTCCAGTCCTTCGTAGCGCGCCGTGCGCCCTTTGCCCGGCCCGGACCAAAATTCCGCCGGCGCGAATTGCTCGGCGATGCTCGCCATCCCGCCGTAATGATCCACCCGCGCATGGCTCACCATGAGATAATCCACCCGCAAGATTTTGCGCGCTCGGAGAAACGGCGCGACGACGAATTCCCCCGTGTCGAACTCCGGGTTGGCGCTGCCGCCGGCGTCGATCAGCAGCACGCGCGAGCCGGGAAATTCCACAACCGCGGCGTCGCCGTGCCCCACGCTGAGATGCGTGATTCTCAACTCTTTGCGATGCCAACGCTCGCGCCACCAGTAAACGCCATCGGCGGCCAACAAAACAAAACTCAGTCCGAGCGCGACAACGAGATGGAGGCGGCGACGGAAAACGAGAATCGACAAGATCGCCGCATAGAGGAGCGCGACTTCCCAGTAGTTCGGGATCGGCACGGCGAGATCCGCCATCGGCAGGCGCGCGAGAAGATGAACCGTCCGATGGAGCAGCGTCAACAGAGGCTCGGTCAACGCGACGAATGGCGCCGCGGCGCCGGGAACGGTGACGGCGAAAAATCCGATCACGAGTCCCAGCGGCACGATGATAAAGCCGACGAGGGGCACGACGATGGGATTGGAGATAAATCCCGCCCAGGAGAGATGGCCGAAGTGATGCGCGATCATTGGCCCGGTCCCGATCGTCGCCAAAAGCGGCACGGCGAGGTAGAGACACGCCCTTCTCAGCCGCGGCAGCCAACGGCTTCGCTCCTGCGGCAGCAGACCACGCGCCGGGCGCGCGGGCCACCATTCTTGCATCTTGCGCGAGCCCCAGACGATGAAGAGCACGGCGAGAAACGACAGTTGAAAAGAAATATCCATCACGACTCCCGGCCAGGCGACGCCGATGAGCAGGGCGGCGAAGGCGAGGCTGGCGAAAATCTCTTCGTCGCGATCGAGCAGGACCGCCAGCTCATAGACGCCGATCATGATGGCCGACCGCACCGTCGGCACCGCCGCGCCGGCGAGCGCCGTATAGAACAGCACCGCGAGGAAAGAACCGAACGTGGAAATCTTCAGTAGATTCCACCGGAGCAGGACCGTCTCGCTCAGCGCGCCGAAAAAGCGCGCGATGAAAAAAACAACCACGCCGAGCATGCCGACGTGGAGGCCGGAAATGGAGAGCACGTGATTGACTCCGGCGACGGTGAAGTCGTCGCGCACCGCTCGCGAGATCTCGCCCATGTCGCCGACCGTGAGCGCCTTCAGCAGCGCGGCGTTGTCGCGCGAGGAAAAGCTGCGCTCGATGAAGCGCCGGATCTCCCGGCGGAGATTTTCGAGCGCGCTCCACGACCCCGGCGGCGCTCTCGATAACAGCTCGACGCCTTGATCGCTCACGAGAAATCCGGTCGCATAAATCCCCCGGCGCGCGAGGTACGCCGCGTAATCGAAGCCGCCCGGATTTCCGCTCTCGCGCGGGATCAGCGGCTCGATCCGGAAACGGATCCGGTCGCCATAGCGCCAATCGCGACCGACGGCGCGCACGGTGACGAGCAGATCGCCGGAAATCTCCTCCGCGCCGCTCGGATGCCAGACGCGCTCTGCGCGCACGGCCCAGCGCGTGCGCTGCGGCAACTTTTCCGGCTCCGCCAGGAGAATTCCTTCGAGGTAAAGTTGCGAAGTTTGCTCCATGACGGAGCGCAAATGATTCGGCGCAAACTCCGGCTCGAGTAGCCCGGCGTGCCGCCGATAACCGACGACCAAAGCCGAACCGGCTAGCAGGTAGAGAATCGCCCAGGCGCAACCCGCGCGCCGACAAATGAATGGAAGCGGCAGCAAGAGCGGCAGCCAAAACACCGCAGGCACGCGGACGGGACTCGCAGCCAGCGCCTGGCCGGCGAGCAACGCCGACGTTGTGATGATGAGCCACGACGAAGGATAGCGGAAAAGAAAAGAACGCGACGCCGAAGCGGCGGAAGGCTCGGCAGTCATGCCGGACTCGATTTAGAAATCACCCGTTCAGTCATCGCCATTTGCCGGTTCTACCGGATATTTGCGGCGTGGAATCACGCGGGCTGTTTCCGGCCCGGGTGACGGACGAGAAAGCGCCAACAAACCCCGTGGTGTTCTCCCCGTTAACCTTTCACGATGCTTTGGTTAAAAACGGGTTCCGCAGATTTTAGTAAAGGGCGGAGAATCTGGCAAGAGGTAAATGCAAAGAATAGACGCAAGGCGAAATGCACTGATGATGGACGAGGGCTGAAGGATGAAAGACAAGGATGAAGACGGGAGAATAAAAAGAAAACTGGGCAACAAGTCTTCAAGCGCACGCTTCCACGTTTTCGTAATTCCGAAAACATGGAAATGACGGACCGCTATGTTCTTTCGTAGGCCAGGTTTAGTGACCTTGATTTCTCAACCTCTCTTCGTTTCAGTTGGAACCTGAAAAATCCGGGAAGCGGTCGACGCTATGCCGGACGGATTGATGCTCGTCGCCGGCGCTTTTGGACGCGATCTTCAGGCCGGAACGAACTCTGCGGGCGGCCGGGGCGCCGGATCTTTTCGGCGCGCGTGCGCGGCCGATCCGCAGGCCGAGAAAACTCAGTCGCCGGGCTTTATGCCGGGACTGAAACGAGACGAGGTGGCCGAGGAGGGCCGCCTGATCTTCCTGGGAAATTTCCGCAATCTTGTAGTGGAGAATAAACGCCGCCAGCTCCTCTACTCTCATCGCCGGCACGGCGGGATTACGGACGCTGACCC
>JBGPTS010000172.1:0-7639 GCA_041490745.1 Binatia bacterium | reverse complement strand
CGCGGAGCGCGTTGACGCCGCCCGCCACGACCCGGAGCGCGTCGATATCGAGGCCGGAGTCGGTCTCGTCGAGGATCGCGAGCTTGGGATCGAGCAGCGCCATCTGAAACACTTCGTTGCGCTTTTTTTCGCCGCCGGAAAATCCCTCGTTGATCGCCCGGTTCAGCAGGCTCTGCTCCATCTCCACCACTTTCATCTTCTCTTTCACCAGCGCGAGAAAATCCATCGCGTCAAGCTCGGCGAGGCCGCGGTGCTTGCGCACCGAATTGAGCGCCGCCTTGAGAAAATAGGTCGTGTTCACGCCGGGAATCTCGACCGGATATTGAAAGGCCAAAAATATTCCCGCGCGCGCGCGCTCTTCGGGAGGCATGCTGAGCAGATCTTTGCCTTCGTAGAGCACTTCGCCGGCCGTGACTTCGTAGCCTTCGCGCCCCGCGAGGATATGCGCCAGCGTGCTCTTGCCCGAGCCGTTCGGCCCCATCACCGCGTGGACCTCGCCCGCGTTGACGGTGAGATCTATCCCGCGCAGGATTTCGCTACCGCCCGCGATTCTCGCGTGCAGGTTTTTGATGACCAACATTCCAAGCTGCTCCTTGCGCTAAAAATTCCTGCCGCCCCGCGAGCGGCCTTTTAAGACCCCGCGGATCGGCGATGTCCCGGATGGAGACCTTACTCAAATAGTCCGCGACCAGAGTTTGCAGGTTGTCCCAGACCGATCTCTGCGTGCAAACGCCGCAATACGAACAATATTTTTCGCCCTGTTCCAGGCAGTCCATCAGGATCAGCGGGCGCTCGACGGTCTCGTAAACTTCCTTTAACGAGATCGCTTGAGGGGAGCGCGCGAGACTGAAGCCGCCCTTGGAACCGATGTGCGACTCGACCAGGCCGCCGGCCACCAGGTCCTTCATGATCTTGGAGAGATACGACGCTGGAATCCCTTGTTTTTCCTCGATATCTACCCGACTGATTGTCTTACCCGCCGGCTGGCCCGCAAGGTAAGAAAGCGCGCGCACTGCGTAATCGACGCGCCGGCCGAC
This sequence comes from Binatia bacterium, assembly GCA_041490745.1. Taxonomy (GTDB): domain Bacteria; phylum Desulfobacterota; class Binatia; order UBA9968; family UBA9968; genus JAJPJQ01. The sequence goes on along the minus strand of JBGPTS010000172.1, from coordinate 6,602 downwards.
GTTCATCAACGAGCTTCGGCCCGGGCTGTGGTTTTCCGCTTTCATCCAAATTCCTCGTGTTGTTCAATATAGACTTACTAGGTCTATTTTGTCAATACTTCGAGCGATTTGAGTCCAATTTTTTTCTCCGCTGTGGTAGTAAAATCCTCATGTCGATTCTCAAAGTCGCGCGTTTGGGGAATCCGGTGCTCCGCGGCAGCGCCGGGGTATTATCGTCGGATGAGATCAAGTCGGCCGAGATTCACCGATTGATCGTCGACATGGTCGAGACCATGCGCGAATACAACGGCGTCGGTCTCGCCGCCGTCCAGGTTCATGAGTCGAAGCAAGTCGTCGTGCTCGAAGTCGCCGACAACCCGCGCTACCCGCAAAAGCCGCCGGTCGGGCTCACCGTTCTCATCAATCCGACGATCGAGCCGCTCTCGGAAGAGATGGAAGACGAATGGGAAGGCTGCCTCAGCGTGCCCGACCTGCGGGGCAAAGTGCCGCGCTATACGAAGATCCGCGTGCGCGCGCTCAACCACAACGGCGAGGAGCAGGACTTCGTCGCGACCGGTTTTCACGCCCGCATCATCCAGCACGAGTGGGACCATCTGAACGGCAAAGTCTATCTCGACCGCATGCGCGATCTGTCGACGCTCACGCACCTCCAGGAATTCTCCCGCTACTGGACGGAAAAATAATCCGCATCGCCGCGCGTTATTGTCTTTCACGCGATGAATGGATAAGGTGCGTTCATGGCGTCGGAGCAACTTCGCAACAGCTTGGAATCTCTTTTTTCCAACGTCACGCCGTCGATCGGACGCATCCTCGACCGCGCGTTGGCGGGCGACGAGATCGCCACCGACGAAGCGACGGAACTTTTCGACGCATCGGGCGCGGACTTGCTGGCGATGGTCGCGGCGGCCGACCACCTGCGCAAGCAGACCGTCGGCGACGTCGTCACCTACGTCGTCAACCGCAATATTAATTTCACCAACGTCTGCGTGAAGGCCTGCGGCTTCTGCGCATTCAGCCGCGGCCACCTCGCCGACGAAGGTTATTTCCTGCCGGTCGAAGAAGTGCTGCGCCGCGCGCGCGAGGCGCGCGACCTCGGAGCCACGGAGGTTTGCGTCCAGGCGGGACTCGCGCCGGGAATGGACGGCTGGCATTACGTCAAGCTTTGCCGGGCGCTCAAGGACGCGCTGCCGGAGATTCATATTCACGGATTTTCCCCCGAGGAAGTGCTCTACGGCTCGACGCTGACCGGCGCCGGCGTGCGCGACTATCTGGCGGCGCTGAAAGACGCCGGCGTCGGCAGTTTGCCGGGAACTTCGGCGGAGATTCTGGTCGATGAAGTGCGCGATAAAATTTCCCCCGGCCGCATCTCCACGGCCGCGTGGATCGAGCTGATTCAGACCGCGCACGAGGTGGGCATTCCGACCACATCGACCATCATGTACGGCCACGTCGAATCGTCGCGGCACAAGGCGACGCATCTCGGAATTTTGCGCGACATTCAAAAACGCACGGGCGGCATTACCGAATTCGTGCCGCTGAGTTTCGTTTACGAAGAGGCGCCGATGCACCACCGCAAGCGCATATCCGAGCTGCGCACCGGCGCCACCGGCGCGGAGATTATGAAGATGTACGCCGTGTCGCGCCTGATGTTGAACAACTGGATTCCCAACTTGCAGGTTTCCTGGGTGAAAGAAGGGCCGAAGCTGTCGCAGATTGCGCTCATGGCCGGCGCCAACGACTTCGGCGGCACGCTGATCAACGAGAGCATCTCGACCGCGGCCGGCGCGTCGCACGGGCAGTTGATGAAGCCGGCGGAATTTCGCAACTTGATCCGCGAAATGGGGCGCATCCCCGCGGAGCGCTCGACGACTTACGCGAAGATCAAACCTTTCGACGCCGAAGAGAACCCGCTCGATCCGCTCGACCTGGTTGAAAACCCACAGGAAAAATTCGGCTCGTATCAGGAGCTCGTCCGGGTGAAGGATTATCGCTTCAAAGATTTTTATCAGGCACAGAAAAAATCCGGCGTTTAACTTCCAGCGGTCGGCGATCAGCTAAAAACACGAAAGACTCCATTCATCGTTCTAGCTGATAGCTGACGGCTGATTGCTTCCTCGCTAAGAATGCACGGCAATCCCTCCCGCTTCGAGGCCATCGGCAGCCGGCTCGGCTTTCGCGTCGCGGCCGACGATGCGGAAAAAATCTTTCTCGTTTGGCAGGGCGCGCGCTTTCCCGCGTTTCTTTGTCTCGGCATCGCCGTCGCGCTCATGTTCATTTCCATTCCGATTCTTGAAGCGCTGCGCCAACGCGGCCTCGAAGGACCGGCGGCGTCCCTCTGGTATTTTCCGTTGATGAATTTAATTCTCCTCGGCATCGCCGCGTATCTGCTCTCGGTCAAGAGAACCATCTTGTTCGACCGCGGCAAGCGAGCGATTACACTCACCAAGCGGAGCCTGCTGCGCGCGATTCGCCTCAGCGTGAGTTTCGACGAAGTCGCCGCGCTGCGGCTCGGCGCGGATCAGGTCTATAGCGGCTTCGCCCTCGCCGGTTCCTCCGCGGCGGAGACGTATGCGGTTCCTTCGCTGCGGCTGGTATTGAAAAGCGGCGGAACCGTGCTGCTCGATCGCGGCGGGATAACAAGATTGAACGAACTTGCAGGACGCGTCAGTCGCGCGATTGCGATACCTTTGGAAGCGCAGACAATGGAAGGGTAATCAAAGAAGCAGGGTTACGTTTTCCGAAACAGCGCCTGGTGCAGTTGATTGATGGCCTTCTGGACGCCTTCGAGCGAGAGTTCCTCGGCCTTGAGCCATCTCATGCCGCGGCTCGCCGCCTGTCCCAGGCCGAACAGATTTTCGCTGAGCGCTTTCTGCGTCTCGTCGAAGCGCGCCGACCAGATCACGTCGCCGCGCCTCACGTCCCAGACTTCGAGCACGAACGCGACCGACGCCGGACTCATCACGCCCATCGACTCGCCCTCGCGCTCGTGAAAGCGGAGCACCCGCCCCGAGATCACCGCATCGGCATAGACGAGTTGCCCCAACCGTCTGGCTCGCGCTTCGGGGGAACCGCCGGGAAGCAGCGGCAGCGTCTCGCGCACCTCTCGGTCCGAAATCATTTGCCAGTTGGGTAATTGCGACATGGTCGAGTAAAGCTGGCGGCTCACCAGCGCGGCGGGCGCATTTTCCCCCGGGCCCGAAGAAAACGGAATCTTGCTCTTCTCTTCGCCGGAAAGACTTTCGAGCGGGAAGACGGCGACGCGCTTGATTTTTCTGCTATCGAGATCGGCCGAAGCGTTGCTGTTGAGATTCGCCGGCCCGACGCCGCAGGCAGAGAGTAATAGCAAAAGTGAAAGGAATTTTCCCATAGCGCGGGATGATAACAGAAGCGTCTCAGGCTCTCAACAAGAAGAAATTTACGATCGCCGGCAATCTTTCCCCTTCTGCCTTCCGCCCTATTCAGCAACCGTCTTGATGCCCAGCTCTTTGAGTTGTTTCGGCTCGACGGCCGAGGGCGCGTCGGTGAGCAGGCAGACCGCCCGTTGGCTTTTGGGGAACGCGATCACGTCGCGCAGCGACGCCGCGCCGCTCAATATCATCGCCAGCCGGTCGATCCCGAAAGCGATGCCGCCGTGCGGCGGCGCGCCGTAGCCCAGCGCCTCGAGAAAAAATCCGAACTTCGCCTCGGCCTCTTCCGCGCCGATGCCCAAGAGGCCGAGCACCTGCTTCTGCAATTCGACCTGGTGAATACGGACGCTGCCGCCGCCGATCTCGACGCCGTTGAGCGCAAGGTCGTAAGCCTTCGACCTGACTTTGAGCGGATCGGTCGCGAGCAGCGGCAGGTCCTCGTCCAGCGGCGAAGTAAACGGATGGTGCACCGCGACGTGGCGCTTCTCATCGGGATCGTATTCCAACAGGGGGAAATCGACGACCCAGACGAGCGAGTATCGATCCGGCGCAACGAGTCCGAGTTTTTCGCCGAGCTGCAGGCGGAGATTGGCGAGCGAGTCGTGCACGACCTTGTCGTTGTCGGCGACGAAAAGAATCACGTCGCCGCTCTTCGCCTGCGTTATGCGCAAGATTTCCCCGCGCTCGGCGTCGGTGAGAAATTTTGCGATCGGCGATTGCCAGTCGCCGTCGGTGAGTTTGATCCACGCGAGGCCTTTGGCGCCGTAGTTGGCGACGAACGCGGTCATGTCGTCGAGTTCCTTGCGCGAAAGGCTCGCGCCGCCGGGAACGCTGATGCCTTTGACGATGCCGCCGTGTGCCAGCACAGTCGAGAAAACTTTCATCTTCGTCTCGTGGAAGCACTGCGAGAAATCTTTCAGCTCCAGGCCGAAGCGCAAATCGGGCTTGTCGGTGCCGTAGCGCGCGCGGGCCTCGGCCCACGTGAGACGCGGAAACGGACGCTCAATCTCGATGCCTTTAAGCTCTTTGAAAAGCAGCGCCATCATTCCCTCGATGATCTCGATGATGTCCTCCGGCTGGACAAACGACATCTCCACGTCGAGCTGCGTGAACTCGGGTTGGCGGTCGGCCCGGAGATCCTCGTCGCGAAAGCATTTCACGATCTGAAAATAGCGATCGAGCCCGGCCACCATGAGAATTTGCTTGAAGAGCTGCGGCGATTGCGGCAGGGCGTAAAATTTTCCGTGATACATCCGGCTCGGCACGAGATAATCGCGCGCGCCCTCCGGCGTGCTCTTGGTCAGGACCGGCGTCTCGACTTCCATGAAGCCCAGGCCGTCGAAGTAGTCCCGGATCTTCTTCGTCATCCGATAGCGCAGCGCAAGCGGAGCCAGGCTCCGCGGCCGGCGGAGATCGAGATAGCGGTACTTGAGGCGAGTGTTCTCCGTCACCTCGTCGTCGTCTTCGATGGGAAACGGCGGGACCTCCGAGGCGTTGAGCAAGCGCACTTCGCGCGCGAGCAACTCGACTTCGCCGGTCGCAAGCTCGCGGTTGATCGTCTCCGGCGGCCGGCGCGCGAGAGTGCCGCTCACGGCGATCACGTCTTCCGAGCGGATCTGCTTGGCCTTCTCGTGCGCGGTTTCGTTCGTCTCCGGATTGAAGACCGCCTGCACGAGGCCGGTGCGGTCGCGCAAATCGACGAAAATCAGCCCGCCGTGATCGCGCCGCCGCTGTGCCCAGCCGACGAGAATCAACTCTTTGCCGACGGAATCGACGCGCGGCTCGCCGCAATAACAGCTGCGCTTCCATTCGCCCAGATGATCGTTAAATACCCTGTCCATGCTCAATTTTAGATTTTAGATTGCGGATTTTAGATTGATCAAAATTTCAAAGATTGCTTTTTCCCTTCAACTCTTCAACCGTTCTCCCAGTTCCTCTTCCAGCCGGTCCAGTTTTACTTCGACTTGCTCCTGGCTGTCCATGTCGCGCAGCGTCACCGCTCCCTTGGCGAGCTCGTCGTCGCCGACGATCGCCACGTAGCGGGCGCGGAGCTTGTCGGCGCGGCGCATCTGGCTTTTGAGACTTTTTTTCTCGCCGTCCATCTCGACGCCGACGCCGCGCCGCCGGAGTTTGCACGCGGCGCTAAATCCCCAGGCGCGCGCCGGCTCGCCCATCCAGACGATAAAGAGCGTCGGCCGCGCCGGCTGGATCGCCTCTCTCATTGCCAGAAGAAGAACGAGCCGTTCCATCCCCAACGCGAAACCGACGCCCGGCGTGGGAGGGCCGCCCAGGTCGGCGACGAGGCCGTCGTAGCGCCCGCCGGCGGCGACGGCATTCTGCGAGCCGAGCTGCGTACTCGTCCACTCGAACGTCGTACGGCAATAGTAATCGAGGCCGCGCACCATGCGCGGATTGAGTTTGTAATCGAGACCGCCGTCGCGCAAGAGATTCTGCACGACGCCGAAATGCTCTCGACACGCCTCGCAGAGATGATCGAGAATCGACGGCGCGCCGCGCGTCGCTTCGATGCACGACGCTTCTTTGCAATCGAGGACGCGCAGCGGATTCCGCTCCATGCGCCGCCGGCAGTTCTCGCACAATTTTTCTTCCCGCTCCTTGAGAAACGCGAGCAGCCGGGTTCGATATTCCGGCCGGCATTGCACGCAGCCGAGAGAGTTGAGTTCGAGCGTCGCCCCTTCCAGACCCACGCGGGAGAAGAAATCGCCCAGCAAAAGCAGGACCTCCGCGTCGATCAAAGGATCGGCGCGGCCGAGCGCCTCGGCGCCGATCTGGTAGAACTGGCGCTGCCTGCCCTTCTGCGGCCGCTCACGCCGGAACATCGGACCCAAATAGAAGAGCTTCCGCACCGGCTCGATTTGATACATCTCCGACTCGACGTAGGCACGCACGACGCCGGCCGTGCCTTCCGGCCGGAGCGTCAGCGACGAGCCTTTGGCGTCGTGGTCGGGGAAGGAATACATTTCCTTCTCGACGATGTCGGTCGTTTCGCCGATCGAGCGGCTGAACAGCTCGGTCTTCTCGACGATCGGAATGCGAATCTCGGAAAAATTATAGAGCGCGAAGACTTCGCGCGCCGCGCGTTCGGCGAACTGCCAGGTTTCCACCTCGCCGGGCAGAATATCGACGAAGCCTTTGATCGACGTAATCTTCATGGATGAATCGGCGTTTTGAATT
>JBGPTS010000171.1:0-7696 GCA_041490745.1 Binatia bacterium | reverse complement strand
CGGTGCGTGATACAGGTGACGTGCATGTACGGATTGGTCTCGCGCGACGCCATATAGCCGGTCATCTCGCCGAACGGTCCCTCCGGCTCGACGAAATCCGTCGGGATGATTCCCTCGACGACGATCTCGGCGTGCGCCGGAACTTCGAGATCGACGGTCTTGCATTGGACGATCTCCACCGGCTCGCCGGCGATCGCGCCGGCTACGCCCAGCTCGTCCACCCCTTCGGCGAATTTCGAGATCGCGACGTAAGAGATGTTCGGCGGCGCGCCGAGCACCATCGCGGCGTGCATGGGAATGCCTCTGGTGCGGCATTTCTCCCAGTGCGCGCGACCGTCCTGGCCGAGTCCGGGAAAGATGCCGAAGCGGTCGGCGGCTTTCACCTGGCCGCGATAGTTGCCGACGTTGCGGATGCCGGTCTCGGGATCTTTGGTGATCCAGTTCGACGCCGAGGTATAAGGAGCGTTGTCGAAGCCCGGCGTCGAGATCGGGATCGGCAGCATCAAGATGCCTTCCTTCTTGATCTCCTCTCCCTGGCAGACGACTTCCTGCACCAGCGCGCGCTCGACCAGCTTCGGTGCCAGCGGATACTTTTGCGCGTCGAGCCACTTGTCGCCGATCTCCTCGGCTTTGCACATCATGCCGAGCGCGTAGATGTCGCGCGAACCGGCGGCGCAGCCGACGACGTAAGGCATGCGGTATTTTTTTCCGTTCGAATCGGTGATGTTCTCGAACAGAAAGGCGGTGCGCTTTTCTTCCGGCAGCCCCAAAAACTGCAAGCGGACCAGCGGATGGAGCTCCGTGTCTTTGTTGATCCGGCTCCGGATGCGGGTCAGCTTGCCGGCTTTTTCTAGGGCGGCGAGGTATTCGTGCAGGTCTTTGTAGTACGCCATCGAAGTCAAAGCCACAAAAAACGCGGGTCGATTTTTCTCGTCTCCTTCGCTTACACCGTCGTTAACGATCGGTCAACGAGCAGTTTCATGTTTAGCGCGTTCATAACGGTTTTACGATAGCTTTCTGAAATTTGGAGGCAGTGGAGAATTTGCCACGGCGCAAATCCTGGTGCAAGACCTTCAAGCGAAAGTCATCGAGGAATAGAATCTTCAGGCTCGGCGCCGCCAGCGGCCTCTGCGGGAAGAACTCAAGCGGAGCGCCGGCTGCCCGTAGCCTGCGGGGTCGTACTGTCCCCGGGCCGCACGAGAAACATGTGGAAGCCGAAGGCCGGCATGTCCAGATAGAGGCCTTGAGCGAGCAGTTGGTCGATTCCGTATGTGTAACAGCTCTTGCTGAGAACATCTCGAAACTCGAATTCGGTCGCCTCACGGCTCATTTCGGCGGAGTGAAGGTCGACATAACATTGGCCCTGGACGGGTCCGAAGTTGACGACAATAAGCCGTATTTGACGGTCTTCTGTCTTCCAGAAATAGGCGATGAAATTTGCCCAAGTAGGATTGTCGGGCCAAGCGGGCCTGAGGGGCAGAAGCGACCAGATGCCTCGGCGGACGACGTCATCGCCGGCCAACGCCGTAAGTAGCTGCTGGTAGAAATCGCGTATCATTTCATTGGTGCGCTCTACCGGCCGGCGGCGGAGCTGAATCGGAACTTTGATTGCGCGACCGTCGAACTGTCCGTCGTGAAAGAGGGTGAGTCCCGGAACCGTGCCGGCGAGCACGGCAGCAGCCTTGTGTCTGTCCCATGGCAATGCGACGGCCGCCCGGATTTCGTCGTGGGTCTCAAGAAAGCGCACGCAGCCGGTTTGCCGGGCGATGTCCGCGCTCAAATGCAACCGAAGGTCTTCAGCCGTGCCATGGACGAGTCGGTCGTAGAGCGTCCTATCGTAAGTGTACTGAAAGCCGCTTTGGCGCAGCTCGCTCTCCAGTTCCCAAAACACTTCTGCAACGAACAGAAAGTTTGGGTATTCGCTGCGAATGGTCCTGATCGCCCGCGGCCAGAACTCTTCATCGAAATTCCGGCCGTCGGATGCCTTTCGTAGGCGGCGGTCCCAAGTCTGCCGATAGACCGAGCGCAGAGCCAGCATAGCCATGTCGCAACGAACACCATCGCACTGAGCGGCAACTTTTTGCAATTCCGCCGCCAGCGCCTGGTGTGTCGCGGCGCTCATAAGGTTGAGCTGCGCCGTGTCCGTCCAGCACGGGAAGTAAGGATCGCGACCATGTGCGATAAATCTCGATCCGACCTTGGTCTCAATTTTGAAAAACGAGTCGGGATCGCCTGCCAAATCATCGGCGCTCAGTTGGACGTAAAGCTCGGGTCGCTCGGTCAGCCAGCGATGGTCCAGGCCGGTATGATTAACGATAAAATCCAAGACCAGTCCGATTCCCTTGCTGCGGAGTCTCTCTCTCAAGGCGGCGAGCGCTGCGTCACCGCCCAGCGCAGGGTCCACTGCATATTCGGCTACGGCGTATGGCGAGCCGGCAACGTCCTGACGATCGAAATTCGGTAGAGCCCGGCGATATTCCGCCTGGAGGCCGGCGTAGGAACGGGCCGTCTCGGTGCTGCGAGCGCCGGTTGGCCAGACACCGATGAGCCACAAAAGATCGACACCCAGACTATGGAGCTGCTTCAGGTGTTCGTCCGGTATGTCGGCCAGGCGCGCCGGCTGTTTTGCGCGTTGGCCGATCTCGGCGAGCCAGACACGCGCGTTGGCCGCATAAATAACGCGAGGCTTCTTCGATCCCGGCGGCATTCAGTGTCGCTCTTCGAATTTTTAAAGCATGTTCGCGCCGCCATCGACGTTGATCGTCTGGCCGGTGATGAAGTCGCTGTCGTCGGAGGCAAGGAAAACGACGGTGCCGACGAGGTCTTGCGGTTTTTGATCGCGCTGAAAGGCGCGCTTCTTCCGGCGATCTAAAAGCTGCTCGGGCGTGAGCACGCCTTCCTGCTGCGGGCCGGAGATCGTGAGGCCCGGCGTGATCGCGTTGACGCAAATATTATCGCCGCCCAGCTCGCGCGCGAGCGCGCGCGTGAAGCCGATGACGCCTGCTTTCGACGTCACGTAATGAAGAAAGAACGGCGTGCCGCCGATCGCCGTCCCTGAAGAGATATTGACGATCTTGCCTTTTTTCTGTTCTTTCATCGCCGGGTAGACCGCCTGCACGCACAGGAACAGACCCTTCACGTTGACCGCCATCACCCGGTCCCATTCCTCTTCGCTGATTTCTGCGAACGGTTTTTTCTTGATGGCGGAGTAAAGCGCGGCGTTGTTGACCAAGATATCGATGCGGCCGTATTTCCTGAGCGCGGCTTCGGCCATCGCCCGCGTTTTTTCCGGCGATGTCACATCGACCGCGACGGCGAAGGCCTCGCCGCCGTCGCGCCGAATCTCCCCTTCGACTTTTCTCGCTTCCGCTTCTTGAATGTCGGCGACGACGACCTTCGCGCCTTCCTTCGCCAAGCCCAGACAGTACGCGCGGCCGATGCCGACGCCGCCGCCGGTGACGACGGCGACTTTATCTTTCAAGCGCATGATATCCTCCAATTTTGAAAGCTGAGGGCGGAGGGATGAAATATCGTCCTTCTAGATATCGAGGTTGTAAAATCTTTTCGGATTTTCGTAGAGGATCATCCGCTTCTCGCCGTCGGTCAGATCTTCGCGCGCGAGAAATTCGGGAATGTCGCGCTTGAACATCTCGGGCAGCCGCTCGTGTGGATAGTCCGACGGCCACATGACGCAGCGCGGATTGAATTGTCTGAGCACTTGAATCAGCGCCCGCTCTTCGACTTCGCACGTCGTCCAGACCTGGCCCGAGCGGATGTAGTCGCTGGGTTTTTTCTTGAGCTCCGGCGCGCCGGCACGATGCGGCTTCTCATACTCTTCGTCCATCCGGTCCATCATATAGGGAAGCCAGCCCGATCCCGCTTCCAAAAACGCCACGCGGAGTTTGGGGAAACGCTCGAAGACGCCCTCGTAAATCATGTGCGTGAACTGGATCAAAATCGCGAACGGATGCTCGAGCGTGTGGACCTGGATGAATTTGTCGAAAAAGTCGAAGCCCATGCCGCGGCTGGGCGCGCCATGGACCGTGAGCGGCATGTCCAGCCGCTCCGCTTCCTTATATATCGGATCGAAATCGCGGTGACCGTATCCCTTGTGCAGCACCGTCACCGCCGGCAGCAGCCCCGCGACGAGGCCAAGCTCTTTCGCGCGTCTGAGTTCCTTTACCGCCTCTTCCGGCATTTGCACCGGCAGCAGCGCGACGGCTTTGAGCCGCGCGCTCGCGCGCGAATAGCGCTCGGCGACCCAGCTATTATACGCGCGCGCGACCGCGCAGGCCCAGTTGGGGTCTTGAATCAGACCATGGGCGAGGCCCGCCGTCGGGTAGAGCACGCTCACCTCGACGCCGAGCTCGTCGAGAAATTCGAGCCAGCGCGCCGCCGGCACGTCGGTTTCTTTTCCCGCCGCGGAAAAGCCGCGGTGCCAGCCGTCGAGCGAAGGAAAGAAACCGTAAGTCTCGTTCCGCTTCATGTCGCGATACTTGCCTTCGAGAAAATCGGCCAGCTCGTAGTCTTTTTCCAGCACGTGGCCGTCGGCGTCGATGATGGGGTAACTTACGTTCATGCGTTTTCCTTGAGGGGGACGCGCGAGTAGGGGCACGGCATGCCGTGCCCTACGACCAGCGATTACAGCCCGTACAGCGCGCGCGCATTGTCGCTCAAAATTTTCCGCTTCACTTCTGGCGAGACATCGGTCCGCGCCTTGAAAATTTTGATCGCGTCGACGTCGCTCGAAGTATCGGTGTGGCCGTAGTCCGTGCCGATTACCAGGCAATCGTCGCCGGCCTGCTCGATGATATACGGCAGATCATCCGAGTTTTCGCTGGTGACGAACAACCCGTACTCGCTGACGCCTTTCGCCGGCCACTCGCGCCCCAGCGCCTTGAAGCGGTTCTTGGCTTCGTGAATGACCCACGGCAGCCACTGCGAGCTGGCCTCGATGAAACCGACGCGCAGCTTGGGAAAAGTTTGCGGCACGTCGCTCAAGATGAGATCGCTGAAAGCGGCAACCGTGGGAATTCTAAACTTGTGAAACGCGCCGGCGGTGAAGACCGGATGCTTCACGAGATCGAGGAGCCATGAGTTGCCGTTGGAGATGTGAATCGCGATCGCCATGTCGAGCCGGCAGGCCTCGTCGTAGATCGGATAAAAATATGGGTCGATGATCAGGCGATTGCCTTCGACCGGTCGCATCAGCACGGCGCAGGCGCCGTTTTCTTTGGCGAAACGGATCTGATCGAGCGCGTCGGGGATGCTCATCGTCGGGGCCATGCACGACCAGCGCAGCCGCCCCTTTCCCTGGCGCCAGATGTCCGCGAGCCAGCGGTTGTAGCTCTTGCACAGAGCCACTTCCACGGCGGGTCTGTCGGTCGCCGGCTCGATGAACATCGTATTGTGCAGCACCTGAACATCGACGCCGGTCCGGTCCATGTGTTCGAGCCGTAGCTCGACGTCGGCCAGCTCGCGCGCTTCCTTCGCGTCGGCGAATCTGCGGCCGGCGAGCTGCATGCGCTTTTCCAGTTCGGCCGGCGAAAGAACCGGGAAACGAAAACCCCTGACTTTTCCGTCGATCAGCCAGAACTGAAGTTTGACGCCCGCCTCTTCCGGCGCCTCGAGCGGCACAGGGCGAAACTGCGCCTCGGACGGGTCCATGTATTCCCACGTGCGGGCGGACTCGACCACATGGGCGTCGGCGTCGATGACGGGATAGGATGGTTGCATGGGGGCACCTCCAAATCGAACCGGATTCAATCTAGTGTGCGCGCGCAAGAGCTGTCAAGGCTCTGTGATGGGCAGAGCTACGGCTTGATCAACGCCTTGGTCGGGTACAAGTCGGGAATCTCGCCGCCGACGGCGCGAATGCAGCGCTCCGTCTCCTCGAGCGGAAAGACGTGGCTCACCATTTCCTCGACGGGGAATTTCGTCGCTTGCAGCAGCCGCATTGTCGCTTCGACGGCGTCATTGTCGGCGGTGAACGCGCCCTGAAGCCGAATTTCTTTCCACACGAGCTTATCCATCGACATCGGCGTCACCGTCGCATCTCCCGTGAGACCGGCGAGCACGATCGTTCCCTGGCGCCGCGCGCATTCGACGGAAGCCAGAATCGCTTTCGGATTTCCCGACACGTCGATCACCACGTCGGCCATCTCGCCGCCGGTTTCCCGGCGCACGACATCGACGACGTTTTCCCGCTCGACGTCGATCGTCCGATGCGCGCCGAAGCGCTCCGCGAGAGCCAGGCGCGGGGCGTCTCTGCCGATGCCCGAGATGAAAATCCGCGCCGCTCCCGCCTGCCTAGCCGCGAACGTGCAGGCGAGACCTTGTTGTCCCGGTCCCTGGATGAGAACGAAGTCGCCCATCTTGACGCCGCCGTGACGCACGGCCCACTGAAAACCGTTCGCCATCACCGCGCCGACGAGCACCGCGGCCTCCGCCGGCAGTTCGTCGGCGACTTTGGTCGCCAGCGCATCGGGCGCGAGATAAACGTAATCGGCGAAGCCGCCGAAGAGGTGCGGCGGATTTTTCGAGCTCGTTCTGCCGCCGTAGCTCGTGCGCCGGTTACAGAAGCGCGCGGCGCCGCGGCGGCAATCGGCGCAGCGCCCGCAGCCCAGCGCGCCCTTGAGAATCACGCGGTCGCCTTCTTTGAGACCGTGGATTCGCGCCGCGTCGCGCCCGAGCTTCACGACGCGGCCGAGAATCTCGTGGCCTAAAATAATCGGCAGCGGCAGCGCGATCTTGCCGTGAAGATACTTGACGTCCGTCCCGCAGACGCCGGCCCGCTCCACCGCGATGAGGCCGCCGTCGGGAGGAATTTGGGGCAGCGGATACTCGCGGATTTCGAGTTTGTCGGGCGCAACGAGCGTCGCCGCGCGACTGGTTTCACCCATCGATCTTTTTCAGCGTCGCGGCATAATCGCCGAGCGCTTTCTCCAGCAAATAATCCGGCTCATAGCCGAGCTCGGCGCGGGCGCGCGACTGATCCTTCGGCGCTCGTTCTTCGGGATACGGCATCGGCCGCTCGCCTTTGCTGAGCGTGATATTCGCGCGGGGAAAATGGCTCTTCAGCGCGGCGACGACCTCATCGCCCGTCGCCGTCTGGCCGCTGCCGATGTGAAAAATATTGTGTTCCAATTTTTCTTTGAGGCAGGCGAGCACCGTGCCCTTCGCCGCGTCTTTGCCGTAGAGCAGCTCGGCCGGGCCGTAAGGCCAGTTGATCGTCGCGGCCTCGCCCTTCATCGCGGCGCGCACCATCTGCTGGATCGCCTGCTCGCGCGTCGCTTTCAACAGCGCCGGCGAAGGGCCGTAGAGCGCGGCGAAGCGCACGGTGACGAATTCAAAGCCGAAGCGCTTGGCGTACGTGCGCCCGAGAAATTCCGCAGACGCTTTGGTCGCGGCGTAAATCGAGAGCGGATTCAGCGGAATAGTCTCGTCGATCTTCTTCGGCCCGCCCTCGCCGAGCGAGCCGATATAAACCGTGCTGGAGCTCGACAGCACGACGCGCTTCACGCCCTCGAGCCGTGCGGCTTCGAGCACGTTCACAGTCCCCATGAGATTCAGCCTGACGCCGCCGTAGGGCCGGCGCTGCACCTCTTCGCCGAGAAACGCCGCGAGATGAATGACGCGATCGACGCCGTGGTCGCGCAGCGCGCCGATCAAGCCCGGCAGGTCGCCGACGTCGCCG
>JBGPTS010000170.1:0-7812 GCA_041490745.1 Binatia bacterium | reverse complement strand
GACGCCTTCGGCTCGAACGACTCGCTGCGCGGAATTCCCCAGTAGCCGACGAGATTTTTTTCTTCCAGCTTGCGATTGAAATCGTCGATCTTGCTCATCGCGCTTCTCCTCTCCGCGCCTGATCGGAAATGGCTCCGGGATAAACCGCCGGCGCGCCGCGAGACGCGCGGCGGACTACTTCTTCGCTTCCGCCAGAACTTCCTTCAAAATCGTGTAATCGACCAGCCGGTCGATCGGCGCCTGACTTTTGAGCTTCGCCTGCGCCGCGATGGTTTCCATCTCGGCCAGCACGGTTTCGTCCGATGTCGTGCCGTCTTTGGTGAATGCCTTGAGGATTTCCCGGTGCGCCAGCTCGGCGGTCTTGCGCTCGACTTTGAATTCGTCGGCAATGAACGAGACCACGCGCTCGGAATTCGCCGGGTCTCTGGTAATTTCCATCGAGCGGAGCGTGGCGCGAATCATCCGCTTCGCCTGGCTCGGATTGCCGCGGAGCTTGGCGTCCGATGCGCCCACGCCGGCGAACGGGCTGCGCATGATGTCGGCCGTGCCGCCGAGATTGCGAAAACCCATTTCTTCCGCCTTGAAATTGAACGGCAGCGACAGCATCGCCGCCGCCACCGCGCCGCTCTGCAATGCGACGAGGCGATCGCTCGCGTCGGGGATCGCGACCAGCACGATATCTTTGTCGGGATTGAGACCGCCGGCCTTCGCCATCAGCCGCGCGCCGTAAGCGTCGGTGGCGACGACGCCGGAAACCGCCACGCTCTTGCCGCCCTTCAGATCCTGGATCGTCTTGATCTCGGACTTTGCGGTCAAAAAGAAAATCACGCGGTCCATCGTGAACATCGCGGCCTTGAGCGGCACGCCGGCCAATGCGGCGCGGAGCGTCGTACCGATCGCCGAGATGTAATCCATCTCGCCGCTCATCACCGCGGCGACGCCGATGTCGGACTTCATGACCTCGAACGAGACTTCGAGTCCCTCCGCGCGGTAAGCGCCGAACTTTTCCCCGACGTAGAAGTTGAGAAACGTCATGCTTTTCGACGGCATCGCGACGCGCACTTTCTCGGCCGCGCGCGCCGGCCCGGCTAACGCCAACGCCGCGATCAAAACCGCCCACAGAGCGCGCATCATTGCTTCTCCTTTGCCTTCGAACCGCCAGATTCCTTCTACGCCGCGCGCGGCGGCGAAGTCAACGTTCGTCCGAGCGCAATTCCAACGACGGTGCGCCGCCGGAATCTGCTTGAACCTGCGTGATCCGCTTCGCCATTATGGCGACGATCGCCGAGCCGATCACGCCGCCGGCGATGACGGCGCCGGGAGCGCCGAACGCGGAGGCCATCAAGCCGATCTGCGCGTGTCCCATGAACGGCCCGCCGATGACGAAGACGTGGACCAATCCTTGAACTCTGCCGCGCAATTCGTCGGGCGTGAGGAGCTGGATGATTGTCATGCGCAAAGTCTCGCCGACGGAATCGACCGCGCCGAGCAGCAAGGCGACGGAAAACGAGAGCGCGAACCAGCGCGAGAGGCCGAAGAAAACGAGGCCCAGCGTGTAGAGCAGCGTGATCGGGATAATCAGGCGCGGCTTGCGGCTGAGACCGCTCCATCCCATGACGGCCGACGAGCCGACCAGGGCGCCGAGCGCCGGCGCGCCGAGCAGCACGCCGAGTCCCGTCGGCCCGACGCCGAGGACATCGCGGGCAAAGACCGGCATCATCGCGCGATACGCGCCGAAGAACGAAACGCACGTGTCCATGACGAGCAGCGCGAGGATCGCGGAATGATCCCACACGAAGACGAATCCTTCGCGCATGCTTTTAAGCGCCGGCTCGCGCGCC
The DNA here is from genome assembly GCA_041490745.1 of Binatia bacterium. Lineage (GTDB taxonomy): Bacteria > Desulfobacterota > Binatia > UBA9968 > UBA9968 > JAJPJQ01. The sequence continues at coordinate 5,971 of JBGPTS010000170.1, read as the reverse complement.
GGCGGCTTGTCCGTCTGACGAACGCGCATGTAAAAAAGACAGACAATCACGCCCAAGAAACTCGCCGCGTCGATATAGTACGACCAACTGAGTCCCGCCCACGCGATCAGCACTCCGCCGATGAAGGGTCCGGTGAGAAGCGCCCCCTGCCTCAGGGTGATGTTGAGCGCGAACGCCGTCGCCAGATGCTCGCGCGGCACGAGGCTCGGAATTATCGCGCTCCGCGCCGGTTGATCGAAAACCATCACGGCCGTGGAAAGAAACGCGACCGCATAGATGTGCCACACACGCACCCGTCCGGTGTCGGTGAGAACCGCCAGCGCAAGCGAGAGCAACAGCGCCACTATTTGCGTGACGATCAGCAGACGGCGGCGATCCAACCGGTCGGCGAGCCAGCCGCCGGTCAAAGAAAATAAAATGATCGGCGCCGCGCGGAAGAGCCCCGTGATGCCGAGCTGCAGCGGCGAGTTCGTCATCTCATAAATCTGCCACGCCATCGCGACCGAAGTGAGCTGGCTGCCGACGGCGGAAACGAGCAGGCTCGACCAGAAAAGCCCGAAGTCGCGCGAGGCGAGAACGTTCCAGGGTCGGATCCGGTCTTTCATTGAAACTTTCGACTAGCATAGTAAACCCGTTTACGCTAATGATCGGCGCATGCGCATCTGCTCGCTCCTTCCGAGCGCGACCGAGATCGCCTTCGCGCTCGGACTCGGCGATGAAGTCGTCGGGGTCACGCACGAGTGCGACTATCCGCCGGAAGCAAAAAAGCGGCGCATCGTCGTGCGCAGCGCCGTTGAGCCGGACAAACAGTCCAGCCGCGCGATCGACGAGCTCGTGCGCGAGCGTCTCGGCGCGAAGCAAGGCGTTTACACGATCGAACTGGCGAGCTTTCGCGAGGCCGACCCCGATTTCATTATCACGCAGAATCTTTGCGAAGTCTGCGCGCTCGATTACGACGAGGTCGTCGCGGCGGCCGAGTCGCTGGCGCACAAGCCGAAAATCGTTTCCCTCGCGCCCACGACGCTCGCCGACGTGCTGCATGATATCGAGACCGTCGGCACGGCCGCCGGCAAAGAACGCGAAGCGGCGGCGCTCGTGACGGATTTGAAACGCCGCATCGCTCGTGTGCGCGAGCAGGCGGCGCGGTCGGACACGCGCCCGCGCGTCGCGTGTATCGAGTGGCTCGATCCGATTTTCAATGCCGGCCACTGGGTGCCGGAGATGGTGGAGCTCGCGGGCGGCGCGGCCGGGCTGGCGAACAAGGGCGAACGCTCGAAGGAAATTTCCTGGGACGCGGTGCGCGCCTTCGCGCCTGACGTGATCGTACTCATGCCGTGCGGCTTCGACGTCGAGCGGAGTCTTAAGGAAGTCGCTCTGCTTTCTCGACTCGACGGATGGAGCGAGTTGCCCGCGGTGAAAAACGGACGCGTTTACGCCGTCAACGGCTCGGCGTATTTTAATCGCTCCGGCCCGCGGCTGATCGACGGGATCGAGATACTGGCTCAGATCATCCACCCGGAAATTTTTTCCAACGCCCTTCCGCCGGAAGCAGCCCGCAAAATCACTCTGCGATAATCTACTGCAAACGTGGAATCTGAACCGACTCCCTCCTCTAACTTAAGAGACATCCTGAGACTGGCGGTCCCCGCCATGCTGGCGATCGCCAGCGAGCCGGTGTTCATTCTCGCCGACACGGCGATGATCGGCCGCCTGGGCGTCGAGCCGCTCGCGGCGCGCGCCATCGGCGGGTCGCTCATCGGCGGCATTTATTGGCTCTTCGCCTTTCTCATCTTCGGCACCACGACGCTCGTCAGCTATCACCGCGGCAACAACGAGCCGGAGATCTGCGGCGAGATTTGTGTGCACGCGGCGTTTCTCGCCGCCGCCGGCGGCGCCCTCGTCGCCATGTTTGGCATTCTCTTGGCGCCGCGCCTCTATATATGGATGGGCGCGGGCCCGGACGTGCTCAGGGAAGGTGCGACCTATTTTCGCATCCGCATCGCCGGCACTCCTTTCACGTTTCTCCTTTTCGCCTGCGTCGGATTTCTCCGCGGCATTCAGGACACACGGACTCCGATGCTGATCGCGTTCGCGGTCAACGGCCTCAACGTCGTCCTCGACTACATTTTGATCTACGGCGCGCTCGGTTTTCCGGCGCTGGGCCTCAAGGGAGCCGCCGTCGCGATGCTCGTTTCGCAAATACTCGCCGGAAGCATTTCTCTAGGCATCTTGTTTTTTTCCTCTTACACCTCCGAATACCGGCTCGATCGCTGGAGATTCGACGCGCGGAGAATGCTCTCGCTCTCCCGCATCGGCCGCGATCTCGCCGTGCGCACCGGCGCGCTGCGCTTTTCGCTCGTCTTCGCCACCGGCACGGTGGCGCGCATGGGCGCGGCGACTTTGTCGAGCCACGAGATCGCCCTTCAGTTGTTTCTCTTATCGTCGGACACGATCGACGGCATCGCCGTGGCGGGACAAACTCTCGCGGCGAAACATCTGGGCGCGCGCCGCTCCGACGCGGCCTATCGGATGGGTAAAATTCTGCTTTTCTGCGGCGCGGTCGCCGGTCTGATATTCGGCGGCGCGTACATCGCGCTGAAGGAGCCTTTGATCGCGCTCTTTACGCGCAGCCCCGAAGTCGTGGCAACGCTCGGCGTGGCGATTTTCGTTTTGCTCGCGGTGTTTCAGCCGGTGAACGGTCTCGTCTTCGCGTCCGACGGATTTCTCCTAGGCGCGCACGACACGCGCTATCTCATGTGGGCGATGCTCGCCGGCGCGCTCGGAATTTTTATCCCGATGACCTGGCTCTCGTTACATTTCCATTGGGGACTCATCGGCGTCTGGACCGGCTTTAGTTTGTTGATGGCGTGGCGGCTCGCGACCAACCTGTATCGATTTTTCAGCCGGCGGTGGATTTCATTGTTTCCCGGCAATCGGTAGCAAGAATTGTTTTCCGGTGCGCGCCTTGACAGCCTCGGAAATTCATACCTATACTCGCCGCATGCGATGGCGGATAGTATCGGTTGTGTTCCTTGGCGTCTGGTTAAGCCTTCTCGCGGAAGACTTTTGCGACGACCTGGGCTTGTTCGACGACGATAATTCTGCGGCGGACCAAGCGCTGGACGTTGCGTTGGCCGACCTTGGACAGGCGATAGATACCTCCGGCCACTCGAATTCAGCCCCATTGCCTGCTTCGATCGCTCAACCTGGTGTCGTATATCGAAGCGTTCTCCCATGCCTTGAGATACCCACTATGCCCAGTGTCTCGCTGGGCCGTGTCATACAGCCGGCGCGCCCTCCGAAGCAACGCGCTAAAATCCACGAACTTGATCAAGTCTTTCTGATCTGACTTCACCCCTCCTTTTTCCTGTCGATTTTCCCGTTTCGGATGAGAAGCGAGACGAATTTTTCTTTTTATGATCGCGGTGCGATCACGCTGAGCTAAGTGAGTTAAGAACCATGTGTGGAATTTACGGATATCTTTCGCTGAAAGAGCCTGTCGAGCCTGAGATCCTGCGCCGCATGGGCGGAACCCTTAAACACAGGGGTCCCGACGACGAAGGCGAGTGGACCCGGCATTCAGGAGATCTGTCGATCGGGCTCGGACACACGAGATTGAGCATCATCGACCTCTCGGCCGCAGCGCACCAGCCGATGTGCAACGAGGACGGCGCCATCTGGCTCACCTGTAACGGTGAGATTTACAATTTTCGCGAGCTGAGGAACCAGCTCATGGCGAAGGGACACAGCTTCAAGTCGAATTCCGATAGCGAGGTTATCATCCACTTGTACGAGGAGATGGGAGTCGGATGCCTCGAGAGGCTCAAGGGGATGTTCGCCTTCGCTCTGTGGGACGGCGCCAAACAATCGCTCTTTCTGGCGCGCGACAGAATCGGGAAAAAACCGCTTCATTACGCCGTTTACGACGGCGGAATCGCATTCGCCTCGGAGATCAAGGCGCTTCTCAAGCATCCCAAGGTGGTTAGAGAAATAGACTTGAGCTCGCTCAACAAATATCTGACTTTCGAATACGTGCCCGCGCCGAATACGATCTTCAAGTCGATCAGAAAGCTTGAACCGGGTCACTATCTGTTACACCAAAACGGGAATTTCGAAATTAAGAAGTACTGGGATATTCCGCTGGCGGATTACCCGATCGGCTTCAAGACCGAGGATGAATACGTGGAAGAGCTTAGAGACATTCTCGAAAGAGCGGTGCGATCGAGACTGGCAGCCGATGTCCCGGTCGGCGTCTTCTTGAGCGGGGGCATCGACTCGGGTCTCGTTGCCGCCCTCGCAGCGAAGGCCGACAGCCAAATCGAATGTTTCTCCATCGGCTTTGACGAAGCATCGTTCGACGAGAGCTCCCATGCGAAGGCCGTCGCCCAAGCGCTCCATCTCAACCACCGCTTGGACACTTTCAGCACCGGGGAGATGCTGGACAACCTGGAAGAACTCCCTAACTTCTTGGACGAGCCGCTCGCCGACGCCTCGATCCTGCCGTCATATCTTCTTGCCAAGGTCGCGTCCAAAAGTCTGAAGGTGGCGCTCAGCGGAGACGGAGGCGACGAGCTGTTCGCCGGTTATCCCACTTATCAGGCTCACAGGATGATCACCTATTACGATTCTCTGCCCGAGATCCTGAAGAGATCCGTCAAGACGCTGGCGTCCCGGCTGCCCGTTTCACACGCCGACGTCAGCGCGGATTTTAGGATCAAGCAATTCTTGCGCGGGGCCGGCGTGTCCTCCGAGATACGGTTCTTTATCTGGATGGGGAGTTTTACCGAAAGCGAGAAGAAGGAACTCTTGACCAGCGATCTGAGAGCGACGCTCGCGCCCGACAATACTTACGAAGACGTCTTCGCCTACGTCCGAGAGAGCGGCCTCAACAAAGATTTGGAAAGGATACTTTATCTTTCGATGAAGCTTTATCTGCAGGACGACATTCTGGTCAAAGTCGATCGCGCGTCGATGGCCAACGGCTTGGAGGTGAGGTGCCCTCTGCTGGACCAAGACTTTGTAGAGTTTGCTTGCCGGCTTCCGATGCAATACAAACTGCATGGTTTGAAAACCAAATATCTGCTGAAAAGAGCCGCCGCGGGAATACTGCCGGACCAGATCATCAACCGCAAAAAGAAAGGTTTCGGCATCCCGATTTCAAAATGGCTGACCGGCGAGCTCAAGAGTTATATGCTCGACTATCTCGGCGAGGAGAAAATCAGGAGACAGGGATTCTTTAACTACCCCTACGTCAAAAGGCTCATCGACGACCATCTGGAAAAAAGGAAAGATAACAGGAAGTTCCTCTGGACGCTCCTGATATTTCAAATTTGGCATGAGCGATTTTTCGAAAATCCCCAGTTTGTTTAAGCGTCGTCCGGAAATTCTCTGGATCGGCGTCTTCGCCCTTTTGTGCTTCTTCGTTCTGTTTCACAAACTCGGAGGCGCGGCGCTCGTGGATCCCGACGAAGGCCGGAACGCGGAGGTCGCGCGCGAAATTCTGATCCTCCAAGACTGGGTGACGCCTCATTATGATTTCATCCCGTATCTGGACAAGCCGATGTCTTTTTATTTGCTCGTCGCCGGCGCCTATAAATTGTTCGGAGTCTCCGAGTCGTCCGCGCGTCTCCCCTCCGCTCTCGCGGCGCTCGGTTGTGTCCTGCTGATTTACCATCTTGCCCGAGCGTCGGCGGGAGTCTCGGCAGGACTGTGGAGCGGCCTGGTCCTGTTGACCAGTCCGGCGTTTATCGCGTTTTCACGCGCCACGATCTTCGATATGGCCCTGACCTTTTTCATCACTCTGGCCCTTTGGGCGTTCCATCGAGGAAAAAATTCCGGCGGAAAGGCCAAGGCGGTTTTTTTTCTCGTGATGTACGGGTCGATGGGATGCGCGACGCTGGTGAAGGGACCCATCGGCTTCATCATTCCGGCCATGGTGATCGCTTTCTATCTGCTTCTGACCCGACGGTGG
>JBGPTS010000169.1:0-7820 GCA_041490745.1 Binatia bacterium | reverse complement strand
CGCTCGATCTCGTCGCCGAAGCCGGCTTTGTCTGGTGGGCCGATCCGCTGAACAGCGACAATCCCTACACGCTGGAGGCGCGCGGGCGAAAGGTCGTCGTCGTTCCCTACAACGTTCCAGGCTGCAACGACTACTCGACCTACGGCAGCGGCCGCACGCCGCGCGATCTCTTGCAGATCATGAAGGACCAGTTCGACTATCTCTACTGGGAGGGCGAGCAAGGCGCTCCGAAATTCTTCGCCTTCAACCTGCACCCCTTCGTCTCCGGCGTGCCGTACCGCACGAAGATCATCGAAGAGTTCATCCGCTACGCGCAGGGATTTTCCAAGGTCTGGTTCGCGCGGCGCATCGAGATCGCCGAGTGGTGGCTAGAAAAAAGATATTGAAATTGTTCGCCTATTCATTCTAAAGTTCGCCTATGAGCTGGAAGACGGCAAAAATTATTTTTTACGCCGGCACGCTGGTCTCGCTCGTCCTATTTCTCTGGCTCACCGTCGATACGCACCGGCAGGTTGCTTCGCTCACGCACGCGGATCAACTCGGACCCGAAGTGATCGCGGGGAAAGTCGTCTGGCACAAGTACAACTGCAACGACTGCCATACGATTCTCGGTTTCGGCTCGTACTACGCGCCGGACATGACCAAGGCGTACTGGCGGCTCGGAGCCGAGGGCATCAAAGCGGTGGTCCGCAATCCGGAAAAATTCACGACCTGGCGGAAGATGCCGCGCATTCCCATCACGGATAACGAGCTGGAGAATCTCGTCGCGTTTCTCAAGTGGACGAGCGAGATCGACACCAACGAATGGCCGCCGCAGGATCAGAAGCTCCGGCCTGTCGCCGGCCGCGCCGTGAAGCTCGGGTTGAGTCCGGGAGCGGCGCTTTTTCAGGAAAAGGGCTGCTTCGCCTGTCATCGCTTGAACGAGACCGGCGGGCTCCTCGGCCCCGATCTCACGCACGTCGGCTCGCGCGTCCCTTACGAGACGATCGAGAAGGTTTTGACCGATCCGCGGTCGGTAAAGCCCGACGGCATCATGCCGCCGACCGCGCTCTCTCACGAGGAGACGAAAGCGGTCGCGGGATTTCTCGCGGAGATGAAATAAGGAAGTCGCCGTATGTCAGTGCCCTATCAAACCCAGCGCGTTGCCTATCCCTACTTTGTGATCGCGCTGCTGCTGTTCGTGCTCCAGGTCGTTGTCGGGATCTGGCTCGCGCTCAGCTACGCCGTCACGATCCCGCAGTGGCTGGTCGATGTGCTTCCGTTCAGCACGACGCGCGCCATCCACACGAACCTGCTCGTCCTGTGGATTCTGTTGGGCTTCATGGGAACCACGTATTACATGATTCCCGAGGAGAGCGAGCGCGAGCTTTACAGTCCCAAGCTCGCCTATGCGCAGCTCGCGCTGCTTACCGGAGTCGGCGTGACGGCGATCGTCGGATTTATCTTCGGCTGGACCAAAGGCAAGCCGCTGCTCGAAATTCCTTTTCCGCTCGACTGGCTCATCGTCGTCGGCGCGCTGATATTTTTATTCAACGTCGGCATCACGATCATTCAGGCGCGCCGCTGGACGGTGATTCAGGGATCGCTTTTCGGCGGGCTGGTGTTTCTGGCGGCGATGTATCTGTTCAATCTTCCTTTTTATAACAACTTGACGATCGACTGGTATTACTGGTGGTGGGTGATCCATCTCTGGGTCGAAGGCGCGTGGGAGCTGATCGCGGCGGCGCTGACGGCGTGGATCCTCATCAAGATCACCAGCGTGCCGCGCGAGACCGTGGAGAAATGGCTTTACGTCGAGCTCGGACTCTTTCTCTTTACCGGGATCACCGGCACCGGCCACCACTACTACTGGCTCGGCGCGCCCAAGTATTGGCTGTGGTTCGGCGGCGTTTTCAGCGCGCTCGAGCCGCTGCCGATTCTCTTGATGGTGATGGACGCGGGTCACTACGTCCGCAACCGGCGCATGGAGATCAAAGGCAAGCTGATCTTCACCCTCGCCACGGGAATGGCCGTTCTCCATTTGATCGGCGCGGGCTTCTGGGGATTTCTCCACACGCTGCCGCAGATCAACTATTATACGCACGGCAGCCAGGTGACCGTGGCCCACGGCCACATCGCGTTCTTCGGCGCCTATGTCCTGTTGAACCTCATGTTCTTCTACTACGCGATGCCGAAGCTGAAGGGATTGGAGGAGTTCGACGAGCGGCGCGGGACTCTCGCCTTCTGGTGGCTCAGCATCACGATGATGCTGATGACGCTCGCCTTCAGCGTGGCCGGCGTTTTGCAGACCTACATCGAGCGCGTGATGGGCATGGGCTACATGACGGCGCAGGCGCAGATGCGCTTCTGGTTTGCGATCCTGGTTGTCCTCGGCATCGTATTGCTGGGCGGCGTCGTCCTGACCGTGGTGGATTTATTGACTCTGCGGCCGGCGCCGGCGGGCGTGAAGAGTAAAACTGGTTAGTACGTTGCTAAAAAAGTTTCGTGCTTCGACCGGCTCAGCACGAACGAAAAAAGCTCAATGGTTTGATTTCTGATCCGTTCACCCTGAGCCCTTCGACCGCGCTCAGGACAGGCGTGTCGGCGTTTTCCTTCTCAAGATAAAACTTCCCGCACGATCAGATCCGCAAGCGGACCTATATCGTCCGGTTTGTAACTCGGACAGCCGTTGGATTTCTTGCGCTCGATCACGGCAAGCGGCGGGCCGTTCGTCTCTCCGCCGTCCCTTCTCGCGCCGTTGGCGCCGCACACTTCGATCCGCGCTCCGGGCTCGGCATTGAAACCTTCTACCAGCAAGATATCGACGTCCACGAGATCGCCGCGAACGGTGTCGATGCCGGAGCCTTTGTTGAGGTCGCGGAACACGATCTGCTCATCCGATGAAATCAGAGCGACCGCGGCGGCGCCCGCTTTCCTGTGGCGCTCGGAGTCTTTGCCTTCGCCGTCGAAGACGAGAGGGTCCGGCCCGTGATGATGTTTCACCGTGCCGACACGGTAGCCTCGCGCCGTAAGCTCGGGAATGAGTTTTTCGATCAGCGTGGTCTTGCCGCTGTTCGACGGGCCGCCGATGAAAAGCATTCTTGGCGGTCGGCTGCTCGACGGGCTCTTTGTTCGCGGCAGGTAACTTCCCCGGGCGCACGGAATGCAGAGAGTTTTTCCGTCTTGGATCTCTTCGCGCTTGAAATTGATCCCTTCGCCGCACTTGCCGCACGTGACTCGCCCGCCGCGGCTTCCCGGCCGTTCCGTCGGCGGGATATCGATTTCTACGGTGGAGAGTGAAAACAAACTCTCTTCGGGCATGACGACGTAAGCCTGCCGCTCGGCTTCGTGGCGATTGGCGGCGCCGTCGATGTAGGAGGCGGCGAGCGAGCGCGCATCGTCGCGCGCCAACACACGGACCGCTTTTTGCGTTTCCGTGTTGACGAAAGTCGCCGCCATCTTGCCGTAGTCGAGAAATTTGAGGCTCCGCTTTCCGAGCGAGCAGCCGGTGACGGCCTGGACCGCGTCGGTCGCGCAGCGGTCGATCTCGACATAGATCACGAGCTTCTTCGATCCCCTCGGCTCGTCGATGCCGACCTCGCGGCAACCGACCATCGCCATGCGCACGCCGAGCACCTGGCCGGCGCAGAGATGGCCGTGGATCGAGGCGGATTCTTTCAGGAGTTCGTCGAAAGAGCGCATGATTTTAGCCTGCCCTCGGCAATTCGCGCGCGGCCGACAACGACATTTCTCGGGCGCGATAAAGCTCCGCGCATTGTCCGCAAAGACCGCGCGACGGGCGCCAGGCGGGAAAATCGGCCGCGATCGCGGCGACGATATGTTCCGGCAGGCTTTCGGGCGCCGGCTCGAAATCGTAGGTCGGAAAGCCACAAAGAGCGCAGCGGCTTCCCGGCGACGCCGTTTCCCTGGAACCCGTTCTCGGATCGCTCGCAAACGCGACCACCTCGGCGTGCGTATGCGCGTCGCGGTCGAAAAAACCGCCGAACAAATCTTCCGTCAGCGCGCCGAGCATCGGAAACGCGCACGCAAATTCCTCCAGCCTCTCATCACGGACGCGCGCCGACGCCCAGCCGCGGCGCGCCATGCGGCCGTCGATCGTCGCGTCCCAGAGAACGCGGTAGCGCTCCTTGAGCAGCCGGTCGTGCGTCGGACCGCCTTCGGCGGCCGGCAGCGCCGGCTCATAGCCGAAGTCCGGATCGAGCATGTCGGTTATGTGCAGCAGCTCGTGGCGGAGAAAAGCGAGCAGGCGCGCGGCATCGAGAAGCGATTTCGGCTGCAATAAAATACCCGCAGTCGGCTTTTCTTTTTTCTCCGGTCCCGCTTCCGGCGTCACGAAAAGCTCCGCTCCTTCGACTTTTTTCTCCGGCGCGCCGGCCACCAGACAGTGCCCTACGCTGGCCAAAACAGTTGGCGCCTCGGAGAGCGCCATCTCGATCGGACCGGACAATCCGAGTCGCACGAACCAGCGCGCGTTGAGATCGCGAAACGCGCGCTCGCGCTTCTCGGGATCGGCGATGTGGTAGAGCCGGCTGCGCTCGCGGTGATAAACGCGCTCCTCTGATCCTTCGCGGACGGCAAAGAAGACCGCGGTCTCGACGAAGCCCGGCTCGTAGCGCAAAAAGTTTTCCGCGATCGCGTTCATTCTGCTTCATCCAAATCCGACACGCCGGGCATCGCGGGACATTCGCCGCTGCCGCACGCCATCGGCACGCGCTCGTCGTCGGCCGGGCGGAGCGTGAGATTTTCCGGCCCCGCAGGCACGCGGAAGCGGGCGCATTCGAGCGCGATGAACGCGCACGCTAGATCGCCCAGAGTCCCGTAAAAACCGCTTCCATCCTCGCGGCTAATTTTCTTGGCGAACGCCGGCAAGAAGCGGCCGAGATGATCACGGAGAAACAATCGCTCGGCCTTGCGCGTCTCGTCGAGCATCGCGGCGTCTTCGTGCTCCAGTGCATAGGCTTCCTTGAGAGCGAGGAACGAGAGGAACTCGCACTCGCAGCTCACGTGATCGGGGCGCTCGCGCGCTTGGATGTTCACAGTGAGGCCGAACGCGTTGTAGAAGCCCATCAAATCTCCCATCTCGTGCGGCTGCTGGAACAGCGCTTCGGCCCCGTACTCGGTTTCGTACGGCGGCACGCCGCCGCGCGCCGTGTGGCCGAAAAGACGGCGATGCGATTCAGTAAGAGTGAGCAGTGAGGCGTGAGAAGTGAGAAGTAGAGAGGCGGCGACAAAACCCGGCTGGTTGGGATCGAGAAGAGTCGCCGCGCCGGCCAGCGCCGCTGCTCCGTCCTTCGAGCAGAGACGAGTGATCGTCTCCTCATCCGGCGGCCGGAACCCCAGCGCCAGCGCGCTATATAAGGTAGCGCGCGCGAGGGCGGTGTCGAGCTCGCCGACGTGTCGTTTGGCCGCTGACATTTCTTTTGTCATCTTCTTTCCCTATTGCCTGTTGCCTTCTTAAATCGAATTCGCATGCACCGCCGGCCGGACGTGTAGCGGCTCATCGACAGTCGTGCGGAAAATTTCTTTTCCGTCCTGGCCGTAAGCGATCACCGTATCGTTATAGAGCGTGATTTTTCTGCCGCGCAGCGTCGCCTCGTAAACCTTCGGCCCCTCTTTAATCTCGTAGCGAAAAATAATTCGGTTCGAGCGGCGGAAAAGCTGGAGCACCGCGAGCAGCTCCCTATCGGGATAAGTATAGCGCTCGATCGCGTTATCGACGCCGGGGCCGAACATCTGCCGGAGATAATCGCGCGGCACCCAGCGCGGCGGAATGTAGTAGCCGTTGGGCTCCGTGCCGAATTGCGGATAGAGCGGTAGCGCGACCTTGGCGACGTGGATCATGTAATAAAGCGGATTGTAGCGGTCCTCGGTCCAACTGCCGTCGCGGTTCATCTTGACCAGCCCCTGCATGCGGATTTGCCCGATGCAGGCCGCCATGCAGCGCGTCTCCATCGGCTGGCCGTCGCTCAGCGGATCTTTTCCCTCGACGCGCGGATAACAGCCGACGCATTTTTCCGAGACGCGCGTGTTGCCGCGATACATGGACTTCTTGTACGGACAGGCCTCGACGCATTTACGATAGCCGCGGCATTGTTCCTGATCGATCAGCACGATGCCGTCTTCCGGCCGCTTGTAGATCGCCTTGCGCGGGCAGGCGGCGAGACAGGCCGGATACGAGCAGTGATTGCAGATGCGCGCGAGGTAAAAGAACCAGGTCTTGTGCTCGGGCAGCGCGACGCCTTCTTTGTCGATCTCATAGCGCACGCCTTTTTTTCCCACCGGATTGTCTTCGTAAATATTCGGCGAGTTCCACTCTTCGTCGGTCGGCAGGTAGCCGAGCACGCGCGCGCTTTCGGGCGTGAGCCTCTTTTGCGCCTCGAAGATCGTCATGCCGTCGAATTTTCCATAAGGCTTTTTCGGATCGCCGCCCGGCTTGTCCGACCAGTTCTGCGCGCCCGGGTTCGCCTTTTCCAAGAGTTCCAGGATTTTCATGTCCCAGGACTGCGGATAACCGCCGTAAGGTTTGGTCTCGACGTTGGCCCACCACATGTGCTCCTGACCTTTGTTGAACGTCCAGGTGGACTTGCACGCCATCGTGCAGCTCTGGCAGGCGATGCAGCGGTTGATGTTGAAGACGAAAGCGAACTGGCGCTTGGGATACGCCGCCTCGTACGGGTAGTTCATCTCCCGCCCGATCTGCCAGTTGTGGACCTTAGTCATCGCTCCTCCAAAAGTTCAAATCGTTCCAATCGTTCAAGTCGTTCAATCGTCCGAATCGCTTTGAACGTTTTGAACGGCTTGAACTTCTTGAACGGTGATTTTTACTCGCCCCCACGCGCCGATGCATTCGTCGATGATGGATTGGATCGCTGCATCGCCCAGGCTTTGATACGCGCCGTGCGCGCCTCCATAGTATGGAGTTTTGAACAGCGCGAGGATCTGCTGCTTGTCGTGCCCCATGCGCGCAAACTCTTCGGCGAAGACGTAAGCCATTTCGCGCGGCGCCTCGGCGTCGGCGGGCAGCATCACGCCGACTAAAACATTCGGATCGGTTGGATCGGGATCGTTATACGGCACAGTCGCTCTCCTCCCTCATCTCGGTTCAACGTTGTTCAAGATGGTTCAACGTGGTTCAAGCGTCAAAGAGTTCAATTGAACGACTTGAACTTTTGAACGTTTTGAACTCCCACGGCTATTCTTTCACCTTCGTTAATTCCCCGGCCAAATACCTCTTCATAAAATCGTTCTCGTTGTCCGGCGTGTAGCCGGTCGTCGCCGGCTTCCAGATTCCCTTTGCGCCGAGACCGCCGTCTTCCGCCTTGGTGACGCGCACCAACGTTTCCTTCGGCACCGTGTTGACCGCGTGGTTGTCGGCCTCGCCGCCGAAGATAAAGCTCATCGACGCCTTGGCCTTGTGGAACAGTGTGTCGGTCTGATGCATCGGCATGTGCCAGTTGCGCGTGATCGACTGCTGCGAGCCGTAGCGCAGGTTCGCCTGATAGCCGGTGTTCTCCGACAGCGCGCGGCCGTCGGGCCGGGTCTCGTGCGCCTTGACGCTCCGCTCGGTGGCGATGAACGGCGCGTGCTTCATCATGACGATGTTGTACGGGTACGCGTGGCTGTATTTCACGCGCAGCATGCAGCGCGACACTTTGTAGAACGGATCGTCCGGCTTGGCGCCGAGGTACGGGCGGTCCGCCGGGTTGGCATCGACATAGACGTAATCGCCGTCGTTGATGCCGAGATCGCGCGCCGCCTGCGGGTTGATGTGGAGCTGGTGCTCGCCGACCGAAGGCGCGCGCTTGTCTATCCGATAGGGG
>JBGPTS010000168.1:0-7897 GCA_041490745.1 Binatia bacterium | reverse complement strand
TGGCGAATTTTCCCTGGCCCAGCCAGTCGGTCATCTGGCGAAATTCCCGCGCGAAGGTCATGTCCATGGCGCCGAACAATTTCTTGATGAATTCGGGACCGAGCTCCGGATGATAATAAAAAAATTGCATCGTCTGTCCGAGGCCGGTAAGCGCAGGATCGAGCGAAACGATTTTTCCCTTCCACTTGGGGTTGAGCAAATCCCAGTGCGATTTGATCTCTTTCTCCTGCACGAGCTTGCTGTTGAAGTAAAGCTGCGCCGAGCTTGCGTTCGCCAGATAGCCGAAGATGTGCTTGCCCTCGGTGTCGATGAAGTTGTGCCTGCCGCCGTACCACTTCGACTCGTCCAACACTTCGGGCAACACGAACATGGGCTTTAACGGATCGAGCGCCTTGGCTTTCTTATAGAGAATGTTGAAGGCCGAATTCGGGCCGGCGCTGAAAATGTCCGCGATGTATTTTTCCGCGCGCCGCTCGGTCAAGATTCGGGTGCCGAGCTGGTTGCCGGTGCCGGTGACGGCGACGACTTTGATGTCCGGATATTCCTTCTTGAACGCTTCCAGCATGCGCTCGTAACGGTATATATAGACGGTGACCTGCCCTTCCTTCTTCGCCGCCTGGAGCGTCGTTTCCCAATCTTTCTTCCAATCCGACTGCGCCGAGGCGCGGGCGGAAAATGCTGCGACTAACAGCGCGATCGATGCCGCGCGCGCGTAGCGGCGGGGAAATTTATTCGGCATGCGCATGAGTTTCTGTTTCCTAACGCGACTTCATCAGCTTCCAGGCCATTTCCCGGTTGTCGTGCCGCCCGGTGACGATCCAGCTCCATTCGGTGTCGTCGAAATATTTGACGCCGGGCTTAGGCACATTTCCCGGATTCAAAAACGAGTGGTCGATGTCGGTGCGCAGCGTGGCGCTGCCGTAGCCGCGCGCGTAGAGCTCGATCCCTTCCTTGGACGCCATCCAGTTGACAAAAACCTTGGCCGCGTTGGGGTGCGGCGGGCGATTCGCCAGGCTCATCAACCAGGGCGAGCCGTTGGTCGCCGGCGCGATGTCGGAGAGGCCGAAAATTTCCAGCAGCTTGTAGCCTTCTTTCTCCAGCGGCCGGACATCGTCTTCGCGGCAGTTGAGACAAATGGGCTGGGTGCCGCGCGCGAGCCAGTCGGTGAACTGACGCCGCTCGCGCGTGCTGACCGGCTTTTGCTCGAGGTAGAGCTTCCTGATGAAGTCCGGCCCGAACTCGTGGTGCAAGCGCGCCGCGAGATTGGCGCCCGCTCCCGTTGTGGTCGGGTCTTCGGTCGAAATCTTCCCCTTCCATTTCGGATTCAATAAATCTTTGATCGACTTGATTTCGTCCGGCTTGACGAAATCGGTGTTGATGAAAAACAGACTCGCGACGCTGCTGAACGGCCGCAAGACGAATTTTTCCTCCGGGTCGACGAACCAGGGCTTGCCCCTCTTCCACTTGGAACCATCGACCACCTCCGGCAGGACCAGCAGCGGCTTCAACGGATCGAGCATCTTTTCCGGATAGAAGACCGTCGCGGTCGTGTCCGGCCCGGACAAAAAGACGTCCACGGCATAGATCCCCGCCGCGCGCTCGGTTCTGAGACGCGCGGCGACCTCGCTCGACCGGCCGGCGAGAAATTCGACCGGGATGCCATAGCGCGCCTGGAATTTCGGGATGATCTCGCCCCGCATTACCGGATCGGGCGAGCCGACGACCACGACCGAGCCTTCTTTCTTCGCCGCCGCGAGCGTTTGGCTCCAATCTTTTTCCCAATCTTTCTGCTGCGCGCCCGCCGGGCCGATCGCGAACCAGCAGAAAACGGCCGCCAATAGAAATCCGAGCGATTTCTTAGCGCCTGCTTTTTTCATCCTTCATCCCTCTATAGATTTCCCGTGAGCGGCCGGACGAATTTTCTGCCGATCAGCATCATTACAGAGACGATGGCGGTGATCAACAGTCCGAGCGCGGCGGCGCGCTCGACCTCGCCGCTGAAACTGTATTCCATGAGCAGAATCGCCAGCGGGCGCGAGCGCGCGCTGTAAAGTAGCACCGGCGTGCTGATGCTGGTGAGCGCGTTGCCGAAACTGATCAGCCCGACAGTCGCCGCCACCGGCGCGACCAGCGGAACGAGAATCCTGCGGTACGTGTAAATCCAAGAAGCGCCGCTGACGCGCGCCGCCTCTTCGAGATCCGGTCCGAGTTGGAGAAACGCCGCCTTGAACGCCTGCGTGCACACCGGGCTTTCTTTTATCGTCAGCGCGAGCGCAATGCCCCACACCGAGCCGTAAAGAACCGAGCGCAGCGGCGTGGCGAGGAACATCCATAATAAACCAAGGCTCATCAAAATCCCCGGCACCACCCACGGCATCCAGGTAAGCATTTCGAGCAGCGGCGCAGTGCGCAATTTTTTACAAGCGAGGAAATAGCCGACGGTCGAATAGAGGGCCACGGCGGCAACGCCGGTGATCGCGGCGATCACGAGGCTGTTCTTGAGCGCGAGAAAAAAGATCGCGTCGCCGAATAGATTCCGCCAGTGAACCAGGGTGAACGGCGCGCTGATGTGGAAAAATCCGTAGCGCCGCATGACCGAGCCGAGCATGAGAAACGCGAGCGGCAGCAGCATCATCACGGCGATATAAGACAGGCAACCGCCGAGTGCGAGGTATCTCCACCTGCCGAGCTTGACTTTGAGCGTCGAGTAGCCCTGGCCGGTAACGACGGTGAATTTTTTTCCTCTGAGCCGCCGCTGATAAAAGTAAGCGAGGCTCGCCAGCACGACGAGAAAGACCGAGCCCAAGGCGGTGGCCTCGCCGTAGGCGGACGGCTCGTGGCGCGTGTAATCGTAGATGCGCGTTGCATAGACGTAGATGCCGACCGGCGTGCCGAGCAGAAGCTCGGTGTTGAACGACTCCAGGCCGCGAATGAAACTCAGCGCCGCGACCGCGAGAATCGCCGGCAGGATGACCGGCAGGCTGATGCGCCGCAGCACGGTGAAATGGTTCGCCCCGGCGACGCGCGCCGCCTCTTCCAGCGTCGCGCCGACGCGCCGCAGGATCGGCGTCAACAGCATCACCTTGAACCAGACGCCGCCGGTCGAGAGATGAACCCAGACGATCCCCCAGAAGCTATAAGGATTGAACCGCGGCGCCGGGGCGAACGGCAGCGCCGACACCGCGGCGTTGAGAAAACCGAAATTGGGATCGAGCAAAAGAATCCAGGCGAGGACGAGAGGAAAATCCGGCACGAAATAAGCGAACCAGCAAAGAAACTCGACCAAGTTTCCGCCCGGCATGTCGGTGCGCGCGATGAGCCAGGCCATGACGACTGAAAGAATCATCCCCGGAATCAGATAGGTGATCGACAGCAGAAAACTCATCCACAGCGCGCTCAAAGTCCCCGTGTCGCTGAAGGCGCGGCTCCAATTGTCGAGGCCGAAAACGGCCTCTTTGCTCGGCGGCGCAATGTTGAAGCTGCTAAGCAAAAGAAAAACCACCGGCAGGCCCATCGCCACGCCGAAAAAAACCAGCGCGCCGTATTCCGCCAGGCGGACGCGGCGGAGTCTGACGGCGGACGGCGCGGCGGCGGCGAGCGCGGTGGTCATGATTGTAACCGTAAAAGCGTCAGACGCGACGGATCGAACGCGAGGCGAATCTCCGCGCCCGCGGCGTAACGCTCCTGTTTCCCGGCGAAGAGCACGACGGTCCGGCCGCACGCGCCGAGCGTGTACTCCAGACGATCGCCCAGGTAGGCGACTTCGTTGACTCTGGCCTTGATACGATTCGGCGCCGCCGGCCCGCCGGGTAAAATTTGAATATCTTCGGGGCGACAGACGACGCGCACCGTTTCGCCTTCGGCGAAGCCGCCGTTGTGACTTTCGCCCATGCAGAGCCGATCGCCGCCGGCCAGATCGACGAACAGCTCCTTGCCGCTTCTTGTAACCGCGCCTTCGAGCGCGACCGTGCGGCCGAGAAAGTCGCCGACGAAAGAGTTCGCGGGTTTTTCGTAGATTTCCACCGGCGTGCCGATTTGCTCGATTTTCCCTTGGCGCACGACCGCGATCCGGTCGGACAGCGTCATCGCTTCGCTCTGGTCGTGCGTGACGTAGAGCGCGGCGACGCCCAGTCGCCGCTGCAGCGCGCGCAATTCGAACCGCATCTGCTCGCGGAGTTTCGCGTCGAGATTGGACAGCGGCTCGTCGAGCAAAAGGATCGTCGGCGCATACGCGAGCGCGCGCGCCAGCGCGACGCGCTGCTGCTGCCCGCCGGAAAGGCTGGTCGCGCCGCGCTCTTCGAGGCCGCCGAGGCCGACGAGCTCCAACGCCTCGATGACCTTGCGGCTGAGCGCGGCCGCCGGCTCGCGCCTGACTCTGAGCGGGAAGGCCACGTTCTCGAACACCGTCAAGTGCGGCCAGATCGCGTACGATTGAAAGACCATGCCCATGCGGCGTTTGTCCGGCCCTACGAAGATGCCGCGCCGGGGCGAAGCGATCGGCGCGCCGTTGAGAAATATCTCGCCCTCGTCCGGCTCCTCCAACCCGGCGACCAGTCTCAGCGTCGTCGTCTTGCCGCAGCCCGAAGGCCCCAGCAGGGTGAAAAATTCGCCGTCGTGGAGCGTGAAGCTCACCCGATCTACAGCGACAAAATCCCCATAGCGCTTGGTGACTTCGAGGAATTCAAGAACCGGTTTTGACATGCTGATTCGCGGGTTTGCTCGCAGCCGGCGCTGAGATTATGGGTTCGTCCAGGAGATTGCAATAGTAACGCCACGCGGATTCGTTGTACGCGCTCGATTTGCGCCCTTCGAGCGCGGCGGCAAAGCTGTCTATATCTTCCCGCGAAATCGGGCGCGGGTCGCCCAGGAGGCGCGCGCGGTAGTTGATCTCCGCCAGCTCGTTCAACTTGATCGCGGTCAGCGTCGCCTCGTGGACGCTCGTCCCCACCGCCGTGATGCCGTGGCCGCGCATGAGACAGGCGCGCTGCCCGCCGATCGTTTGCGCGAGATCCTGACCGAGCTTATCGTTCGACACGAGAATGCTCCGCGGATAGGTCGGCACGCCTTCGAGTACGAGCCTGAGCGCGCTCGGATCGTAGGCCCCGAAGAGCGGCAGCAGCGGCAGATCGCAGATCGTAAACAACACGACCGTCGCGGGGTGAACGTGGACGACGCTTTGAACCTCCGGCCGGAGGCGGTAAATCCACGTATGAATGAAAACCTCCTGCGGCGTTTCGAGGTCTTCCGGTCCTTCGAGCTTTTTGCCGTCGAGGCTCACCGCGATGAAGTCGCGCGGTTGGACGAATCTCAGACCGGATTCGCCCCGACCGCGCGCCTTGATCAGAATAGCTTCGCCGCCGGGCGCGCGGGCGCTAATGTGCCCGCTCGGCTCTTTCGTCATGTTGAGCTTGCCGAGAATCCGGCACGCCGAGGCGAGCAGCTCGCGCAGTTGATCGGGTTCCGCCAACGTCTTATCCCTCCGGCCGATTAGACGCGCAGCGACTCCGGCAGCTCTCTTCCCTCGCGCCAGAAGTTCATCTCGCGGATCGACTCCATCAAGTGAGTGTCGATCACGGTGTTTTCCGCCGGATCGCGAATCACGCCTTTGGGATCGAGTCCCTGCTCGACCTTGAGCATCTCGCGCTGCATCATCTCGCGCAGCAGCACGATGCCGCGATCGGACGTGGCCAGCCGCTCGCGCGTGCGGTCGGCGATCGGCCCCTGGGTCTCCCACGCCATGTGGTCCTGGGCCTGGACTTCGTTCAAGCGGAACTTCGTCGCCGGATGAATCGCGTCGGGCGGATCTTTGTACGGCTTGACGTACGTCACCGGCGGGTCTTCTTCTTCGACGACGACGCCGTCCTCGGTCGGCATGAAGCGGACGATGAAGATCATCGTGTGCGCGTCGTCGATCGGCACGCGGATCTGCGTGCCGTTGAATTGACGCAGGATGTTGGGAAAAATCAGCGGGTGCTCGTCGGTGATACCATTGGCGTAAAAGCGCCGCTTGATGATGCCGATCGGCACCTCGTGGAATTCGAAGCTCTTCACGTCGTCGGTGAAGCCGCGCGTCGTGCTGACCGGCTTGCGCCCGCGCGAGGCGTCTAGCGCGGTCTCCTGGTGCAGAATCTGCAAATGCGCCGGATCGACGGAATTTTCCATCGCTTGAAACCAGTTGCAGTCGAGCTGCGGCTGGACGAAAATTTTTCGTCGCCCGTCCTTCCGTGCCCACGCGTCGTAGTGAGGAATAAGCGGCGCGGGCGCCGGCCCGAGGTAAGCCCAGTAGAGGCCGACGAACTTTTGCACCGGATACGCCTTGTGCTTGACCGTCGCGGGGAATTTGCTCTCCGCCGGCTCGGGCGGCGTTTCGAGGCAATTGCCTTTCACGTCGTAGAGCCAGCCGTGATAGGCGCAGGAGATACCGCGCTCTTCGACTCGTCCGTAGCAGAGCGAGGCGCCGCGGTGGGAACAGCGGTCGTCCAGCAAACCTACCCGCCCCGATTTGTCGCGAAACAGCACCAGATTTTCGCCCAACACACGAACGAATTTCGTCGGCCGCTCCTCCGTCAGCTCTTGAGCCACCGAGACCGGGAGCCAATAGCGGCGTAAAAGTTCGCCTCCCGGTGTGCCCGGCCCGACTCTGGTGAGCCTCTCGTTCTCTTCTTTCGTCATCATAGCGCTTCCTCCTCTTGACGCTTCATTTTCCCGGTCTATTTACCGGTTTTGGCCAACGCGGTTTCGAGAATTTTCAAAACCGGCTTCACGTCTTCGTACTGCGGTAAGCTCGAATTCAGATACTTTTCTCCCGCCTTCGGAATTTCGCGCTGATCGGTCAACATGTCTTTCGGAATATCCATGCGCAGCGAGTTGTTGTCGGTTTTCTTCTGCCACTGGATCTGCCCCTCGCGCGACAGCACCCAGTTGAGAAACACTTTGGTCGCGTTCGGGTGCGGCGGTTGTTTGATCAAGGCGATATGGCCGAACTGTCCTGTGAGATATCCCTCCTTGGGCTGGCCGTAGAGAATGCCCACCGGCAAACCCTGCTTTTCCCCGTCCTCGACGTCGCTGCTTGTGGCGAATAAATAGACTTGAAATTTTCCGCCCGCGACCCAATCGAGCAATTGCCGCTGGTCGCGTCCGAGCGTGACATCCATGTCTTCGAACAGCTTGCGCAAAAACTCCGGCCCGAGATTCGGATTGTAGTAAAGCGCGCGCATGCGCTGGATGTGGCCGCGGTCGCGCGGGTCGAAGGCGGCCATCTTGCTTTTCCACTTGGGCTGGAGAATGTCCCAGAAAGATTTGATCTCCGCGGGATTGACGAGATTCGTGTTGTATGCGCCGAGGTCGTGCTGCACGCTGCCCTGCATCATCAGCACGTACTGGCCCTCGGCGTCGGCGAATTGGTGTTTCTTCTCGAACCAGGCCGACTGATCTTTGCTTTCGGGAAGGATGAGCTGCGGCGGGAGCGGGTCGAAAATTTTGCCTTTGTAAAGAACCTCGATCATGGTACCGGAGCCGCCGATGAATATGTCGCCGAGAAATTTGCCCGCGCGACGCTCGGTCAACAAACGCTGCGCGTTGTTGGTCCCCGAGCCGGGAACGTAGGTGAGCTTGATCTTGGGATAGTACTGCGAGAACGATGTGATCGCGTCCTGATACTGCTTCCCCGGCGGCGCGTAGAGAGTGATCTGTCCTTCCTTTTCCGCCGCGGCGAGGATTTTCTCCCATTCCGTTTCCCAACCGGCCTTCGCGCTCGCCGCGGTCGCCGGTGCAACGCGAAACGAAACCAGGCAGAAAAGCGCCGCGACAAACAGTGCCGAAATTCGAGAAGGCATCTTGCGTGAAATTTGCTTCATTCCGTCACTTGGCTCGTTTGGCCAGGACTTCATCGACCAGT
>JBGPTS010000167.1:0-7919 GCA_041490745.1 Binatia bacterium | reverse complement strand
CGTGTCCTTCAACTCGACGTAGGCGCCCGGAGTTCCGGTAAACTGCTCGGCGACGTGGAACGGTTGAGACAAAAACCGTTGAATCTTTCGCGCGCGCGCGACCGTGAGCTTGTCGTCTTCCGACAGCTCGTCCATGCCGAGGATGGCGATGATGTCCTGGAGATCTTTATAGCGCTGCAAAATCACCTGCACCTGCCGCGCTACGTCGTAGTGCTCCGCGCCGACCACGTGCGGATCCAAAATCCGCGAAGTCGAGTCCAGCGGATCGACCGCCGGATAAATTCCCAGCTCGGCGATCTGCCGCGACAGAACCGTCGTCGCGTCGAGGTGGGCGAACGTTGTCGCCGGTGCCGGGTCGGTCAAGTCGTCGGCAGGGACGTAAATGGCTTGAACCGAAGTGATGGAGCCTTTGTGCGTGGACGTGATCCGCTCTTGCAGCTCGCCCAAGTCGGTGGCGAGCGTCGGCTGATAGCCGACGGCCGACGGCATCCGGCCGAGCAGCGTCGAGACTTCGGAGTTCGCCTGCGTGAAACGGAAAATGTTGTCGAGAAAGAGCAGCACGTCGCGCCCTTCGTCGTCGCGGAAATATTCCGCCACCGTGAGCGCCGTGAGCGCGACGCGGGCGCGCGCGCCCGGCGGCTCGTTCATCTGGCCATAGACCAGCGCGGCTTTGTTGATGACGCCCGATTCTTTCATTTCGAGCCAGAGATCGTTGCCTTCGCGCGTCCGCTCGCCGACGCCGCCGAAGACGGAGTAGCCGCCGTGCTTCATGGCAACATTGTTGATCAACTCCATCAAAATGACCGTCTTGCCGACGCCCGCGCCGCCGAACAGCCCGACCTTTCCACCGCGGGCGTACGGCGCCAACAGATCGACGACTTTGATGCCGGTCTCGAACGCCTGGACCTTGGTTTCCTGATCGACGAACTCCGGCGTCGGCCGGTGAATCGGATAACGCTTCTTTGCCTTAACCGGCCCCTGTTCGTCCACCGGCTCGCCGATGACGTTGAGAATGCGGCCGAGCGTCTCCTCCCCGACCGGAACCGTAATTCCCTCGCCGGTGTCCATGACATCCACGCCGCGAACCAGCCCTTCGGTCGCATCCATGGCGACGCAGCGGACCGTGTTTTCGCCCAGGTGCTGCGCCACTTCGAGCACGAGATTCCACTGCGCGTCGCTGATCCCCGGATTGCTGACCTTGAGCGCGTTGTAGATCGGCGGCAGCGCGCCGTCGGAGAACTCCACATCGACGACCGCTCCCAACACCTGAGTAATCTTCCCCGTAGCCATAATTCCGTAACCTCCGTTCAAATCCTTACTTGAGCGCTTCCGCCGTGCCGACGATCTCCATCAGCTCGCGCGTGATCGACGCCTGCCGCGCGCGGTTCATCTGCAGCGTCAAACTGCCCATCATCTTCGACGCGTTCGTGGTCGCGGAATCCATTGCCGTCATGCGCGCGCCGTGCTCGCTCGCCGTCGCTTCCAGCAGCGCGCGGTAAATGGCGACGTGGACGACGCGCGGGAGAAGGCTCGCCAGCAGCGTTTCGATGTCCGGCTCGATCAGATATTCGGTCTGCTGCTCCGGCTTTTCATTTTCCGGCAGCGCCACCGGTAGAAGTTTCTCCAGCGTCGGCACCTGCGAGAGCGCCGAGCGAAAACGGCTGTAAAGAATATAAACCGCCTCGGTCTCGCCGCGGATAAATCGTCCGATCGCCTTCTCGGCGATCTCGCCTGCAAGCTCCTCGGCGCCGATCGACAGAATGTTCACGTAGCGGTCGGCAATATTGCCCTTGCGCCGGCGGAAGTAGTCGGCGCCCTTACGGCCGACGAGCACGAGCTGGATCTCCTTGCCGACGCCGTCACGGCGGATAAAAGCTTCGGCCGCGCGAATCAGATTGGCGTTGTAGCCGCCGCAAAGGCCGCGGTCGGAAGTCAGGAGCACAAGATCGATGCGCTTCTCATCGCGTTGGGCGAGCAGCGGGTGCGCCTCGCGCCCGACCCGTGCGACGAGGTTTTTATACAGCGCGAGCATCTTTTCGGCGTACGGGCGCGCCTCGACCGCCGCCTCCTGCGCCCGGCGCAGCTTGGCGGCGGATACCATCTTCATCGCCTTGGTGATCTGCTGCGTGTTGCGGATCGAGCCGATCCGCTTGCGTATTGCTTTGAGGGTCGCCATTACGCCTTGAACGTTCCTTTGAACTCTTCCAGCGCCTGCTTCAACTTGGCGCGAAGGTCGTTGTCCAGCTCGCGCTTCTTGAGAATGTCCGAGAAAATATCCGGGTGCTTCGCTTCGACGAACGAATAAAGCTCCTGCTCGTATTTTTTCAGCGCGGTCAACGGCAACTCATCGACGAAGCCGTTGGTGCCGGCGAAGATGATCAAGACTTGCTTCTCGACCGGCACCGGCTCGTACTGGCCTTGCTTGAGAAGCTCAACCAGACGGCTGCCGCGGCTCAACTGGCGTTGCGTCGCCTGGTCCAGGTCCGAGCCGAACTGGGCGAACGCCGCCATCTCACGGTACTGCGCAAGCTCAAGCCTGAGCGTCCCGGCGACCTGCTTCATGGCTTTGATCTGCGCGTTGCCGCCGACGCGCGAAACGGAAATGCCGACGTTGATCGCCGGGCGGACGCCGGAATAGAAGAGATCGCTTTCCAAAAAAATCTGCCCGTCCGTGATGGAAATCACGTTGGTCGGGATGTACGCGGAGACGTCGCCCGCCTGGGTTTCGATGATCGGCAGCGCCGTCAGCGAGCCGCCGCCGCGCGCGTCGCTTAATTTTGCCGCGCGCTCCAAGAGGCGCGAGTGGAGATAAAACACGTCGCCGGGAAACGCCTCGCGTCCCGGCGGCCGGCGCAGCAGCAGAGACAACTGGCGGTACGCGACGGCGTGCTTGGAGAGATCGTCGTAGATGAGCAGCGCGTGACCGCCGTTGTCGCGCATGTACTCGCCCATCGTGCAGCCGCTGTAGGGCGCGATGTATTGCAGCGGCGCCGATTCCGACGCCGTCGCCGCGACGACGATCGTGTAGTCCATCGCGCCGGACTCTCTGAGCTTGTCCACGACCTGCGCGACGGTGGAGCGCTTCTGGCCGATGGCGACGTAGATGCACGTGACGTTGCCGCCTTTTTGATTGATGATGGTGTCGAGGGCGACGGCGGTTTTGCCGGTCTGTCGATCGCCGATGATGAGCTCGCGCTGGCCGCGGCCGATCGGAATCATCGCGTCGATCGCCTTGAGGCCGGTTTGCAGCGGCTCTTTCACCGGCTGGCGCGCGACGATGCCCGGCGCTTTGATCTCGATGCGGCGGCGTTCTTTGGTGTCGATCGGCCCGCGGCCGTCGATCGCTTCGCCGAGCGCGTTGACGACGCGGCCGACGAGCGCTTTTCCGACCGGCACTTCGGCGATCCGGCCGGTGCGCTTGACCGTGTCGCCCTCTTTGATCATGTGCGTTTCGCCGAAGAGCGCCGTGCCGACGTTGTCCTCTTCGAGGTTGAGCGCGACGCCGTAAATCCCGTGCGGAAATTCGAGCAGCTCGCCGGCCGCGACTTTGTCCAGACCATAGACACGCGCGATGCCGTCGCCGGTGGAAATGACCGTGCCGATCTCCTGCACCTCGACCGCTTTGTCGTAGTTCTCGATCTGCTCTTTGATAATGCGGCTAATCTCCGCGGTTCCGATTTCCATAGTTCGCTCCTTTAATACCCGCGCTCGACGCGCTCCTTCATGCTTTCCAGCTGCTGCAACACGCTGCCGTCGTAAATTTTGCCTTCGAGGTGAACCACCAGCCCGCCGATCAGGTTGGCATCGCGCTCCTGTTGGATAACGACGCGCTTGGCGGAAATTTTCTCAAGCGCCTCGCCGAGGCGCTTGACTTCGTTCTCCTCCAGCGGCCGGGCGGCAATGACGCGCGCCGCCGCCTGGCCCTTTTTCTCGTCGAGGAGACGGCGGTAGCGCTCGACGACCGCCGAGTAGAGATTCAGCCGGTCGCGCTCGACGAGCAGCGACAAAAAGTGACTGACGAGCGGCGCGAGCTGTAAGCTCCGCGCCACTTGGATAACGATATTTTTCCGGCTTTGAACCGCGAAGGCCGGGTTGTTGAGCGCGCCGTTTAATTCCGAATTCTGAAGCGCGGCCAAAAACCGCTCGATCTCCGCGCCGATAGCTTCCTCCCGTTGCTCGGCCACGGCCAGTTGGAAGAGCGCCTTGGCGTAGCGCCGGCTGAGACTCCCCTGGATCATCGCGCCGCTCCGACTTCACTTAAGAATTCGGCGACGATTCGCGTCTGGTCCGCGGCCGTCAAACGGTCTCTGACGAATTCTTCCGCCGTCCGGCGCGCCGCTTCGACGATTTCACGCTTCAATACCAGGCGCGCGAGTCGGATTTCCTGCTCGGCGAGAAAATCGGCGTCGGCTTTGATTCTAGCGCCGATCTCGTTTGCCTCCGCGAGCAGCTTGTTTTTTTCCCGTTCGCCTTCGGCGCGGAGCTCGTTGCGAATCGTCTGCATTTCCTGATCGAGCTGAGCGAGCCGATTGCGATAGTCGTCGAGCAGCGCCGCGGCGCGCCGCCGGGCCTCATCCGCTTCTCCGACGGCTCCGGCGATCGCCGCCCGCCGCCCCTTGAAATGCTCTTTGACCAGCGGCAGGGCAAACCGCTTGATGAGGTAAAGAAAGATTAGAAAATTGATGAGGGGAAAGGTCAGCTCGCCGATCGACGCCGCATGTTCTTCCTCGGCCGCTAGGACCGGGACGGCCCACAACAAGCCGAATAATACCGCCGCCAGCCGGCTCATGCGATCTTCCTTCCCAAGATTTTCTCGGCCATCTGCCGCGCGATCGACGCCGATTCCTGAACCGCCGCTTGCCGGCCGCGCGCGAGTTCCGTCTGGACCTCGCTTCTCACCGCCGCGAGCCGTGCCGCCGCTTGGGCGCGAACCTCGGACAGCAATTGCTCGCGCGTCCGGCGCGCCTCCTGTAAAATATTTTCTTTGATCGCACCGCCGTCCTCGTTGGCTTTGCGGATCGCGCTCTCGTACTCGGCGCGAAGCCGCTCGGCTTCCGCCGTGAGCGTCGCCGCCTCGGCTTTCAGCCCATCGGTCCGCTTTTCACGCTCTTCGAGCAACGCGATAAAAGGCTTGAAGAGCAGCTTGGCCAGGATGAACCAGAGCGCCAAAAAGAAAACAATCTGAACCAGAACCGTGACATCCAGTGTAATCATAACGTAGCGGACCCACTCGCTCTATGCGCTCTCGCGTGTATGCGTATCGCCATGCGTGGCCGGCCCTGCTGTCGAGCCCGAAGCCAGGAAACTGGCGGAAATGATTTTAAATGCGGGGAAGGGAGCGGCGCTCCGAAGCCTATTTCTCCACCGTTACGAGTTTTGGAGAGCCGCCCGCAAAGGCTTCACTCGTCGAACCGACCGGATTCGCGACCGCGCGCTTCGCTCCGGTTCCGCCCATCGCGCAGTCGCCGTCGAAAATTACACCCTCTGCAATGACCAGCCTGGGCGCGTCGATGTTCCCCAAAATCCGCGCCGGCGCTCCCAACTCCAGTTTCTCGCTCGCGGTCACGTCGCCTTCGACCTGGCCGTGGATCACGGCCGCTTCAGCGGAAATATTCGCCCGGATCTCCGCCCCCTCTCCGACCGTCAGCCGGCCGCGGCAGAGAATTTCCCCGTCCACACTGCCGTCGATACGCGCTGCGCCGTGAAAAGTCAGTTGGCCGGTTACTCGGCTGCCTTTACATAGATAGGCAGCCAGATCCTCGGTCGAGGAGTCCGGCGAGACTATATCGCTTAACGCGAGCGGCTCGCGGATCAGGCTGGGCCGATCTTCGAACAACGGCCCCCGCGCGCGCGGGTTGCGACCAAACCAGGCCATAACAGTCAACACCAGGAAACGGAGTTTTCTATAACATCCGGGTTCGCCATTGTCAAAAGAAGTGGCGGGAAATTTTCCCCGGCAATAGGGACAAAAGTCCGCCCCTATCGCACTTTTGTCCGATCGAAGACAGGCGCGACCGCAATCCCGGTTCGTTCACGCAACAGATGTTTCTGGACCTTGGAACTGGGAGTCTTCGGCAGCGCATCGCGGAACTCGATGTAGCGGGGAATCATAAAAACGGCGAGACGCTCCCGGCAGAAGGCCCAGATTTCTTCGGGCGAAACGATCCCGGCGGAGGATTTGAGCACGATGCACGCCTTTAACTCTTCCTGGCGAATCGGATCGGGAACGCCGATCACCGCCGACTCGGCGATCGCCGGATGCGAATTCAAGACGCGCTCGACTTCTTCGGCGGAAACATTTTCGTCGCCGCGCTTGATCATGTCCTTCTTGCGGTCGACGAAGTAGAGAAAGCCGTCCTCGTCGAGATAGCCGAGGTCGCCCGTGTGCAGCCAGCCGGCGGCGAGCGCTTCCGCCGTTGCCGCCGGATTCTTATAATAGCCGCGCATCACCGCCGGACTTTGCTTGACGATCTCGCCTGATCGGCCCGGCGGAAGCTCGTTGCCGCTCTCATCTACGATGCGAAGCTTGTGCACGTCCGGCGCCGCCGGCAGGCCCGAGCTGCCGAGCTTGCGGCGGGTTTTGTCCAGCGGGCCCAGCGGACCTATGACACTAAGGATATCTTCCGTTAAACTGTAAGAGCCGACGACCGTGACGTTGAAGCGCTCCTCGAACTTGAGATGCTGTTCCGGCGGGAGAAGCGCGACGATAAGGCGGAGCGGGTTGTCCGCGTCCTCGGGTTTTTCCGGCAGATTCAACAGTATAGTCGGGATCGTCCGCATCAGGCTCGACGTCGTCACATCGTATTCTCGCACCTCGTCCCAAAAGCGCGAGGCGCTGAATTTTTCGGTCAGCACGAGACTGCCGCCGACGGAGATCATCGCCAGCGCGATGTGACAAAGCGCGTTGACGTGAAAAAGCGGCAACATGACGAGTGCGCGGTCGCGCTCGTTCCAACCCAGCGCTTCGGCGCGCTTGTGCGGCGCAAAGGCATAGGTGAATTGCGTCAGCATTACGCCCTTCGGCCGATCGGTCGTGCCCGACGTGTAGGTGATCGAGGCAACGTCGTCCGGGCGGACGCCGAGCGACGGCGCCTCGGTCGAAGCGCCGCGGAGAAATTCATCCCAGCTGAGGCACGCCGAATCTTTATCGGTTCCTAACGAGATCACACGCTTGAGCGTCGGGTAGCGTTGCCGCAACGGGTGAATCAACGGGAGATAACTCCGATCGGTTAGCAAGTATTTCGCCTCGGAGTGTTCAAGCACGTAGCCGACTTCGTCGGAGGAGAACGCGGTGTTGATCGGGACAAAGATCGCGCCGATCTCGGCCGCGGCAAAGACGGCGAGGAGAAATTCCGGGCAGTTGGGCAGCAGCAGCGCGATTTTGTCGCCCTGCGTCACCCCGAGGCGAAGCAAGGCGTTGGCGACGAGATAAACTTCACGTTGGAAATCCCCGTAAGTGAGTCGGCGTTCCTTACCGATGAGTAAGAGAGCGTCGCAGCGAGCGTTGGCGCGCTCGGCGAGAAGATCTTTGAGCGTGCTTGCCGGTGGGTTCATCAATCTTCCTATAGCCGATCGAGGGAAAGTTGGGAAGCGACGCCTCAGGGCGCAAGCGTTCGGGCCGCCGCTGATAGATTTTCGCCATGAGTCGAACCACTCTCATCGGACGTCCGCGGCCCTCTCCCTCGCGCCCCTCCGTCTCAGTTCTCGAGTCATTCACACGCGCGAGAATTCCCGAATTCTTGACTTTCCAGAGGGAAAATGATTCTTTTCTAAGTTCTAATTACCGTCTCACCTGTGGAGGAAAGAAATGGCGAAATTTTTTATCGCGGGCGAGCAGCTCGATTCCGAAAGCAAACAGACGACCGAAGTTAAAAATCCGGCGACCGGCGAGGTCGTCGATAGCGTACCGAAAGGAACCG
>JBGPTS010000166.1:0-8028 GCA_041490745.1 Binatia bacterium | reverse complement strand
CGCCCATCGCCAGCGCCTGATTGCCCTCGAAGAACGCAAGTTTTTTTCCGGTGTCGGGAAGCGAGAAGGGAAACGGCTTGAAATGCGCCGTGGCATAATCGTAGCCGGCCCGCGCGACGCCCACATTCTCCGCGATCACGGCCGCGCCTTTGCGCTTGAACTGAAGCGTCAGGATTTCTTCCAGAGGTTTAAACTCGACGCCGATCAATCGCAGCAGCGCGCCGAGGGCGATGGTATTTTGCACCAGATCGCCCCTGATCTCGGGCGCGAGCTCTTTGACGGAAAACGAGCAGAGCTGGACGCCGTCGGCGGCTGCTCCAGGCTTGATCTTGTCGCTGTTATAGAGGACGGCGGCGCCGGCTCGCATGAGCTTCAAATGCCGATCCATGCTGTCCTGATTGAGCGGAACCAGCACGTCCAACTTGTCGCCTAGGCTAAGCACGGGTTGATCGCCGGCGCGCAGCGTCAGAAAAATGTGGCCGCCGCGTATGATGGACTGGTAGGCGTTGTAAGCGTTGAGGTGAAGGCCGCGCCGCACGAAGATTCGCGCAAGAATATCTCCCGGAGTCGCGATCCCCTGTCCGGCGGCGCCGCCAATTCCGATGGCGAGATCAAATTTTCCCATGGCCGCTCTCCTGCGAAATTGCGCTTCCTCATCCACCACCACATGGGTTTCGCTTACCCTATTAGTCCCGTTCCCGAAAAGTTGCAAGCGTTATCAACCCGTGGAGCGCGGACAGGAGAAAACCACGTTGACAGCGGCGCTTCGAGACAGGTAAAGTGCGGCCCATTTAGGCGGGAGGAGATTCGCTCTATGGCTCTATCAATGCATCCGTGGTTCGTGCGCAAGGATCTCGACGGATTTTTCGGCCTGATGATCGACAACCTGATCCAGTTAATCCTGATCGTCAGCCTCTGCCGCGAGCTGATCCACCTGCCGGATGAATATATCTTCGGGCGGATTCTACCCGGCGCTGCGATCTCCATCCTCGTAGGAAATTTCTTTTACGCCTGGCAGGCGCGCCGCCTGGCGCGCGAAACGGGAAGGGAAGACGTGACAGCGCTGCCTTACGGAATCAACACGGTGAGTCTCTTCGCCTACGTTTTTTTCATCATGCTGCCGATTTATCTCGAAACGAAAGATCCCGTCTGGGCCTGGAAGGTTGGATTGGTTGCCTGTTTTCTCAACGGCGTGATCGAGATTATCGGCGCGTTCATCGCCGAGACCGTGCGCCGGATGACGCCGCGCGCGGCGCTTCTCTCCGCGCTCGCCGGCATCGCCATCACGTTTATCTCGATGGATTTTAGCTTTCGGATTTTCGATCGGCCTCTGGTCGCGCTGCTGCCGATGGCGCTGATCTTCGTCTCGTACTTCGCGCACCAGAGATTTCCGCTCGGCCTGCCGGGCGGGTTGGTGGCGATCGTCGTCGGCGCCGCGCTTGCCTGGGGGCTCGGCGCGATGTCGGGGAAATCGCCCTCGGTGAATTTCGCCCTTGCCGTTCCCGTCTTTACCGGCGGCTCGCTCTGGGAGGCGCTGTGGAATCCCCAGTTTCTAAAATACATGTCGGTCATATTTCCCATGGGAATCTTCAACGTCGTCGGCTCGCTGCAAAACATCGAAAGCGCGGAGGCCGCCGGCGACCGCTACAGAACTTTTCCCTCTCTGCTGGCCAATGGTGTCGGCTCGGTTGCGGCGTCGCTGTTCGGCAGCGCGTTCCCGACGACGATTTACATCGGCCACCCGGGCTGGAAGCGTCTCGGCGCGCGCTCCGGCTACTCCGCGCTGAACGGAATTTTTATCGCGCTGGTCTGCCTCACCGGCACGATCCAGGGCGTGCTCAACTTCATCCCGCTCGAAGCCGGCATCGGAATTCTCCTCTACATCGGCATCATCATCACCGCGCAGGCGTTCCAGGAGACGCCAAAGGAGCACGCGCTCGCCGTCGCGCTGGGATTATTTCCCGCACTCGCGGCGTGGGGACTTCTCATGGTGGAGACGGGCGTGAGGGCCGCGGGAAAAACTCTCTACGAAGTCGGCGCGCCGGCTTTCGCGCAGAGCTTGGCGATTCACGGGATGATCTCGCTGGAGCGCGGATTTATTTTCAGCTCGATGATTCTCGCCGCCATCGGCGTGTTTCTAATCGAGCGGCAATTTCTCCGCGCCGCCTGGTGGTCTCTGGCTGCGGCGTTTTTTTCCGCCGTCGGCATCATTCACGCCTACGAGCTGACGCCCGGCGGCGTTGTCAGCCGCTTCGGTTTTCTCGCCGCGCCGGAGTTTGTCGTGAGCTACCTGATGCTGTTTGTGCTTTTCCTGGTGGTGGGGTGGTGGGAGAAGAAATAACCGGTCGATGATTAGGGGACGCCACGCCGCGGCTTCGCGCTAGAACTCTCCCTTATAAAATCCCCTCTGGCCCCGCGCCTCTTCCACGCCGACTTCGATTTCGCGCAGCTTGGCTCCGGGAAATCGGCGGCGCACGCGCCGGCGAATCTGGCCGGCGATGTACTCCGCGAGCAGCTCGGTGCTGGTGTTGGCGAGCGGCAGGAGCAGCGCGTCCTGCCTCGGCAAAATAATTCGTTGTTTCCGATACGCCACGGTGACGTGGTCGCCGCCGCGGCGGATTTTCAACACGGGAGAGTCGCGCTGAATCAGCGTCCGGTGATCCAACTCGTCGCAAATCTGCTTGACCACCGGCTTAAAGGTAATGAAGTCGAGCACGACGCCGGCGCGGTCCAGTTCGCCTTCGAGGGCGACGGAAACCTGGTAGTTGTGGCCGTGCAGCGCCTCGCGCTTGCCGTCGGCGAAGACGAGAAAATGGGCCGAGGCGAAATTAAAATAATCTTTCTCTACTTCGATGATAAAGCGGCGCGGCATGCGAAAACGGTAACTGACAAGGAGCTATTAGGCAAGGGGCGGTAGAGATTGGAGTTTCGGAGTAATGGATTTTATCATCATGCCACGGCCGGCATGACGACGCGCAGTTTTTTTTATTTTTTGTGGAGATGGTTCCATCGTCGCGCTATACTGTAATCGCGCGCTATGAAAATTTCATCTTTATGTTTGGCGCTCTGTCTCGGCCTTACGGCTTCCGCTTTTGCCGCGCCGTCGCTCAACGATCCAACTCTTCAAGTCGAACAGGTCGTCGCCGGTTTGAGTTTGCCGACGACGATGGCGTTTATCGGACCGAATGACATTCTGGTGCTGCAAAAAGACGACGGTAAGGTGCGGCGAGTCACTAACGGCGTTCTCCAAGCGGGAGAAGTTTTGGATGTGGCCGTCGATCCCACGGACGAACGCGGACTTTTGGGCATCGCGCTCCATCCAAACTTTTCGACGAATCACCTCGTCTATCTTTACTACACGGAAAGCAGCACGGGGAGCGACGGAGGTTCTCCACTCGGCAACCGGGTTTACCACTATGAGTGGAATGGCAGCGCGCTCATAAACGGCGTCCAAATTCTGAACCTTCCCGCCACGCCCGGGGGGCCCAATCATAACGGCGGCATCATAACTTTCGGTCCCGACGGGAAACTCTACGTCATTAACGGCGACCTCAACCGGAACGGGCAGCTGCAGAACTTTGCCACCGGTCCCGCGCCGGACGGCACTTCGGTTATTCATCGGCTCAACGACGACGGTTCGGTGCCCAATGATAATCCGTTTTTTTCTCTCGACGCTCCCATGAACCGGTATTATGCGTACGGCATTCGTAACTCCTTCGGCATGGCGTTCGATCCGGTGACGGATAAATTGTGGGACACCGAAAACGGCGAAGCGACCTACGACGAAATTAACCTGGTCGAGCCCGGATTCAACAGCGGCTGGGAGAAGATCATGGGACCCGACAGCCGAAACTCCCATAATGCACCTCAGGATCTTTTTGTCATTCCGGGTTCGCACTATGCCGATCCGAAATTTTCCTGGAAACGCACCGTCGGGCCGACGGCGATCGTCTTTCTCGATTCGACGGCGCTCGGCGCCCAATACGAAAACGACGTCTTCGTCGGCGACATCAACAACGGCCGTCTTTATCACTTCGAGCCCAACGTTGCGCGCGACGGCTTTGTTTTCACCGGCTCAGGTCTCGCCGACCGGGTCGCCGACAAGGCGGCGGAGCTGAGCGAGCTGATTCTCGGAACCGGATTCAGCGGCATCACCGATTTGAAAGTCGGTCCGGATGGTCTCCTCTACGTCTTGTCGTTTGTCGACGGCGTGATTTACCGCGTCTCGCGCACCGTTTCCTTCGGCGTGGCAACACTGCCCGATGGTGAAGTCGGCGCGAGCTACGACGTCGATCTGGCAATCGGCGGCGGAACGCCGCCCTATACTGTCGATGTCGTCAGCGGGGCGCTTCCGAATGGGCTGAACGAGGACGATGCCGGCATTAACGGCACGCCGACGCTGACAAAAAAAATATTCACCTTCACATTGCGCGTCACCGACGACGTGGGAGCGTCCACTACGAAGCCATTCGCAATTCGGGTCCTGAAGGCGCTGAACATTTCCACGCAGACGCTGAAAAACGGCAAAGTCGGCACGAGCTACAAAGCGACGCTGAAAGCTACTGGGGGAAAGGCGCCATACACATGGTCGCCGGACTCGGGCACCTTCCCGGCTTGGGCGCAACTTAGTCCGTCCGGCGCGATCACCGGCGTCCCGCCCGCTCCCGACAGTCAGGCTTTCACTTTGCTAGTCACCGACGCGCTGGGCGGGACGGACCTGCAAAGTTTCACGTTGACGGTCAACTAAGCCGGCGCAATTCTCGGACAAATTTCATCGGATCGACCGATGGACCCTCGATCATGAGAGCTACGATCAGCCGGACGACGTTGATGCGGTATCTCCTGCCGACTTCGCTGGCGTATCTCGGTTTGCCGAGTCTTATTTTCATTCTTGGATGGCTCAAGTGGAGTCTTGCCGCGCCGATCGCCGTGTTGCTCGTGGCCGCAACCGCCTTCCTTGTTCGAGACGAGCGCCGCGTTTCCTCCGGTCCGGGAGAAAGCGCGCCGGTCGAGTTGCCACTCTTTCATGTGTTGCTGCCCGTTCTCGTCGCGTTCGTCCTGCTGCTCCTGTCCGGAGTGGGCGGTTATGGCCCGCAGGAAGGAGACTGGGAGAAACACAACGCCATCCTGAAAGATCTGATGCAAAAACCGTGGCCGGTTATCTATGAATACGAGGGCCAAACCCTCCCGCTCGTTTACTACATCGCCTATTATTTACCGGCCGGGCTCGTAGGAAAATACGCCGGTTGGGACGCCGCTAATCAAGCCCTATTTGTCTGGAGTCTGTTCGGAGTCGTTCTTGTTTTTCTTTGGTTTCAGCTTCTGGTCGGCAGGTTTGCTGTCGGCGTGTCGGGGATTTTTCTTTTTTTCTCCGGCCTGGATTCGTTGGGAAGCCTGATTCGCTTCGCGGTCGCCGGCAACTGGGATTGGCAGCGCATGACGCTGGAAGTCGGCTCGTGGGCCAGGAATTGGATTTATGTATCGAGAATCGACTCGCTCTGGTGGGCGCCGCACATGGCCATTGCAGGCTGGATTCTCGCCGCGCTGGTTCTCAACTCCGTATGGGGCCGCAGGTGCGCGCGCAACGGTTTGTTCTATCTTGGCCTCAGCCTGCCGTGGTCGCCGTTCCTTTCGATCGGCATCGGCGTCTATCTGGCGATGGGTGGGTTTGCGGAACGAGCGGACTTCGGAAAGCTGCGCAATTATTTTTCGCCGCCCAATCTGTGCGGCGCCGTTCTCATCGCGCTCTACGGTTTTTACTTCGTCGCCAAATTTTATCCGCCGCTCCCGCCGGGAGGCGCGCCTGTGCACGGCTGGATCTTCACGGCCCCGCTGACGCCCGATTGGCATTGGACCCGGCTGGCTCTCGTTATGGGACTGTTTTGTCTGCTGGAGTTTGGTGTTTACGCCATCGTGCTCGCATCTTGCGGCCGTGCGATCGATGGAAGAAAGGGAATGATACTCGCCGTGACGGTAGTTTGGCTTACTCTGTTGCCGCTCTATCGGTACGGTTATTACAACGACCTGGCGATGCGCGCGTCGATTCCGGCGCTTTTTGTCCTTAGCATTCTTGTCGGTAAAGCGTTCTACGGCGCGCAGGCGTTCGCGCGCGGTCGTTCCGTCCTCGCGATTCTGCTGCTGCTCGGGGCGATCGCCCCGCTCATCAGTTTCACGCGCCATGCCGTTGCAATGTACGAGCACAAGACGATTGACTTTCGTCCGGCGATGAACGATGTGGGGGATCTCATCTTATTGCATCAGGGCGTCGTTCAGAGGACAAACTGGGCTGGATTTATCGGCCAATACACCGGCAGCGCCGAAGCGCCGTTCTTCCGCTATCTCGCGCGGCGAAATTCCCCCGAAGGGGGAAAGCAATAGAAAAGGAAGCGCAGTCGCGCGCATTCTCCGGCGCGCATTATCGGCCGCGGCCGCCTTGCGTTCCGACCGCCTCTGCGACGCTTTTAAATCCATCCCGCTCCATCAACTTCAACAATCCTCGATTGATCCGCTTCACTGCGCACGGCCCTTCGTAAACAAAGCCGGTTAAGATTTGCACCGCGCTCGCGCCGGCTTGGATTGTCTCGTACGCGTCTTCGGCGGTGAAGATGCCGCCCGCGCCGATGATCGGCAGTTCGCCGCCGGTCGTTCGATAGAGATGCCGGATGAACGCGGTCGCTCTCGCTTTCAATGGCTTGCCGCTGAGTCCGCCCGGCTCGTTCACGCGCACGGTCAAGTTCTCGCGCAACACCGCGCTGGCGTTGGTCGCCACGATGCCGGCGATTTTCTGTTCTTGAGCGACGGCGACGACCTCGCCCGCCTGCGCGAAATCCATATCCGGATCGATCTTCACGAAAACCGGTTTCTCCCCGGTTTGCGACTGCCGGCCCAGCTCGCGATTTTTCGTCTGGATCGTTTCCAACAATTTGGTGAGATGATCTTTTTGTTGCAGGTTGCGCAGCTCCGGCGTGTTGGGCGAGCTGACGTTCACCGTGAAATAATCGCCGTAGGGAAACAGGCGTTCGAAGGTGAAGAGGTAATCCGCCGCCGCGTCTTTGGTCGCAACGACTTTGGTCCGTCCGATGTTGATGCCGAGAGGAATTTTGAGCGGCCGGCCGTTTGAGCGCAGCGCCTTTAACCTCTCGCCGATCGCCACCGCGCCTTCGTTGTTAAATCCAAGACGATTGATCAGCGCCTCGTCGTTCGGCAGTCGGAACAGACGCGGTTTGGGCTGGCCCGGCTGCGCCTCGGCCGTGATTGCGCCGATTTCGATAAAACCAAAGCCAAATCCCGGCCAGGTGCGGATCGCCACGCCATTCTTATCGAAGCCGGCCGCGAGCCCGACCGGATTGGGAAAGGCGAGCGAGTCGATGCGGACTTCGAGCCGCGCGTCCGCGACAGAAAAATTTTTTTTCAACGCGCCTTCGAGAAAACTCAGACGAGCGAGCAAAGCCAGCATCCGCTCGTGAGCTTTCTCCGCGTCTTGAAGAAAGAGCAGCGGGCGGACGAATGTTTTGTAAATCATGCGGACACGTGTAACGAATCAAAAATCCGCGAGCGGGTTTAGCAGAATGAAAAACAATTTCCTTCAGGCCGGTCAAAAGGTCCCGGATACAAGAAGCGCGCCGATCTGACGAGCGCAGGCGTACTTTCTTCAGTACGTCGAGCGAGGCAGGTCAAGCGCAACGCAGTAGGCGGGCCTTTTCAACGGCCTGTTAACGCAGTGGCGAGAACGGCGCGGGAATCATCAGCGCATTCTCCTGCTTGAGCATGAACTCCCTCGTCTCAGGCGGCCAGCCGGGAATTTTCATCGACTCCGCGCGGAGCCGCTCGCGCTCGCCCGCGTCCTTGTAAGCCCACACGTGGATGTATTGATTGAGCGAGCCGATGGCGCTGTGCCACGCGCCGGCCAGCGGCGAGAGCTTCACGCGCGCCGGAATAATTTTTCCGAAACGTTCCAACACGGTCGGCATTTTCCCCGGCTGATACGTGTAGGTCCGGAACTCGTAAATATTTCCGAGTTTTCGTTCT
>JBGPTS010000165.1:0-8050 GCA_041490745.1 Binatia bacterium | reverse complement strand
CCACCTCGATCTCATCTCCTTCGCGGACGGCCCCCGCTATGCCGCCGCACTCCATCGCGGGAAGGCCGATGTTGATCAGGGTTCTCAAGAAAATATTGGAAATAGACTCGGCCACGACTCCGGCGATTCCCGCTTCCTTGAGAGATCTCGGCGCGTGCTCATCGCTGGCGCCCATGCCGAAGAATTTGCCGGCGATCAGAATATCTCCCGGCTTGACCTTGTTCCTGAATTCCGGATCGACGCCGCCCATGACTCCGTCGATGTTTCCGGAATCGATGGAGTCGCCGAATTTCCAGATGCGTCCCTTAATGAACAATGCGCTCGTCATCATTTCACAGAAAATCCCGCGGGTCGGTGATTTGGCCGGCGACTGCGGAAGCGGCGACCGTCGCGGCGTTGCTGAGAAATACGCTCGACTCCTTGGGCCCCATTCGTCCCCGATAGTTGCGGTTGCCCGACGATACGCAAACTTCTCCGGCCGAAAGCGAAGGCCTGACGCACAAGCCGCATTCGGATCTGGTCACGACCGCATCGGCCTGCTTGAAGATCTCCAACAGCCCTTCCGTTTCAGCGAGGCGATAGGCCATGAAGGAGGCGGGCGTAATGATCAGCCGCACCCCGGACTTGACCTTTCGGCCGCGCAAGATCTGGGCCGCCATCCTGAGGTCTTCGATCCGCCCGTTCGTGCACGTCCCGATGAAGCCTTGATGGATTTCGACTCCTTTGAATTCGCCGACCGGATGGGCGTTCGCGGGGTACTCCGGCGCCGCCACCTGTGGCTCGATTTGCCCCAGGTCCACGGTGTGAACTTGCTCGTAGCGCGCGCCGGCGTCGCTCGTTAGGGGCGGGGACTCGCCGCCGCCGATTTCACGCAGGTAAGCGGCCGTGCGGTCGTCGGCGGGAATGATCGCGTTGACCGCGATCATCTCGACCGCCATGTTGCAGATTGTCAGCCGGCTCTCGATCGAGACTGCCTCGATTCCCGGTCCGCTGTATTCCAAGGTCCGGTTGATCGCGCCTTCGTAGCCGATCTTGCCCGCCACCCAGAGCACGATGTCTTTGCCGACCACGAACGGGCCGGGCGCGCCGGTCAAATCGAACCGTATCGTCGCCGGAACTTTGAGCCAGATTTGGCCCGTAGCCAAAACCCCGACCGTCTCGGTAAATCCGATGCCGGTCGCGAACGCGCCGAGGGCGCCGT
Source organism: Binatia bacterium (assembly GCA_041490745.1). Taxonomy (GTDB): domain Bacteria; phylum Desulfobacterota; class Binatia; order UBA9968; family UBA9968; genus JAJPJQ01. Next base: position 6,849 of record JBGPTS010000165.1, on the reverse strand, counting down.
AGGTGCAGGTGTGCGAATCGCCCCCGACGATGAACTCTCCCGGCGTTACATGGCCGTGCTCGACCATGACGTTGTGGCCGATGCCGCCGTCGTCTCCGCCATAGAGAACGGCGCGCTGCTCCCGCGCGAAGTCGCGCGCTCTCTCCTGGCCTTCGGCGCGCCGCTCGGTGCGCGGCGGCTGCTCGTCCAGATTGACGACGATATCCTTGCCGCTCCACACATTTTGCCTTCCCATGCTTTCGAGGACTTCGAGCAACACCCCGTAGAGTCCCTTGGCATCTTCCTTCTTCGAGAAGCGCAGATCTTTTATGTAGAGCTTGTCCACGTTGGCGACGACGATGTCTCCGGCGCCGACGCTGTCGCGATTTGCCGCGCGCGCGATGATCTTCTCTGTAAGGGTCATTCCCATTTCATCTCCCGAGCGATTGAATGGCGCTGCAAAAAAGCGGCTTCGGGCTGGTGGGATCATAGTGATTGGGCAAAGAGCCGTCAACCTTGTCGCTATGTAAATTCGTTCGACGGGGCGCCCGATCCCAGGGCAGAAAACGGAGGGGGAGAGTTGACTTAATAGCGCAAGCCAACTAGTCTCCCTTTCGGATAGAACAAATTTAAGATCCAAATAAAACATACGGGAGGAGAGCCATGTACACAACCGATAAGTACGAAGGAATGCACGCGGAGACCGTCACGATTGGAGGAGCAAAGGGCGATAAGATCAACGCGTACTTCGCCAAGCCGCTCGGCGAAGGAAAATTTCCCGGGATGGTCGTGATTCATCACGCGCCGGGCTGGGACGAATGGTATCGCGAGTGCGCGCGGCGCTTCGCGCACCACGGTTACCTGGCGATCTCGCCCAATCTTTATTTCCGCGACGGCCACGGCACGGCGGAAGACGTCGGCGCCAAAGTGCGCGCGGCCGGCGGCGTCGCCGACGATCAAGTGCTCGGCGATCTCGAAGGCTCGATGAAATTTCTCCGCGCGCAGTCGAACTTCAGCGGCAAGATGGGCGTCTTCGGCACCTGCTCCGGCGGCCGCCACGGCTTTCTTGCGGCGTGCCGTCTCAAGGGCTTCGACGCGCTGGTCGAGTGCTGGGGAGGGAGAGTCGTCGCGTCGAAAGAAGAGTTGACACCCAAGCAGCCGGTCGCGCCGATCGACTACACCAAAGATCTCTCGTGCCCGATGATCGGACTCTTCGGCAACGACGATAAGAGCCCGTCGCCGGAACAGGTCAACAGGCACGAAGAGGAGCTCAAGAAGCAAGGCAAGAATTACGAGTTTCACCGCTACGACGGCGCCGGACACGGGTTTTTCTACTATGACCGTCCCGCCGCCTATCGCGGGGAGCAGGCGGTGGACGGCTGGAAAAAGATCTGGGCGTTCCTCCCGAAACATCTCGGCGCGTGAGCAGAAAATAACGTGATCGTGCTCGTGGCTCGTGCTCGCGGGGGCGGGACGAACACGAGCACGAAGCATCGGGGTAACGCTTCGGAGTGACACGAACACGTTTTTAGGAGGCTAAGATGTGCACGATGATCGCAAAGCAGGTGCCGATCCAGGGTAGCGGGAAGGGAAAGGACGACTGGTTCGAGGTGCGCCAGTTGAACGTTTCGTACGACCATCCGTACCACGCGCGCGAAGAGCACGCGCTCAACATCGACTTCGTCAACGAAGCCGAAGGGCCGGGCGCGCGCGTCGCGGTGGAGCTCACGCCGGCGGCGGCGCGCAAATTGATGCAGACCATCCAGGAAATACTAGCTCAAGCCGAAGCGGGCGGACATCTGTAAAAGGCCGGCAGTTCAGAATAAGCGGCAGCAACGGTTTTGAGCACCCGGCATCGGCGCGGGTTTTTCTATTTTGGCTCGCCCGGGCGCCTCGACTCACTTCAATTCCCGCGCGGCTTGGGATAGCGGCGAAAAGTGAACTCCTTCATCCACTCCGTCTAGGAGGTCCCCGACTTCGTGTTCACGCGCGACTGGTCCACATCGGAGCGGAAGTACGGCGTCGCGGTGGAGCGCGACGTCAAAGTTCGCACGCCGGACGGCACGGTGCTCGACGGAGATATCTACCGCCCCGACTCTGCCGAACGATTCCCCGTGATTCTCGGAGCGCACGCCTACGACAAGGAACAGCAGTCGCCGCCGATACGCCCGGTCGGTTTCACTCCGATGCGCGGCTGGATGGAAAGCGGCGATTCGACTTTCTTCGCCCGCCGCGGCTACGTCCACGCCGTCTTCAATGTGCGCGGCACGGGTAAGTCCGAGGGCTTTTATCAATTGATGGGACCGCTGGAGGTTCAGGACATCTGCCACGTGATCGACTGGCTGGCCGCGCAGCCGTGGAGCACCGGCAACGTCGGAATGTTCGGCGTATCCTATTTCGCCAAGCTGGCCAAGGCGGTGGCTGCGGCCGGTCCCAAACCGCTCAAAGCGATCTTCGCGCCGTTCGCCGGCACGGACGAATATCGCCACCGCTCCTACCACGGCGGCATCCTGGCGCATGGCTTTCTCACCCATTGGCGGAACAGTCTTCACAAGCCCAATTATCGGAGCTTGTACAAAGAGACGAACGGAGAAGAAGCGTACAACCAGGCGATCGAGCGGGCGATGCGCGACGAGGAGATTATGGCGATGCCGGCGCTGCGGGAAGCGCTCGAGAATCCCGGGCATGGGACGAACGCGCTGGTCGTCGATGTTTTGCTGAATCCGCTCGACGGTCCGTTCTGGCACGCGCGCAGAGCGCGCGACGCGCGCGCTACGGTGCCCGCTTACCTGGGCGGTTGCTGGGGCAACTACGGTCTTCACCTTCCCGGCGCGTTCACGGCGTGGAAAGAATGGCAGGGGCCGAAGAAAATGGTGATCGGTCCGGGCGTTTATCTCGACCGGCCGCTGTGCCAGTATCAAGACGAATCGCTCCGCTGGTTCGACTACTGGCTCAAAGGGATCGACACCGGCGTCGTGAACGAGCCGCCGATCCGCTGCTTCATTCCGCCCACCGGCGAATGGAAATCGCTCGAAGATTGGCCGCCGCCCGAGGCGCGCTGGACGACCTTTTTTCTGCACAAAGAAAATCTGCTCAGCGAGCACGAGCTCTGGCCGGACGAAGGCGCGGATGAGTTCAACGAGTCGAGCGCCGAACACGGCTCGCTGACCTATTCGACGCCGCCGCTGGTCGAGAGCACCGAGGTGCTCGGGCCGAGCGTTCTGACGCTGTATCTCTCCACCACGGATACCGAAGCGCTCGTGTTCGCAACCCTGCTGCTCGTCGATCGGGAGGGCAAGGAGCACGAGCTGACGCGCGGCTGGCTGCGCGCCTCGCAGCGCCGCCTGCGCGCTGACAGCCAGCCGTGGGAACCGGTCCCGGCGCATGAAGAGCGTGAGCCGCTGGAGCCGGGAAGAATTTACGAGCTGCGCATTCCGATCGTACCGACCGCGCGTTTGTTCCGGGCGGGCGAGCGCGTCGCCGTCCGCATCAAGGGCGCCGACGATGAGCCACCTTTGAATTCGCTTCAGGCGCTCGCGCGTAATCACTTGCGGCGGCCGCGCCCGGCTCGAATCACCGTCCACCACGACGAATCGCACGCATCGCGTCTCGATCTACCGATCACGCGCGGCAACATTATCGGGACGTTTTTTTCCGGCGGAGATATCAGCTCGTTCGGTATGTCGCGTTGACGAGGGGAAAGGCCTCCGTTGATCGCGCCTGTCGTTCGATGAGCTTCCCTAACGCTTCAACCGGTTCACGACGTAGTCGATGGCGTCATTTTCGATCACGCTCAGGCCTGATTTTCTCAGAAGTTCGGCCAGGCTGCGCACCTCTTCCTTCCTCGGTTCCGGCTGAGGCGGCCGCATGAAGGGAGAGGGGATGAGTCCTCTCAGCCACGTGGCCTCCTTGTACCGGACGTGCAGGCGGGAATAGTCCGAATAGACGTAACCGTGCAGCTCGGCCATGCCGGAGTTCCAGATCTGGCACGCTTCCGTGACGTCCCGCTTCTTCCAGGCCGCCAGGTGGGCCATCATCGGCTCCATCGCGTAGTTGTAGGAACCGGAAAGCGTGCCTTCCAGGATTCCGGTGGACAAATGCTCGTGAAAGTAGCGGCCCGTCGCGATCAGCACGGCCACGTGCCGGTCCAGCGTCTTCAGACCCTTCGCCATGATTTTCGTTCCCTCGTAGCTGTAGGTCATTTTCCAACCGACGATGTTGGGAATCTCGCGGCACATGAGAAGCGCCGGCGCGAGCGGTAGCCCGATGCCGAAAGTCGGAGTTCGGCCCGCCACCGGATGGACGATGGCGGGAAGATCGGCGGCCGCCAGTTCGGCCTTTGCCATGTCGATCCAGACCTCGGGATATTTTTCCGGGTCCCAGGAGGTCGTGATGTCCATCATCCCGATCGGCGGTATGAGAAAGAGGCCGTCCACTCCGCGCTCCTTGGCATCGACGGCGACCTTGACGGCGTCCTCCGTCCTTAGATCCACGACTCCCGCGAAGACGGGGACCTTGCTGCCGCATTCTTCCATCGCAATCTCGATGTTTCTTTTTTTCTCGTCTCTGCTGAGATAGAAAATCTCCCCCGCCTCCGGGTTGATGATCATCGCGCCGCCCGCCCCGGCGAAGACGGGCTGCATGAAATAGCGCAAGTGTTTGCGCAGGGCGTGCTCATCGACTTCGAAGTTTTCTTTGAACGGCGTGACGATCGCCACATAGTGCCGCACGTGCTTATTCGCGGTCCGATCGCTTTGCATGGTTCACCTTCGGATTTTCAATTGATCTTGTAACCGAGCTCCCTGGCAACTTCTTTGGCGATTTTATCGTCGGCCACCTCTTCAAAGACGACTTTCCGATCCGCAAACTGACCCGCCGCCTGAAGGGATCTCACAATCTGGTCGATCCCCTCGCGCGTCGGGACTCCGCTGCCGCTGGCTGTTCTTCCGACTTCGACATAGGTGTCTTCGGCCGCCTGTCGATCGACCTTCAGGAAATCGGCGATCATCGTAACGCTTTTTTCCTTCGATTTGAGAATTTCTTGTCTTGCCGTCTGCAGAGAGCGAATGACTCTTTTCAGCTCGTCCGGCCGATTTTGAATTGTCGTCAGCAGTGTCGTGAGGCCGCCCAGCGGCATCTTGACGCGCGAGCCGACATCGAGGACTTCCTTCAACCCTTTCTTCTGCGCGAACGAAACGAAGGGCGGGCTAAAAACGGCCGCGTCGATCGCCCCGGCCTCGACCGCCGGCAGCAATTGCGCGGCGCTGAGGCTCAGGTAAACGAAGCTCTTCGGGCTCTCGCCCGCGGACTCCAGGGCGATTTGCAGCGCGACGTGCATAGTTCCCCCGAGGCCCGTAAGGCCGATCTTTTTATTTCTCAGATCTCTTAAATTCCGGAACTCGGGCCGCGCAATGAGTGAGTAGATGAGCTGATCCGAGGAAAACCAGATCGCTCTCGAAGCCATGCCTCTCAACGTGGCGCTCACCGAAGCGGGTCCGACGCCGGCGAAATATTGGATATCTCCGCCGGCCAGAGCCACATTGCCGACCTGGGATCTGACCTGGATAATTTCCACCTGCAGACCGTTTTCCTCGAAGAGCTTCCACCTGAGAGCGGCAAAGAGAGGCAGGCAGCATATGGAATTGCTGGGGTAAGCGATTCTGATCCTTTTCGATTCTTGAGCGGAGAGAGAAGGGGACAGAGTGAAAAACGCGACCAAAATGCTACAAGCCACGATCATTCGACAAGACATCATATTGCCTCTGCGGCTCGAACTCGCGCGGCGAGACTTCGCGGATGGGATCTTCGTCCGACTCGTGAATCACGAGCAGGCGCCGGTCGTTCCCGTATGGATGCGGCCCGGGGCAGTAGAGCGGCGTTCACAGCGGCAGGCCGCGCGGTTTCATCCCGCGCAAATCGATCGTGCCGCCGCGGCGTTTTGTTTTTGCCTTCACCTATTAGTTCGGCAGCGGCAGATCCTTCGCCGCGGGCGAGGGCTTGATCGACAACAAGTACGCGTATATGTCGGCCAACTCCTCGTCGCTGACGAACGGCTTGCGATACGCCGGCATGTCCTGGCGCGGCGAGCGCACCTGCGACATAAACGTAGGATAAGACATCGGCGTCGGCGCAAGCTTCGGTCCCGTGCCGCGGTCGGCGCCCTGGCCGACCGTGCCGTGACAGGTGTAGCACTGGTATTTCATGTAGGTCTGATAGCCGTGCTCGGCCGAGCCTGCCGGCGCTTTATCCTTCTCTTGCGCTTGAACAATAGAGGTCGCGAGGATCAGGAGCGCCGCAGAAAGTAGTCGGTGCATTAGACTTCCTCTTTTATTTTTTTTCCGCTTTCCGTTTTCATCCCTCATCCCTCATCCCTATCTTTATCTTCCCTGGCACACCACATCGACCAGCGCCGGCTCGCCGCGCTTCACCACCGCGACAGCGCGCGACATCGCCGAGTCGAGTTTCGCCGGATCGGCAATCGGCCCTTCCGACCACACCCCCATGGATTGGGCTAACTTGGCAAAATCGATGTTGGGATTCTCGATCGTCGTGCCAATGCTTGCCCTGTCCATGTGCCGGTTGTGCAGCGCCGCCATTTTCTGCAGGTGCATCACCTCCTGGTGATAGGCGCGGTTATTATGCATCACCATCAGGAGCGGGATCTTATGATGCGCCGCGGTCCAGAGTACGCCGGGCGCGTACATCAAGTCGCCGTCACCCTCGAACGAAACCGTAATGATCCCTTGGTCGCGGTTTGCCAGTGCGGCGCCGACCGCCGCCGGCGCCCCGTACCCGACGCCCGAGCCGCCGGAACCGCCGATAAAGTTGTAATACTCCGTGGCCGGCCACAGGCCGCGGTTCCACTGCATG
>JBGPTS010000164.1:0-8182 GCA_041490745.1 Binatia bacterium | reverse complement strand
TTCTCCTGGGTTTTTTCTGGCTGTGGGCGAAAGGCCTGCCGCTCAATCTCATCACTCTCGGCGAAGAAGCCGCCATGCAGTTGGGCGTCGAGGTCGCGTCCGTCCAGCGGCAGATTTTCATCGCCTCGTCGCTGATGATCGGCGCGATGGTTTCAGTCAGCGGCATGATCGGCTTCGTCGGCTTGATGATCCCGCACGTCATGCGCCTCATCGTCGGCAGCGACCACCGGCTCCTCCTGCCCGCTTCTTTTCTCGCCGGCGGAATTTTTCTCGCCTGGGCCGACACGCTGGCGCGCGTTTTACTGGCGCCGGCGGAGCTGCCGGTCGGCATCGTCACGGCCTTTTTCGGCGGGCCGTTTTTTCTCTTCCTCCTCTATCGCGAAGGCGGAAAAAAATTGGCGTTATGAATCCGGCGCTGCAAATTAAAAATCTGGTGTTTGCGTACAACGATCGGCCGGTGCTCGACGGCGTCTCGCTAAGCGTCGAGAAGGGCGAGATGGTCGGCGTCCTCGGACCCAACGGCTCGGGGAAAACCACGTTGCTGAAGATTTTCGCCGCGGTTTTGACCGGCGGCGGCGAGGCGAAGCTCAACGGAAGAAATATCCAAGACTACAGCCGAAGGGAGTTGAGCCGGCTCTTCGCCGCCGTGCCGCAAGAAAGCCGGGTCCATTTTCCATTCACAGTGGCTGAAATCGTCTTGATGGGGCGCGCGAGCCGTCACGGTCCGTTCGGCCTCGAAGGGAAGCGCGATCTAATAGCGGCGCGCGATAGCATGGAAGCGACCGAGACGTTGTCGCTGGCCGACCGTTATCTCCACGAGCTCAGCGGCGGCGAGAAGCAGCGCGTCATGATCGCGCGCGCTCTCGCGCAGGAGGCGGAAATTTTACTGCTCGACGAGCCGGCGGCCTTTCTCGATCTCAAGCACCAGGTGCGCGTGTTCGAGCTGATGCGGCGGCTCAATCGCGAGCGCGGCCTCACGATCGTCGCCGCGCTGCACGATCTCAACCTGGCCGCGCTGTTCTTCCCACGCCTCGCGCTCCTCGGCGGCGGCAAGATCGTTCGCGACGGCGCGGCGACGGACGTTCTCACCGAAGAAACCATCAGAGAAGTCTATGGCGTGGGAGTTCGGATTCATCACGATCCCGTCGACGGCCGATTGCAGGTTTTTATTCGACCTGAGATCGCATTTGCAAAATCGCTCGGTTGAGGTTAAACAGCAGGTGAAACGGAGGGAGCGATGCAAGCGGCCATCCGAACTCTTGGCGACGAATGGGTTGTCGCGGGCCTGACGCTCGTCGGGATCTTCGCGCTTTACGCGCTGGCGCTCGATCAGGGACTTTTGCTCTCGTGGGTCCAGGGCCCCGCCGCGTTCGACATGAACCTGATTCATGAATTTGTTCACGACGCGCGTCACGCGGCCGGATTTCCCTGCCACTAGAAGAGAGGCAACAGGCACTAGGCAATAGGCAACAGCGATGAGCGTTCCTGCGACTTTTGTCGCTTCCCGCGCTGCCGACTATCCTCTCAGAAGAAGTGGAGACGACTTCTCTGCGTGAAGTGCTCAAAGCCGCGGTGCTCGCCGGATTGATCGCGGGCGCGGCGGCGGCCGCCTTTCACTGGTTTTTCACCGAGCCGCTCATCGATCGCGCCGTCGAAATCGAAAAACATTCGCGCGCATCTTCCTCCGTGTCTCCCGACGAGCCGGTGGTCGGCCGCCCGGTGCAGAAGCTCGGCCTTTTCGTCGGCTTTCTTCTCTACGGCGCCGCGTGGGGAGTTTTATTCGGCCTGTTCGTTCACGGCGTCCGGCGGCGGTTCTCGGAAATGAACTGCGGCAAACAAGGATTCATCCTCGCGCTTCTTCTCGGCTGGTCCGTCGCGATCTTCCCTTTGCTCAAATATCCCGCCAATCCGCCGGGCGCGGGGGAGGCCGAAACGATCGGCTACCGCCAGGAGCTTTTTCTCATTTTTATCGCGCTCTCGCTCGCCGGAACTGTCGCCGCCTTCGCCGTCGAGCGGAGCCTCCCGCGCGCCGGGAAAGCGGCGCGGGCGATGGTGATCGCCGCTTACGCGGCGTATCTCGCGCTGATTTTCTTTTTGCTGCCGCTGAATCCCGATCCGGTCAAGCTTCCACCGGATCTGATTCGAGATTTTCGCGCGCTGTCCTTGGTCGGACAATTTTTCTTCTGGGCGGCTATGGGCGGGACGTTCTGGCGGTTTTGCCGGACGCCGCCCGCGCGCTCGTGAATCTCCATGGCGAAAAATAAACCGGACCGAACGGCTGCCCGCCGGTATTCTCCCGCCGCGCGGGCAGACGACGGCATGACCGAGCTACTCCTTCGCTGGTCTTTGCAGCTTGCCGTCGTCGCGCTTACCGTCGCGGCTTTTTTCCCGACGCTGCAAAACGGCTTCGTCGATTGGGACGACAATCAAACCATCCTGGAGAATCCTTATTTCCGCGGCTTCGGTTGGCGCCACCTTCGCTGGATGTTCAGCACGTTTTACCTGGGCCACTACCAGCCGCTCGCCTGGCTCACTTTGAGCGCGGATTATTTTTTCTGGGGCCTAGACCCGTTCGGCTATCATCTGACGAGCCTCGCGCTGCACGCGGCGAACGCGCTGGTTTTTTATTTTCTCGCGGCTCGACTGCTGGCGCTCGCTCTCGGCGGCGCGGGAAAAATCGAAATACGGTTTGCGGCGTGCTTCGCGGCGTTGGTTTTTGCGATTCATCCGCTTCGCGTCGAGTCGGTCGCCTGGGCAACCGAGCGGCGCGACGTTCTCGCCGCTCTGTTCTTTCTTTTGACCATTCTTTGCTACTTGAAGGGCGCGGCGGCGCAAGATCGCGCGCTGCGAATACGCTGGACGGCGTCGGCCGCAATCCTATACGGCTTGTCGTTGCTCTCAAAGGCCGGCGGCATGACGCTGCCCGTCGTTCTTCTGGTCCTCGACGTCTATCCGCTTCGACGGCTCAGCGACGACGCCGGAAAATGGTTCGCGCCGGAGACGCGGGCGGTATGGCGTGAAAAGATTCCGTTTTTTCTCCTCGCGCTTGTCTTTGCCGCCGTCGCGCTGCTCGCGCAGCGCGAAGCGGGAGCGTTGTTGCCGCTGGAGAATTACGGCATCGTCAAGCGCGTGGCGCAGGCGTTCTTTGGAATTTCTTTCTACCTCTGGAAAACGATCGCGCCGCTGAACCTGTCGCCGATTTACGCGCTACCGCTGCATCTCGATATTTGGGATCGGCTCGTCTTCGCTCTCAGCGTAGCGGTCGATTTGGGCATTACGGCGGTCCTGTTGATCATTCGGAAACGGTGGCCGGCGTTGCCGGCGGCGTGGATTTATTATCTCGCGCTGCTCGCGCCCGTGCTGGGTTTGTTTCAAGCCGGCCCGCAACTCGCTGCCGACCGCTACACTTACCTTGCGTGCCTCGTGTGGCCGATGGTTTTCGCCGGCGCGCTCGTCAGCCTTTGGCGCACGTGGTCGAATCGCTTCGGCGCCAGGCAGACCGTCGTCGCTGTCGCGGCCGTTGCGGCGATCATTCCGCTCAGCTTGGGCGCGCTCACGTGGCGCCAGACGCAAATCTGGCACGACCCGCTGACGCTCTGGAGATACGCCGTACGCGTGGACCCGGACGCCTCCAAGGCGCACAACAATCTCGCCAACGCGCTCGTTCGTCGCGGCCGCATCGCGGAAGCGATCGAGCATTACCGGCAGGCGGTCCGAATCGATCCCGAATACAAAGAGGGGCATCACAACCTCGGCCTCACGCTCGCCGACCGCGGCGAATGGGAAGAAGCGATGCGAGAATATCGGCAGGCGCTCAAAATCGATCCCCGCTACAAGGAGGCGCACAACAGCCTCGCCATCGCGCTTTTTTATCGGGAGGAGCTGCCGCAGGCGATCGAGCACTACCGCGCCGCGCTCGCCGTCGACCCCGGCTACAAAGTAGCGCACAACAATCTCGGCGTCGCTCTCGGCCGGCAAAATCAATCGGCCGAGGCGATCGAACATTTTAAGCGTGCGCTCGAAACCGATCCCAACTACAAAGACGCCCGCTACAATCTTGGCAACGCGCTGGCCGATCGCGGCGAGACCGCCGCGGCCATCGAGCAGTTTCGCGAAGCGCTCAGAATCGATCCGGGCTACGAAGCGGCGCGGCGGAATTTGAACGCGCTGTTGGAATCGAAGGCGAAGAAGTGAAACTCTTCTCGGTCAGCCGCGATTCGCTTTCCTATAGCCGAGCGCGTCCTGAGCGATGATGATCTTCTGAATATTCGAAGAACCTTCGACGATCTGATACGACTTCGCGTCGCGGAGATAGCGCTCGACGGGAAACTCCGTCGAGTAGCCGTAGGCGCCGAGGATTCTGAGCGCCGCGTCGGCGGCGTAGGCCGCCGCTTCGGCCGCGCTGTATTTGGCGATCGACACTTCCAGATTGTTCGGCTGCTTGCGGTCGGCGAGCCAGGCGGCGCGATAGACCAGCAGGCGCGCCGCTTCCTCATGGACGATCATCTGCGCGATCAAATCCTGATTCATCTGGAACTCGCCGATCTTCTGTCCGAACTGCACCCGTTGATTGCAATAGCTCACCGCCGCTTCGCGCGCGGCGCGCGCGACGCCGAGCGCGCCGGCGGCGCAGGAGAGGCGCGTCTGGTTCAACTGCCACATGCAAATCTTGAAGCCGTCTCCCTCTTTGCCGAGCAGGCTTTCCGCCGGCACGCGGAAATTCTCAAACGTCAGCTCGCCGAGCGGCGAGGCATGAGTCCCCATCGTCTCCAGCGAGCGCCGGCCGACGCCGGGTTGGTTCAAGTCGGCGAAGAATGCCGACATGCCGCGATGCTTCTGCGCCCTGTCCGTGTAGGCGTAGATCAAAGCGGTATCCGCTACCGGTGCGTTGGAGATCCAAATCTTCGAGCCGCTCAGAACGTACGCGTCGCCTTTCCGCGTTGCCGTCGTGCGCATCCCGGCCACATCGGCGCCGGCGTCGGGCTCGGTGATGGCGAAGCAGCCGATTTTCTCGCCGCGAACCAGCGGCGGCAGCCAGCGTTTTTTTTGCTCTTCGGTGCCGAACTGAACGAGCGCCAGCGCCGGCCCGGTCTGCATGTTGATGAACACTCGCATCGCGCTGTGCGCTCGCGCGATTTCCTCCGTAATCAGCGAAAGCGCGAGAAAGCCGAGGCCGTTGCCGCCGTAGCTCTCCGGCACGACCGCCCCGTAAAAGCCGAGCTCGCCCATCTTGGCGACCAAGTCCCGGCGGAACTTGCGCTCGCGATCGTCCGCGGCCGCGGTCGGGGCGATCTCTTTAGCCGCGAAATCGCGGGCGAGATCGCGCACGGCTTTTAGTTCGTCCGACAATTCAAAGTCCATATTTCTCCTCCTGGGGAACCGTAAAACGTCAAGGAGTTAGGCGTGAGGAAATCGAGGTCCCCTTACCCCTCGCGCTTTACGCCTGACGAATTCAACAGACTTCTGGCAATCACCAACTTCTGAATCTCGGACGTTCCTTCGTAGATTCGCAAGGCGCGCACATCGTTGTAAAGTCGGGCTACGGGCGTGTCGGCCACGACTCCGAGTGCGCCGTGGATCTGCACCGCCTGATCAACGATTTTTTGCGCCGCCTCGGTGGCGAAGAGCTTCGCCATCGACGAACTCTTTTTGAGATCGGCCCGGTCGTGATCGTGGTCCCACGCCGCCTGATAAACCAACAGGCGCGCGGCCTCAAGATCGGTCGCCATGTCGGCGAGCTTGAACTGGATTCCCTGAAACTCGGCCAGCTCGCGGCCGAACTGCCGCCGCTCTTTGCTGTAGCGGAGCGCTTCGTGGAGGGCCCTGCGAGCCATGCCGACGGCCGCTGCGCCGACCGTCGAGCGCAGCGCGTCGAGCGTGGCAAGCGCGATTTTCATGCCGTCGCCTTCGTCGCCGAGAAGATTCGCGCGCGGGACGACGCAATTCTCGAACGTGACGATGCCGATCGGGTGCGGCGAGAGCAGGCGCATCCTCTCCTTGACGGCGAATCCGCGGCGGTCCGCTTCGACCACGAAGGCGCTGAGGCCCTGAGATTTTTTTTCCGGATCGGTGGAAGCAAAGACGACGTAGTTGTCGGCGATGCCGGCGTTGGAGATAAACGACTTGACGCCGTTCAGGCGATATTCGCCGCCGCGCTTTGCGGCCCGCGTCTGGATCGATGCGACATCCGAACCGGCCTCAGGCTCGGTCAGCGCGAAGGCGCCGATCGCTTCGCCGCGCGCAAGCGGCGGCAGGTAGCGCAGTTTCTGCTCTTCACTGCCGGCCAGCGCAATCGGGTAACTCCCCAGCGCCTGGACGCCGAACATCGCGTCCGCCAGCGCCGAGCCGTAAGCCAATTCGTCGCGCAGCACGCAGCAATCGCGCGCGGAGATTTTATCTCGCGCGCCGGCGAATGGTTTCGGCGCGACGTAGGCGAGCCAGCCGCTCTCGCCAAGCGCGCGTGCGATTTTTCGCGCGGCTTTTTCGATGTCGGGTTCTTCCTTGCGGGCGCGCGGAAAAGTTTTCTCCACCCAGGAGCGGGCGCTCTCGCGCAGCGCGGCGGGATCAGAATCCAAATAGGCCGGCATGCTTCGTCCCGCTCAAGAACGATTGAAGCGCGGCGGCCTTTTTTCCACGATCGCCGTGTAGCCCTCGCGGAAGTCCGCCGTCTCCATGCAGATCGCCTGCGCCCGCGCTTCCACCTCCAACGCCGCCTCGAGGTCCATGTGCATCTCGCGGTTGAGCAATTGCTTGGTGACGCCGATGGCGTAGAGCGGGCCGTCTTTGAGGCGGCGCGCCAGCGCGTAGGCTTCCGGCATCAAATTTTCGTGGCGCACGACACGATTGACCAAGCCGATGCGCCACGCTTCCTGGGCATCGATCGCATCGCCGAGAAACACCAGCTCGGTCGCGCGCCCCTGGCCGACGAGGCGCGGCAATAGATGCAGCGCGCCCATATCGGCGCCAGCGAGGCCCACCTTGACGAACAGAAAAGCAAATCGCGCCTGCGTGGAAGCGAGACGAAAGTCGCTTGCCAGCGCCAGCACCGCGCCGGCGCCGGCGGCGACGCCGTTGACGGCGGCTATGATCGGTTTTTTTAAGTTACGCATGTTCTTGACCACGTCGCAGGTCATGCGGGTGAAGCGGTAAAGCGCGTCGCCTTTCATGTTCAACAACTTGGCGATGATTTCGTGCACGCTGCCGCCCGAGCAAAAGCCTTTGCCGTCGCCGGTCAGCACGAGAACTTTCACGGCCTCGTCATCGGCCAGCTCGCGCGTCAGCCGCTCCAACTCTTCGTAAGTCTCGAACGTGAGGGCGTTGAGCTTGTCGGAATCGTTCAGGCGCGCGGTCGCGACGCCGTCATCGACTTCGTAGAGAAAACTCTGGTACGCCATAACGACTCCTCTGGAGTAATGGAGTGTAGGAGTAATGGGTAAAAAGAGACGCAGCCGTGGCTCCGGTATCCCAATACTCCGGCGCTCCACGACTCTAATTCTTTCTTGTATACGCCCGTTCACATTAGGGTCTCTCGGTTGGAACGTCAACCGTTTGCGCTATGTTGTAGCTCAGGCAAACTGTCCCCTTAACTGCTCAGCGAAACTGTCACCCCTCTCAAACGTTCTCGGTGTCTGCGTCTCATAGTACGTAAAGGCATTTTCAAGTCAGGTTTGTCCGTCTCCAATAGGAGTTCGTCTTTTAAGTAAACGCGCCAGCGGCCATCGAGCAGATGGCGCACCTCGACACGTTGTTTGGCGTAACCTCGGTGACGAGGCCCTTCGGGGATATCTAAGATCACGCCCGCTACGCGCACAGCATTGTCGTTGCCCACCGTAGCTTCGTAGCGGAAGCTACAAATTCGTTCCACATTGAGCCCGCGGGGCAGCGGCCGCCACGCCGCTTGGCTCTGCGCGGGCGGTTTGGAGAAACGCCGGTTGAAATCCGTTTTGAAACTCCCGTTAACAAACGCCGTGGCCCGATCCCGAGTGCCAATGCCGGCCAACCTAAGTTCACTGACCAGCCGATCCTGTAACGTGCCGAACAATCTCTCCACCCGGCCCTTGGCCTGAGGCGAGAGCGCAAAGATGGGCTCAACTCCCAAAGACTTAAGCGCCACTCCTACCTGAGTGGGAATCCGCTCGCCAGCCAACTCTTCCTCCAGCGTCCAGTAAGCGTCGTTCCTTTT
>JBGPTS010000163.1:0-8208 GCA_041490745.1 Binatia bacterium | reverse complement strand
TTACCAAGCCCGACAACGTTCCCATCGTCGGGATGCTCCTCCTCGTCCTCTTCTTCACCTGGGTCGGCATGCGGCAGGCGTTCCGCAACGACAAGCTCATCGAAGAAGGAAAAAAGGACGAAATTCCCGAAGAGATGTGGAAGTAGCATGCGGGGTTTCCGGGCGGCGGTTTTACTCGGAATCCTGGGCCTGGGTGTGCCTCTTGCCTACGGGGGCGAGAGCGCGCTCGTCGGCGAACCTCAGTGGGAGCAGGGAAGGAAGTACATCGCCGAGGGCAAAAACCGCGAGGCGAAAGATATTCTAACGTCGCTGGCGAAAAAATATCCCAAAGAACCGGACGTCTATCTTTTCCTCGCCATCGCCGCGCTCCGTTTGCGCGACCCCGGAGCAGCGGAGATCGATGTGCGGAAAGCGCTCGGTCTCGATCCCAATCACGTCGAGGCACGGACTTTGCTCGGTTGGATCGAGCTGGAAGTGAAGCGTGATTACCCCGCCGCCGTTGCAAACTACGCCAGCGTCGCCGACTTGAAGCCGGATTGGCCGGAGGCGCACAACAATCTGGGCGTCGCCTGGAAAAAGAACGGCGATCTCGACAAGGCCGCCGCCAGTTTCGAGCGCGCGGTCGAGCTCAGCGCGGGCTACGGCGAGGCCTGGAGCAATCTCGGCTGGGTGCGCTTCGAGCAGAGAAACTGGCGCGAGGCGCGCGCCGACTTTGAGCGGGCGCTTAAAGTCAGGCCGAACGACGAGGGCGCGCTCTACGGTATGTCGCAGGTGCAGCGGGAATTGCGCGATTATACCGGCGCGGAAAATTCGCTCAAGGCGCTGCTTTCGCGCGCTCCGAATTTCGTGTACTGGCTGGAGTGGGGCCAGGTAAAACTGGCGCATTATTATTGGGTGTTGCTGGCGGCCGCGGCGCTGGTTTATCTCAATGCACGCTACCAAAGATCAAGGAGACGTCTCCATGGCGGAGCCGGCGGGAAAGAAGCGTAAAGGCACGGCGCTGCTCGCCGTGATGGACGAGAATTGTTCGAGTTGCGCGGGCTCGCCTTTGTGTGAAGTGCATTGTCCGGTCGATGGCTGCATCAACCTGCTCTATGAAGAGCTGCCGCAGGGCGGCCTCAAGCCTTACCGCGTTTGGGTCGATAACGACAAGTGCATCGGCTGCCAGATGTGCTACAGCGACGACCTCACCAAGATTCACCAGCACAAAGAGACCGGCGAAATGTTCTACGAATACGGCGGTCGGTTTTACGACGGCGCAAAAAAACCGCTCGACGCGGACAAGGCGCCGAAGAAATTTCAGCTCCAGCTCGTCGGCACCGAGTCGGAGGATCGGCTCGATAAAAAGATTTGCCCCTGGGATGCGATCAAGATGCACGAGTTCGACGAAGGGCTGGAGCTCTCGGAATATTTCTACGATGCGGC
Organism: Binatia bacterium; assembly: GCA_041490745.1. Taxonomy (GTDB): domain Bacteria; phylum Desulfobacterota; class Binatia; order UBA9968; family UBA9968; genus JAJPJQ01. Next base: position 6,783 of record JBGPTS010000163.1, on the reverse strand, counting down.
AAAGATCAAAACCGTGAACGGGGTTTACGTCATCGATCCGGAAGAAAAGGCGCGCCTCGAAGAAAAACAAAAAGATCTCTACTAGGCACAGCCGGCGCCATGGGAAAGAAAATCGAGCTGACGGAAACCATTCTCCGCGACGCGCACCAGTCGTTGCTCGCGACGCGCATGCGGACCGAGGACATGCTGCCGATCGCGCCGAAGCTCGACGAGGTAGGCTTCTGGTCGCTCGAGGTCTGGGGCGGCGCGACGTTCGACGTGTCGCTCCGATATTTGAAGGAATGCCCGTGGGAGCGCCTGCACCATCTCCGACGCGCGATGCCGCGCACCCGCTTTCAGATGCTGCTCCGAGGCCAGACGCTCGTCGGCTACCGGCAGTATCCCGACGACGTGGTCGAGAAATTCGTCGAGCGCGCGGCGGCGGGAGGCATCGATGTCTTCAGGATTTTCGACGCGATGAACGATGTGCGCAACATGAAGGTCTCGATCTCCGCCGCGCTCAAGACCGGCAAGCTGGTCGAGGGTTCGATTTGCTACACGATCAGTCCGGTCCATTCGGTCGAATATTTTCTCGACGTGGCGGAACAACTGGCGGAGATGGGAGTCCAGATTATTTGTCTCAAGGACATGGGCGGGCTGCTCGCGCCCCATGTCGCCCGCGAGCTGGTCAAGGGACTGAAGTCGCGCCTTTCGCTCCCCGTCCACGTTCATTCTCACTGCACCAGCGGCCTGGCGCCGATGAGCTACATCATGGCCGTTGAGGCCGGCGCGGACATCCTCGACACGGCGCTCTCGCCTCTCTCGCAGGGAACGTCGCAGCCCGCCACGGAGTCGATCGTCGCCGCGCTGGAGGGGACGTCTTACGCGACGGGACTCGATCTCAAGCTCTTGGGTGAGATCGCCGGCTACTTTTACCGGGTCCGGCCGAAGTACGCCGAATTTGAAAGTCCGGTGAACAATCAGATCAGGACCGATATTCTCTTTTCCCAGATTCCCGGCGGAATGCTGTCCAATCTGGTCGTGCAACTGCGCCAGCAAAATTCCGAAGACAAGCTCGACGCGGTGCTGAAGGAAATGCCGGAAGTAAGGAAAGACTTGGGATATCCGCCTCTGGTCACACCGGCGAGCCAGATTTGCGGCTCGCAAGCCGCCCTCAACGTCCTGACTGGAAAAAGGTATTCGGTTGTCGCCGCCGAGACAAAGAATTATGTGATGGGACTTTACGGCCGGCCGCCCGGGACGATCAGCGAGGAGATCAGGAAAAAAGTATTAGGGAAGAAGGAGCCGATCACGTGTCGGCCGGCCGATCTTTTGATGCCGGGGCTGGATCGCGCGCGCGAGGAGATCGGCAATTTGGCCCGGAGCGAAGAGGACGTGCTCTCTTACGCGCTCTTTCCCGAAATCGCAAGGGACTTTTTTCGCTGGCGGGCAGATCGCAGCGATTCTTCCGTTTCCGCCGCCCAGCAACCTGCCTGAGCCGTCGCCGATCTCTCTGCGCTAAATTACTTTATTCAGCGGATATTCGATGATTCCCACCGCCCCGTTCTGAATCAGCTTCGGAATCAGATCGCGCACCACGTCTTCGGAAATCACGCTCTCGATCGAAAACCATTTTACGCCGTGAAGCGCCGCGGTCGCGTAAAGCGGCGACACGGTCGGCGCGGTGATGCTGGGAATCAGCCGCACGATCTTGTCCAGGTCCGCCTCGGCCACGTTCATCTTGATGCCGACCTTGCTCTCGGCGGAGAGCGCGCCGAGCAGCAGCAATTTTATCTGCTCGATCTTGCCGCGCTTCCACGGATCTTTCCAGGCTTTCTTGTTGGCGATGAGCTGCGGGCTCGACTCCAAAAGCTCGGCGACGATGCGGAGCCCGTGCGCGCGAATCGTCGTGCCGGTCTCGGTCACCTCCACGATCGCGTCCACCAGACCTTCGGCCGCCTTGGCCTCGGTGACGCCCCAGGAAAATTCCACTTCCACGGAAATGTTTCGCTCCGCGAAATAGCGCCGGGTGAAATTGACCATCTCGGTCGCGATCCGCTTGCCTTTCAAGTCCTCGGGTTTTTTTATCGGCGAATCGTGCGGCACGGCAAGCACCCAATAGGTCGGCCTGAAGCTTGTCTTCGAATAGGTCATCTCGGCCACGACCTCGACGTCGGAGGCGTTCTCCAGGGTCCAATCTTTTCCCGTGATGCCCGCGTCCAGAGTGCCGGACTCGACATAGCGCGACATCTCCTGCGGGCGCACCAGACTGCAGCGGAGCGTCTTGTCATCGACCGACGGAAAATAGTTGCGGCTCGCGCTCGAAATCTTCCAGCCGGACTTTTTGAAAAGCTCGACGGTCATCGTCTCGAGGCTGCCTTTGGGCAGTCCGAGCTTTAATTCTTGGTTTACGGTTTGCTTCACGTCTCTAATCCTTCGACGGGTTCCGATAAACGCGCTCCGGATCGAAAATCCTTCCGAACATCGACTTCCAGCTATTCCCCGTCTTTTTCCGGAAGAAACAACTCCGGTAGCCGAGATGGCAGGCGCCTTTGCCGTGCTGTTTGACGCGGAGAAGCAGGGTGTCGTTATCGCAATCGATCAGAACGCCTTTGACTTCTTGATAGTGGCCGGACTCCTCTCCCTTGACCCATAGCCCGCGGCGAGAGCGGCTGTAGTAGTGCGCCTTGCCGGTCTTGCGGGTTTTGTTCCAGGCCTCCTCGTTCATGTAGGCCATCATCAGGACTTCCCGGCTGCGATAGTCTTGAACGATCACCGGCACGAGGCCGTTGCCTTTGGCGAAATCGATTTTTTCCATGGCTCCCCGCGCAAATTTCACTCAGTAAAACATACCTAAAGTGGGGATTCAATAAGACGGCGAAAGTGCCGTGCTCTCGCGGAGACGATTCTCTCATGGAGGGATTTTTTTGCGCCGGCCCGGTCAGGCCGGAAAAACGGCATGAAGCATTCGGGCAAATTCCTCCAGGGTGAAAGGCTTGGCGAGGTAGGAATCGAATCCACCGGCGAGACATTTCTCCCGGTCGCCCGGCAGCGCCATCGCCGTGGCTGCGACCGTCCACGCGTGTCGCGGGCGCGGATTTTCGCGCAGCCGCCGGACCACTTCGAATCCGTCCAGCTTGGGAAGAGCGATCTCCATGATGATGAGTCGGAACGGCTGCGTGGATGCCAGATAAAGCGCCTCTTCGCCGTCCCGCGCCTCGCCGGGCGCGGGATATCTCAAACGTTCGAGATAGCAGCGCAGGAGACTGCGGTAGTCCGCGTTGGCGTCGGCGACGAGAATATTTTTTGACCGTGTGTTATTTTCGCTCGACATCGTCGATAAACGGGATTTCGAGAATCTCAGCGATCCGTTTCTGCAGCCGGCGCGATTTGCGCTGGCCTTTGAGGAGGCGGGTGATGGTCGATGGATTGACGCCGAGCTCTCTCGCCAGAGCTTTCTGGCTGTAGATTCCGCGCTCGAGCATGCGGATCTTGATTTTGACCCACTGCATTGCTAGCATGGCAAAAAAATTGCCCTAGACTTCGACCTGCTATTCTGCATATTCTATTTTGAATTGATTGTCAACAATATATTCGTGAACGAATGAACGGCCAATTCTCCACGAGGCTTGCCGAAATCATCGAGGCGATAGGGATGAGTCCCACCGAATTCGCCCGGCGGGCGAAAATTCCCCAAGGCACGATCTCGAAGTGCCTGAGCGGTCATGTGCCGACGGCGCGTATCCTCCTCCGGATCGCCGAGTTCAGCGGCAAAAGCGTGGATTGGTTGTTGGTCGGAGGGTCGGCAGGCAAAGCCGGCGTTCCTTACGTGGCGGAGCGCGCGGCGACCTACGGCAGCGCGGGCAAGAAGGGCAAGGCCAAAGCGGCCGAAGAAGTCTGGATAAAGAAACTGCTCAAAGTCCTCCGCGGCAGCAACCGTCAGAAGACGCAGACGATCAAAGACCTGCTCGACGTTCTCAGCCGGGACGAGTAAGCCTGCCGATAGCTTTTTCCGGCAATCGTTAACATTCTCACGGCGCGCGTTGACTGTTGCGGAAGCGCGGCTGTAAGATCGCTCCGTATGACCGAATACATCGTGGTGTTGGCGACCGTGAGTTCGGCCGGCGAAGGGGATAAAATCGCCCGCGCGCTGGTGGAAGAGCGGCTCGCCGCGTGCGTCAACCGGATCAAAGCGATCGACTCGACCTATCGATGGCAAGGGCGGGTCGAACGCGCCGAGGAAGATCTCTTAATCATCAAAAGCCGGGGCGATCTCTTCGACCGGCTCAAACAACGAATCGAGCAGCTCCACAGCTACTCCGTGCCGGAAATCATCGCGCTGCCGATCGTCGCCGGCAGCGAGAATTATCTCCGCTGGCTGGGAGACGAGCTTGCAAAATCTTGACGCGCGCGCGCCATGCGAACCGTAAGAGAAATTTCATCCGGGGGCGTCGTTTACCGAAAGAACCGGGGCGTTGTCGAAGTGGCCCTGATCCGGATTCGGAACCGCTGGGGCCTGCCCAAGGGGCAAGTGGAAGAGGGCGAAGGGCTGCAAGAAACGGCGCTCCGGGAAGTTCGCGAGGAAACCGGACTCGAAGGAAAAATAGTTGCAAAACTTGATGATATCACCTATTGGTACACGAGCAAGACGAAAGACGGCGAAGCCGTCAAGATTTTCAAGCGGGTTTATTTTTATTTGATCCGCTACTCGAGAGGGGACGTGGCCCGGCACGATCAGGAAGTCGAAGAGGCCTGTTGGTTTCCTTTGACCGAAGCGCAAAGGCAAATCGCTTATCCCACGGAGCGCGATATTCTCGGCAAGGCGAAAGATTTCCTCGACGGCGACGTCGCGACGAAACCGCAGCGGCGCCGCGCGGGCGGCGCTTAGCGATCGCCCGATCTCATGCGCGGGCAAGGCCCGATGTTATCGAGCCCCAAGAATGAAACGGCATGAAGGATAGAGCTAAAAGCGAGGGCTTTTCCGTTCCCTACGATATCGCGGTCGCGCGGATTCTCCGGCCGACGACTGCGGAGGAGCGCGTGGCGGCGCTCGAACGCGCCGGGCAGAACACCGAGCTGTTGCCGCAGGAACTGGTCTATGTCGATCTTCAAACCGACAGCGCCGTCAGCGCGCCGAGCGTCTCTCAAGTCGCGGCGCTGGTCGGCGGCGGAAATCCCGACGCCACGGCGCCGGCGAATTATGCCGGCCTTGCGGCACTCGCGGCGCGCTGCCGCGAGATCTTCGGCTTTCCCCACGTTCTTCCCTGCATCCAGGGCCGGGCCGCCGAGCGCATCTGGATGAAGCTCAACGTCAGAGAAGGCACGATCGTTCCCGGCAACATGCTGTTTCCCTCCACGCGCTATCATATCGAATCGAACCGCGCCAAAGTCGCCGATGTGATCGGCGACGCGGCGCACGATCTTTTTTCCGACGCGCCGTTCAAAGGCAATCTCGACGTTCGCAAACTGGAGAAAACCGTCAAAGAAAACGGACCGGAGAAAGTCTCGTGTATTTACGTCGAGCTCTGCGTGAACTCGTGCGGCGGCCATCCGGTTTCTCTCGCCAACTTAAAAGAGATCTCGTCCTTGGCCCGAACGTGGAAAATTCCCCTGTTCCTCGACGCCTGCCGAATTCTGGAGAACAGTTATTTCATCCAGCAGCGCGAGCCGGGCTATCAAGACCGCTCGATCGCGGCAATCGTCGGCGAGACCTGCGCGCTCGCCGACGGCATGACGCTCAGCGCGCTCAAGAATTTTCTCGTGCCGCTCGGCGGCTTCATCGCGACGCGGGATGAAAAGCTTTATCAGAAGGCCTCGTTCCAGCAATTGCTCGACGGCGGGCAGCCGCCGGCCGGCGCCATTGCGAGTCTGGCGTTGTCGCTCGGCGAGATTTTTTCCGCGCCGACTTACGTTCGAAGCCGCGTCGCGCAGGTGGAATATCTCTGGCGGCGGCTAAGCGACACCGTGCCGGTTTTGCGCCCGGCGGCGGGACACGGCGTGTTTATCGACGCTCGGAGTTTTCTTCCGGACGTGGCGCCGGAACATCATCCGGCCGAAGCGCTGGCGGCTTATATCTTTGCGATCTCAGGCATTCGCGCGACCAAAGGCCCGCCGCTGACACAGCAGCAGCGCGAACGCGGCGTCGAGCTGTTGCGCCTGGCGGTGCCGGCGCGGCGTTATCTCCAGGGCCACATGGACGACGCGGCCGAGGCGGTCTTGTACGCTCACGCACATCGCAGCGAGATTCGCGGCCTCAAGCAAGTCGAACAGCCCGGGCGCTCGAAGTACGATCCGCCGCTGTTCGCTCTGGTAAAATAAAACGATGGAAGCAAGCGTGAAGTTTTCTCCTCAAGGCCAGCGCCATTTGGGCGAGCTTTTTTTTCAGCGCGTCGCCCAACTGGGAGAGCGGACGTTTATCAAGCTGCAGCGGGGAGGCCGCTTCGAAGAAATCTCCTGGAAATATTTCGGCGCAAAAGTCCGCGACGCGGTTCTCGGACTGTACGCGCTCGGTCTAAAGCCGGGCGATCGGGTCATGATCTTGTCGGAGAATCGCTTGAAGTGGCTCTGCGCCGATATGGCGACCCTCGCCGGCGGTTTGCCCAACGTGGTCGTCTCTCCGCGTCTTTCCGATTCCATGATTATCAGGCTCCTCGGCCACTCCGGCGCGCGCGCAGTTTTTGTCGAAGACGCAAGCGGCGTCGGGAGAGTCTTGAATTTGAAAGGCCAGCTCCCGTCGCTCGCCTACATTATCGCCTTCGAAGGCGAGGACGGGCCGTTTCCGAACACGCTGACGTTTGACGATCT
>JBGPTS010000162.1:0-8216 GCA_041490745.1 Binatia bacterium | reverse complement strand
GTGCGACCAGCGCAGCCCGGCAACTGGCGGCGGCACGCGGATTTCTGTCAAGACTTCACTCGCTTGAGTCGCCGTCTGGTAGTAATCGACGAAAAATTCCGCCAACGGAACGGTTCTCTTACCGTTGGCTGAGACCAGCACGGCTTCGGCGTCGAGAGCGATCAGGCTCGCGCCCGGATCGGTCATCGGGTCGCCCTGAGCGAGGTTGCCGCCGATCGTCGCCATGTTGCGGATGCGCGGCTGCGCGACTTTGCGAAAGGTTTCGTGCAAGAGGGGATAATGCTCCCGCACCGCGGGGTGAAGCTCGATGTCGCGATGGCGCGCGCCGGCGCCGATCGCCAGGCCGCTTTTCGGATCGAAGCGGATCGAATCGAAAGCGGAAATTTTCGCCAGACTCACGACGACGCGCGGATTCAACAGCTTCATGCGCATCCAGATGAGCAGCGCCGTGCCCCCGGCAATGAGCTTGGCGTCCTCGCCGTGCTGCGCGAGCAGCGCGCAGGCGTCGGGGATACTCTGCGGTTCGTAGTAGTCGAATCTCACCATAAAATAGCTTTCAGCATTCAGCGGTCAGCTTTCAGCTTCGGATTGTTTTTGCTGACGGCTGATTGCTGATCGCTGAGAGCTTTGAGCACCTTCTCCGGCGTGATCGGCAGTGTTTTCACGCGCACGCCGACGGCGTCGAAGACCGCGTTGCTGATGACCGCCGCGGTCGGGTCCATGCCGAGCTCGCCCAAGCCTTTCGCGCCGAAGGGGCCCGTCGGCTCGTACGAATCGGCGAAGCCGTGTTTGAGCGGAGGCATGTCGCGCATCGATGGAATGCGGTAGTCGGAAAAATTCGGATTCACCGGTCGGCCTTCGTCGAAGCGCAGCCCTTCGATCAACGCATAACCGATGCCTTGCGCCACGGCGCCTTCCACCTGTCCTTCGGCGCCGATCGGATTGATCACCGTCCCGCAATCGGATGCCGCGACGTATTGAAGAATTTTCACCTGTCCGGTGTCGCGATCGACTTCGACCTGGACGGCCTGGCAGCCGTAATTGTACGCGCCCGATTCGTTGCCGTAGCGCGTGGAGTCCTGCAAGACGGAGTCCGCGTCGAATTTTCCCGACGCCACGATCGGCGCGCCGCCGTTGCGGAACAGCCGCGCGCGTGCCACATCGGCGACCGGCAGCGCTTTCTGCTCCGCGCCTTTGACGAAAATCTTTCCGTCGCGCGCGACGAGGTCTTCCCGATTCGCTTCGAGCATTCCCGCCGCTTGCTCGAAGAGTTGCTGTTTCACTTTAGATGCCGCGTCGCGCACCGCGTTGCCGCTGATGTAAGTCAGGCGGCTGGCGAACGCGCCAAGGCAAAAAGTCGTGAGATCGGTGTCGGCCTGAGAAATCTCCACGTCCTCGATCGGAATGCCCAGCTCTTCGGCGGCGATCGCGCACATCGTCGTGAAGCAGCCCTGGCCCGCCTCGCCCTCGCCGCTAAGGATCAGCGCCTTGCCGTCCTCGTTGATCTTGATTGTCGCCGAGCTCCCGTCGTAATCGCCGAAGTGTCGCTTGCCGCTGACGTGGACGGTGCAAGCGAGTCCCAGTCCCGTATTTGGTTTCTTATCGGCGCGCTTTTTCTTCCAGTCCATCATCTTTTCCGTCATGTCGATGCACTGCTTCAATTCGCAACTGATCACGCGGTTGCCGTGCGGCGAGACGTAGCCCGGCTCGGCGGCGTTGATGCGCGCAACTTCCAGCGGATCGATCCCAAGCTCATGCGCCGCCTTGTCGATCGCCTGCTCGACCGCCCACTCGGCGGATGGATTGCCGAATCCGCGAAAGGCGCCGGTGGGAATCTTGTTGGTGTAAACGAGATACGCTTGCGTCTTCACGTCCGTGTATTTGTAGCAGGTGTCGTGGCGCAGGGCGGCGACGCCGGTGATCGCCGGCGCCTTCGCCGAATAGGCGCCGTTGTCGGCGATCACGCGCGTTTGCTTGGCTCTGATTTTGCCGTCCTTCTTAAAACCCATCTTGACGTAGATTTTCATGAAGACGCGCGGGCGGCTGCCGGCGAGAAATTCCTCTTCGCGCGTGTTGATGAGTTTCACCGGCTTGCCGGCCTTGCGCGCGAGGATCGCGGCGACCAGAGCGTTGTTATCGTCGCACGATTTGCCTCCGAAGCCGCCGCCGACCGCGCTCTGGATCACGCGCACGTCGGTCTCGCGCACGCCGAGCGCCGCGGCGATCCGGTAGCGCGCGTTGAACAGCGTCTGCGTGTTCATGTAGATCGTGTACTTGCCGGAGGGCGAATATTCGGCGACGCTGCCGATCGTCTCGATCGCGCAGTGCCACTGCGGCGCGCTCTGGAAAGTGTCTTCGACGACGAGATCCGATTCGGCGAAGGCCTTCTCGACGTTGCCGCGCTCGACGTCGATCACCATGGCGACGTTGCTTTCTCGGTCTTCGTGAATTCGCGGCGCGCCTTCCCGCATCGCCTCTTCGGCGTCGAAGACGGCGGGGAGGACTTGCCAGTCGATCTCGATCAAATCGAGCGCCTCTTCGGCCGTTTCGCGGTCGATCGCGGCGACCGCCGCGACTTCTTCGCCGACGTAACGCACTTTGCCGACGGAGAGGGGATACTGGTCGGCGAAAAACGCGCCCCAGGGTTTTTTGATCGTATCTTCGGCCGTCACGACGCAGCGCACGCCGCGGAGCCTTTCCGCCTTGCTCGTGTCGATGTTGAGAATTCGCGCGTGAGGGTAGGGGCTGCGAAGAACTTTCCCGATCAACATGCGCGGCAGGACGATGTCGGCGATGTAGCGGGATTCGCCGGTCACTTTCTCATAGCCTTCGACGCGCCTGACGCGTTGGCCGACGACGGAATACTTTTCTGCTTTGGCCATTTTCTTTAGCTCAATAGCAATCAGCTGTCAGCGTTCAGCTCGGAGTTAAAAGATTTTAGCCGAGAGCTGATCGCTGAATGCTTACCTGCTTTTATATACACCGAGACTTTGGATCTTCGCCTCGTGAGCCGGTTTGCCCGCGCGCGGCGCCGTCGTTACCTGATTGTCGACGACGGCCATGATCGACTCGAAAATTTTGTAATAGCCGGTGCAGCGGCAGAGATTGCCGGACATCCATTCTTTGAGTTCCTCTTCAGTGGGATGCGGATTCTCGTCGAGCAGAGCTTTGGCTGCGATGATCTGTCCCGGCGTGCAGATGCCGCACTGGAGGCCCCCGTAGTCGATGAACGCTTGTTGCAGCGGATGCAGGACGCCGTCTTTCGCGAGTCCCTCGATGGTCGCGATTTCTTTTCCATCGCATCCGACGGCGAGCGTCAAGCACGAGCTGACGAGACGGCCGTCGACCGTCACGCTGCACGCGCCGCAGACGCCGATGCTGCAACCTTCTTTGGTTCCGGTGAGGCCGATTTCCTCGCGGAGAACGTGGAGCAGCAGGCGGTTCGGCTCGATCTCGAGTTCGTAAGATTCGCCGTTGACGTTCAAAGTGACGGGGCGTTTCATGCTGTAACGCCTTCAGATATTTCGGAGAGATCCTTCACTTCGTTCAGGATGACATTTCGGACAGCGGTTGCATTTTGGTGTCATGCTGAGCGTAGCGAAGCATCTCTCCTAATAAAATTTAGGCTCTGCGCCACGGGCATGACAAGAACGCGTAGACATCGCCCGTCACGATTATTCCGATCTTCCCGTGTGCGTCTTGCCCCATTTCGCCCGCATCGAACCGAGCGTTTCGCCTTCGCCGACGGGCACGCGCGTGGCGCGGAGTTTTTCGCCGACTTGATCGGCATCGCCGGCCGCCGCGAGACGCGCCTCTTCGTCAAGCGCTTCCGGCCAGAGACCGAGAAAATAGCCGTGCCACGGCGCCTGCGGCTCGAGCTTGGGCAGCCCCAGCTCTTCCCAGATTTGCCGCGCGCGCTCCATATACTCTTTTTTCGGCAGCGAGAGAGGAGGGAAGTCGGATTTCCGCGTCGCGTCGATCAGAAGCGACGACTCCGAGTTGTCGTAGCGGCTCGACGGATGCTTGGCGACCATGCCGATCGGTGTCGCGCCGAAAGGGCGGTTGCCGACCACTTTAATATCTTTGTGCGGCTGCGAGCGGTGCGTGATCGCCCACGTGACCGCGACCGGATCGTGCGGATTGATATCCTCATCCACGGCGATGACGAGTTTGCCGACGCGGTCGCCGTAGGCGAGCAGCGCGTCCATGGCGTTCCACGGATCCTGATCGTCTCTCTTTTTCATCCTGAGCACGACGTACGGGCGCAAATTCACCAGCGGCTCCATGAGAGAAATTTCGAGAACGCTCGGAAAACCTTTTTGCTTGAGGTGGCGAAGTATCAGCGTCGCCATGCCCATTGCCTTGATCTTCGAGCTTTCGCTCGGCGTCACCTGGCTGATAATCGAAACCCAGATGGGATTTTTTCGGTGCATGACGCCGGTCAGCTCGAAGACGTTGCTGAGCGTGCGCGGATCGACATAGCCCATCGATTCGCCGAACGGCCCTTCTTCTTCGAGACAATTGGTCGGGATGATTCCTTCGAAAACGATTTCCGCAGTCGCGGGAACCTCGAGATCGACGGTGCGGCATTTGACGAGCTTTACCGGCTCGCCGACGAGGCCGCCGGCCAGTGCCAGCTCGTCCATCTCCGGCGGAACTTTTTGCGTCGCAGTGAAAGAGACCGCGGGCACCGTGCCGACGGCGACGGCGACTTCGAGCGGAATGCCGCGCTGCCGGCATTTTTCCCAGTGGCGCGAGAGATCCTGCGGCGTGCCGGACATGAGGCCGCTCCAGGCCGCGCCTTTGATCAGCCCGCGATAGTTGCCGACGTTGCGCCGGCCGGTTTCCGGGTCCTTTGTTATCCAATGCCCTGCTGTAATATAGGGGCCGTTGTCGAAGCCCGGCGTGGAAATCGGAATGGGAAATTCGTGGAAGCCGCCGCGCGCCAAGAGATCGCTGCCGGTGTGAATCTCCTCCGTCACCGGGCCGTAACTCACGATCTCCGGCTCGATCAAGTGATCCATTGCGTAGATCCAACGATCGGCGACTTCCTCCGGCTCGCATTTCAATCCGAGACAATAGATCGCCGACGACGCCGCGAGTCCGCCGACGAGCACCGGGCTCGTATATTTGCGTCCCTTCGAATCGACGACGTTCTCGAACAGAAACGCCTTGCGCTGTTCTTCTTTCAAGCCGCGAAACTGCCAGCGCACGAGCGGATGCAGCTCGGTGTCTTTGTTGATCTCGCGCCGCACGCGAACCAGCTTGTCGGCGGCTTCGAGCGCGGCGAGGTGCTCGCGCAGATCGTTGTGCGGTTTGGCAAAATTCATTTCTCGTTCTTGTTATTCTTTTTTGCTTTTTTCCGCAAGGGCGAGAGAGCGAACGCAACTCTTCCTTTCTTTCCTTATCATCTTCCCTTGCAAATCTGCCGCCAATCCGTAAAATGGGAGAGAAAAGGCCCATGGGGCTGGACATCGACAATATCCTTTCCAAAACAAAAGAGCCTTCGATCCCTTCAAGCGCAGGGGAAATTTGCGGCGAGATTGACGTCGACGCAGATTGCGGCGGCTCCAGCCCGGCTCACGCGCGTTCGTTTCCGACCTCTGACCGCATCGATTGCGCGACATTTTCGGAGGGTCTCTTATGGCAGCAGTAATCGGTTTCGGCCGCCGCGCGACGAAAATCGCCGCGGCTCTCGCGTGCGGCGTTTCATTGCTCTCGGAAGCGCGCGCCGAAGAGCAGGCGGCTCGGAGCGGCCAGGAAGCGCCGGCGCAGCTGGAACTTCGCCGTACGGTGCGCACGCGCGAGTATCAAGGCAGAAAAGTCGAGGGTGAAGAACGCGTGGTCCGCCCGCGCGACACGCTGTGGCGGATTCTCGTCATCGAAAAGGGCCTGCCGGAAAAACGTTTCAGCCGCTACGTGATCTTGATCAGCGAGCTTAACCCCGGACTCAAAAAGCCCGATGTGCTCCAGGTCGGCGAGATGCTCTTCATTCCGATCCAGCCCGATGAGGCGCTGGGAGTGAAACCTGCCGCTCCCGATGCGACCGCGAAGCAGGCTCAAGCGGCGCCGACGAAGATTGAAGGCGGGCGGACGTATCAGGTCAAAAAGGGCGATCACCTCTACAAAGTGTTGCGCGAGCAGCTCGGCATCAAGGGAGTGGATCTGCCCAAAGCCGTTGCGCAGGTCAAGGCGCTCAATCCCAAGAAGAAAAATTGGGATACGTTGTTGGCCGGAGAAACGCTTCGGCTACCCGGCGGCGCCGCGGCGACGGCGGAGCAGACCGTCGTCACACCGGCCGAAGAGCCGGTGCGGATCGTCGGTCTCGACTACGGGCAAAAAATTCCCGTCCAGGAGAATCTCGATGTGCTGGAGTCGGTGATGAAAGCTCTGGGACGCGAGACGAGCCGCGAAGGCGAAGAGGTCGTGCCGTTGCGCGAAGGGACGGTTCACATCGACCGCGGCGCCTATCCGATGATCCAGGACGCCAAGGGGAAAAAAGTGATTCTCGACCTGCAAAATAAAATCAGCGCTGCGCTGCGCTCGCGGATGGAAACGGACGCGCCGTCGCTGCCGATCGTCTCGGTGAATAAGGGCGCCTCGCTGCACGAAGCGATCGCCGGCGTGTTGTCGCGCTTGGGCTTTCAGAGCCTGCCGTCGAACCAACCGGTCGTGGTTCAGGACAGCGGCGTGGCCGTGCAAGTGAAAGGCGAATGGATGGTGACGGCGCCGGATGCAGGTGGCGCGGTGGCGCAGGTGATGGTGATCAGTCTTACCGACGCGCAGGGACAGACGCCGGACTATCTCAAGGACTACCTTTCGCTCAAGGGCATGAGCCTGAAAGAAATTCTGCTGCCGTCGGCGGGAACTGCGGCGACCGCGACCGGCGCGGCGCCGGCCGGCAGCCCGGCATCGTTTCGGATTGAAAAATGGCCGGCCGGCGGCGTCGCTCTCGTGGACGCATTTCTCAAAGACTACGGAATCGCCTCGACGAGCGACGGACAATTTTCCGTCACGCTGCGCGACGGCATCCGAATTGACGCGAAGGCCGACCGTCTGTTCGAGCACGGCGGAAAAAAAGTCGCGCTTTCCTTCCGCCCGCTCGGCGACGAGGTCAAGAACGCGCTGCAAAAGGACGAGGGAGTGCAAGTTGTCGAGCTCGACATCGCCAAGGCTTCGGCGCGCGAGCTGATCGCGTATCTCTTGTTCGCCGTCGGCGAATCGGCGACCTATCGCGAGCAACGCTTTCAAGCGAATGAGCGGGGCCCGAAAGATAAATTGGCGCTGGCGGTGACCGGCTATTATTTGCCGCAGCGCTCGCTCTTGCTCACCGATCGGGAAATTCCCCGAGGGTTGGAACGCTTCTTCGGTGAGAAGGGGATGCGCGTGATTCGATTCCCATAGAGCGGGGCGCGACGGAGACGTTGAACCGCATGCGAGTTCTTAAAATATCTACGCTGTGTGTTTTGCTCGTCGCCGCTTGTGCGCCGACCAACGGCCGCTACGGTCTCCGGCCGCCGGTAAATTCCACCGGAACGCCCGCGCAGACGGCTTCGGCGGACGCGCCGCCCGCGCGCCATTGTCCGACCTGGCTCAACCGTGCGCGCGCCGGCGGCACCGTCGGCAGCGTCGTCGGCTTCGTCGCGGCGAGCGCGCTCGGCAGCCCGCTCTTGGGCATTCTCTATCAGGTCGCCGGCTACGGCGCGGGATTCGCCAGCGCCGACCATTGCCGGAAGGAAAACGCTACCGTGGCGCGCGCTCCCGCAACAGCCCCTTCCGCCGGTAAAATCGGCGAAGAAGACCTAAAATAATCCCGGCGCCCGTAGCTCAACTGGACAGAGCATCAGACTTCGGATCTGAGGGTTGGGGGTTCAAATCCCTCCGGGCGCGCCAGAGTCTTCGATAATTTCCACGCGCCCTCCGCCCGTGTCTCTGCTTGAGCTGCTACCATTCGGCTACCACCTGCCGGAGTATCCGCTAGTGCATCTGATCTGTGGGCGTGCCTGTCGTAAGACGGTATTGTTCGCGACTCGATTCAAGCGTCGAGCAATCTAAAGACGTATTCTTAGAAAATAGAAGTGGGCCGGCATTTTTCCTACCGCTGGAAAATTCCGTCCAACAATCTTGCACCAAGACGCGCCTTTCCAGCTTGGCATTCATTTTGCGGGAGGGCTACCCGATCTCAAAATAACTCGCTCACTAACCGGAAAAGGATG
>JBGPTS010000161.1:0-8440 GCA_041490745.1 Binatia bacterium | reverse complement strand
CAGGCCGCTGGAAAGCATCAGCAGAAGATTCTTCTTGAACCCGGACTCTTCCAGGCGCTTTACCAAGGCCGTTAGATATCGCTCCACCACCGGACCGACATAGGCGGAGACCACCGTCGTGGAAAAGCGTTCGAATTCTCTCCAGACCGGCAGGATATCGTGGGAAGCGGTGACGTAGCCGCCGTGGTTCGACGGGCTCACCACGAAAGCCGCGCGCGCGATTTCGGCGGCCCGTTGTTCGTGGCGGGGGTTGGCGTACGAATGAAGAAAGCAAACCGCGATAGATTCCATGCCGGCTTCTTTGAGCCGGGCGGCCGCCGTGCGCGCCTCCTCCTCGTTCAGCGGAGTCAGAATTTCTCCCGAATCCAAGACCCGCTCCTCGACTTCGAGCCGGTGGCGCCGCCGCACCAGCGGCTTATAGGGCGGCACAAACACGTTGTACATGGAGGCGCGGATGTTTTTATATCCCCGGCGAATCTCGATCACGTCCTGGAATCCCTTGGTCGTGATGAGGCCCGTTTTGGCGCCGTTTTCGTTGATCAAGGTGTTGGTCGCCAGCGTCGTGCCGTGAATCAACAGGTCAACGTCGGCGAGAAACGTCGCGAGCGGCCGGCGGAAATCTTTCGCCGCTTTTTCCAGGCAAGCTAAAAATCCGAGCGAGGGGTCATGGGGCGTGGTGGGCGACTTGAACTGCCTGAGTTCGCCTTCCTCGCCAAGCACGAGGCAATCGGTGAAGGTGCCACCGACATCGACGGATACTCTGTACATGCCGCATCGTCCTTAGGAACGCCGGGTAAGAATGTAATTTTTAATTTTGTCCACCGCGCAAACGTAGTTGGTCGGGATGACCACGGTGGTCGCCGGTTCTTCGATCACCGCCGGGCCGGGAATTTTGTGGCCGCACGCGAGCTTGGTGCCGTCGTAAACCGTCGTCTCTTCGTAACCCTTGGCGAGATCCCAGAGAACGGCGCGGCGCCGTTTCAGCGCCGCAGCCGCGTCGCCGGCCGCGCGCGGAATCTCCGCCAGCTTGAGCGGCTCCTGGCGCGCGGTCGCTTTAAGGCGGACGTTGAGAAACTCGATCTCGCGCCCGGGCATGTTGAAAGTAAAAAGATCCTTGTGGCGCCGGTGGAAAGCTTCGATGATCTCGTCGAGATCTTTCGCGCCGATCTCCCGGGCGGGCACTTCGAACACTTCCATTTCGTGAAACTGTCCGACGTAACGCATCTCCATCGAGCGCCGAAACACCGTGTCGCGCTCGGCGATGCCGATCTCGGCCAGAACTGCGCGCGCTTCCGACTCCATCTCCGCATAGAGCGCGTTGACGCGCTTAAGATCGAGCAGGCTTTTCCGTGAGATGAGCGAGCGGGCGAAATCTTTTCCGATTTCCATGTTCATCATGCCGAAGGCGCTGTAGGTCGCCGCGTAGCGCGGGACGATGACGGTAGGGATTTCCAGAAGGTCGGCGAGATAGGCGCCGTGAACCGGCCCCGCGCCGCCGCCCACGACCAGCGCGAAATCGCGCACGTCGTAGCCGCGCTTGGTCGAGATCTCCGTCATCTTGTCGGCCATCAGAGAATTGACCGTGGCGAAGATCGCCTTGGCGGCCGTCGGGACATCGAGACCGAGCGGCGCCGCGACGGCTTGGATCGCTTTTTCCGCCAGGTCGCGCCGGAGAATCATTTCGCCGCCGAGAAAATAGTCCGCCGGTACATAGCCCAAAACCAAATCCGCGTCGGTCACCGCGGGCTCGGCGCCTCCCCTATCGTAACAGGCAGGACCGGGATCGGCGCCGGCGCTCTGCGGCCCGACTCTGAGCAGGCCGAGCGAATCGATCCAGGCGATGCTTCCGCCTCCGGCGCCGACGCTCGGGACATCGACCATCTTGGTCGCCACGCGCTCGTCGCCGACCCAATTGTAATCCGTCGTCGGAATCTCTCCGTCGCGTATCAGGCACACATCCAGGCTGGTGCCGCCCATGTCGATGGAAAATAAATTGTTGCTGTCGATCGATTGGCCGAGCCGGATCGCTCCCGCGGGCGCGGCGGCGGGGCCCGAACCGATCAGCGTGACCGCGCGGCGCGACGATTCATCGACAGACTGAACCAGGCCGCCTCCCTGCACCATGTAGAGGGTTCCTCTGAAGCCGATCTCGCCCAGCTTTTCGTGCAGAGCCTTGAGATAGCGCGCGGTGATCGGCCCGACGGCGGCGCTCACGACCGTCGTGCTGAAGCGCTCGTATTCGCGATAGACCGGAAGGACCTCGTGCGACGCCGTGATATAAGCGCCGTTCATCTCGCTCCGGCAAATTTCCAGCGCCCGCTTTTCGTGCGCCGGATTGACGTAGCTGTGAAGAAAGCAGATCGCCACCGCCTCGACTCGCTCCTCTTTGAATTTGCGGATGCCGTTGTAGATGTCTTCTTCGTTGAGCCGCGTCAACACTTCGCCGGTGTAGAGCATCCGCTCCTCCACCGCCATGCGCAGTGTGCGCGGCACGAGCGGCTTATAGGGCGGCACGAAGACGTTGAAACGCGAAGTCCTGATATTCTTATAGCCGCGCCGCATCTCGATCGTGTCGCGAAATCCCTTTGTGCTGAGCATGCCGACCTTGGCGATCTTGCCGGTGAGCAGCGCGTTGGTCGAGAGCGTGGTTCCGTGAGCGATGAGCAGATGCACGTTGGACATGAACTCGGGCAGCTCCATGCGAAAAAAGCGCGCCGCCTTGTCGAGCGCGTTGATGAGACCGCGGGTGGGATCGTCGGGCGTCGTGGACGACTTGAAAGCGTGGACTTCTCCCCGATCGTCGAGTACCAGGCAATCGGTAAAAGTCCCGCCCACATCGGTGCAACATTTCATGGTAAGCGCGCCTCAGAAGCCATAGCTTTGCCAGTTTTTGCGGACTAAGTCGAGATGTTCCTTTGGCGGCACCGCAACCGGCGGAAAAGCGTGCTTTAGCGTCGCGTCGATGCCGAGCTTCGAGGAGATGCGGCGCGAGATATCTTCTTGCGGCACTGCGGCGGGCGCCTGCGACGGATCGAGCTGAACCGCGGCCATGCCGGGCATGACGACGACGTCTTTCTCCGGTTGCATGCGGAAGGAAACCGCCCAGAGCACGCTGTTGATGTCGCGGATGTCGATGTCGTCGTCCACGACAACGGTGATCTTGCCGAACTGCGGCGCGTAGCTCCACGCGCCGCACATGGCGGTGCGGGGCTGGGCCGGATGATTTTTTTTGAGCGCGATGACGAGCCACGCGGCGCCGCCGCCGGCTTCGAGCAGATGAACGTCGCGCACCGGAAGGCCGAGCGCTTCGGTCAAGTGTTTCTGCAGCGTCGCTTCTCTGCCGATCGAACGGATGCAGCTCGATTCGCTGGGCGGCATCTGGCTGATAAAAGCCTGGAAGATCGGCCGCTCCCGATGCGTGATTGCGCTCACATCCACGACGTAAGACATCGCCTTCGGTCCCATGTAGCCGGTGTATTCGCCGAAGGGCCCTTCGCTTTCGACCTCGTTCGCGCGGATCGTCCCTTCAATCACGATTTCCGAAGTCGCGGGAACTTGGAGATCGACGGTGCGGCAGCGGACCACGTCCACGGCTTCGCCGCGGAGCGCGCCGGCGACCGCCAACTCGTCCATGTCCTGCGGCAGGCGCGACACCGAGACGAGGCCGATGACCGGGTCGGCGCCGATCACTATCGCAACCGGCGTCGGCCGGTTGAGCTTGTTGTTTTTCTCGACGTGAACCCTGCCGCCCTGAAGATAATTGATGAAGAGGCCTAACTTACGCGGGCCTTTGAGCTGCACGCGATAGGTTCCCACGTTTCTAATACCCGACTCCGGGTCGGCCGTGGTCACGTAGCCGGAGGTGATATAAGGCGCCGGATCTTGGCCCACGGTCCAGATGGGAATCGGCAGACGCGTGAGGTCGGCCTGATCTTGCAGCCAGACTTTTTCCTGCACCGGACCGCTCGCGACTTTTTCCGGCGCGATCGGATGGAGTTGCGCCTCGGCCCATTTTTTTTGCACCCCGTCCGGCTCGCACTCGAGCGCAAGACAGTAGATGGCGCGCGAGGCGCCGAGCGCTCCGGTCACAACGGGAACGTCAAAGCCCCGGACTTGTTCGAAGAAGAGTGCCGGCCTTTCGACCTCGGGAATTTTTTCGAAAACAACTTTCGACACCGCCGCAATCTCCCAGTCCTTGTCGACAGGCTGAACGATACGGTGGAGTTTGCCGGCCACCTCCAGCCGCGCCAAATATGCGCGAAGGTCATGATAGGGCATGTGTGCGCCTCGGACCGAGCGTGTCCGCAATAAAAGTGCCAGTCGCACGTTGCCCTCGTTGACAGGCTCGCCCGCGTTATCTGGAGAATGCAAATTCCCACGGCTCGGAAAATTTTGGTCGATTTTCTTATCTTTCGCAGTCCGCGCTGATTTGAAAACAAAAGCCGAACGATATAAGAAGGATGTAAGCAGGCACAGCGTATGGCGTTACCCCAATTCGATCCTCTGGAAAGCTTTTCCGAAGTCGAGCGGCTCGTCGGCAAAGTCTACTTTCGTTTTTCCCATCTCTTTTTGGACCGGCCGGAGCTGAGGGATTTCTGGTGGGAAATGGCCCGGCAAGAGGAACAGCACGCTCTGATTCTCCTTGCCTGTAAAATCGTCATTCAAAACTACGAAGACGAGACGTTCGATCCGAGCATCGGTCGGGAGACCGCCGAGCGCCTGAAGGACCATATCCAAGGCTTCCTCGGCGCGGGCACGCCGTCGATCGCGGTGGAGGACGCGTTTCGCATCGCTTTGGAGATCGAAACCTCCGAGATCGACGTCATCTACGGCAAGCTGTTGCAGTTGGGCGGGCCGAAAATCGCCCAGACGCTGGAGAATTTGGGCGTGCCGGCGAGCGTGCAGCGACAGAAACTTAAGGCGGCTTTGCGGCAATATTGCGCCGATCCGGATCTATTAACGGCGTCCGAGCAGCTTTAGCGATCACGGAAGAAATTTAACGTATGTTGCAGAACGGCTTCGATCAAATCATCGGCAAAAGCAGGCCGTTGCTCACCGTCCTGGAGATGGTCAAGAAAGTCGCGCCGACGCAGGCGACGGTGTTGATCACCGGCGAGAGCGGCAGCGGCAAGGAGTTGGTTGCGCGCGCGATCCATTCGCTCAGCGACCGCAGCGACAAGCTTTTTTTGCCGGTCAATTGCGGCGCGCTGCCGGAGACGCTTCTCGAGAGTCTCTTGTTCGGCCACATGAAAGGCTCGTTCACCGGCGCCTTCGCCAATCAGGAAGGTCTATTCGAGAAAGCGCGCGGCGGGACGATTTTCTTGGACGAGATCGGCGAGATCCCGCAGCATCTTCAGGTCAAGCTCCTGCGCGCCCTCGAGGCGAAGGAAATCCTGCCGATCGGCAGCACCAGCCCGCGGCGCATCGACGTGCGCGTGCTGGCGGCCACCAACCGCGATCTGAAAAAGGAAGTCGAGGAGAAGCGGTTTCGCGACGATCTTTACTACCGGCTGAACATCATGGAGATTCACATTCCGCCGCTGCGGGAGCGGCCCGAAGACATTCCGCTCCTGATCGAGCACCTGATTCAAAAGCATAATCCCGAATTGAAGAGGAGCTTCAAAGGCGCCGAGCCCGATGTCATCCGCGCGCTCTGTTCCCTCGTCTGGAAGGGCAACGTGCGGGAGCTCGACAACGTAATCGAGCACACGATGATTCTCGCCGACGGGCAGTGGATCACGCTCAAGAACCTGCCGGCGGCTTTGTTGAACGCGGAAGAGGCGCTTCCTCCTTTCGTTCTGAATCTCAAAGAAGCCTTGAGGCAGTATGAGAAACAGCACATTCTGCGCGTGCTGGAGCAGGCCGGCCAGGATAGAAAAGAGGCCGCGCGTCTCCTCGACATCAGTCTCTCCTCGCTCTATCGCAAGCTGGAAGAACTCAGCATCTCCTAGCCCAGGCCAGCCATAAAGGCCCATCTACCATAGCCCGCCCGCGGATCTCTCTCCGGCCGATACGATACGTCCGGCATCACGCGGCACGAGAGTTCTAAGAGAAATTCAGAAGAACGCTTGATGCTCCTCGTCCCCACGCATCGGCCCTTCAAGACACCCGCGGGCGGGCGTTAAGATCGTTGCGCTCGATCCGCCTCGCTCGACGTACTGAAAAAAGTACGCCTGCACTCAGCCTGTCCTGAGCCATGTCGAAGGATCGGTTCTTGGCGTGCCTCATAGCTTGGACCTTTCTGCCCGGCCTCCTGTAAATAGAAATTTTTACCGAGACCTTCGCCTTTCATTTGCAAGAAGATCGTTTCCATTCTTTCCCGAAGTTAAGAATAGCGCGCCTTCTTGTCTTCGTTTAATGCATTTTTTTCGCCGGAGTTTTCCTGGCACCATAATTGCTCCACTTTAGTCGCGGAGCCTCATGCAGTCGCCGGGACACACGATAATGGTAGACGGCAAGGTCTCAGCGCGCGACGACGCCGAAACGTCTCTGTTGCGAGCGATGGGGGACCCGGCTTTCTATCCGCACGGACCGGACGCAGTCGAACACCGCGAAACGCATATCTCCCATCTGTTTTTTGCCGGCGATCTGGCCTACAAGATCAAGAAAAGCGTGCGCTATTCTTTTCTCGACTATTCCACGCTGGCGCGAAGACTGTTTTTTCTCCAGGAAGAGCTGCGGCTCAACCGACGGCTCGCGCCGTCGGTTTATCTCGGCATTCTGCCGATCTCCCACGACGATCACGGCTGGCAATTGGGCAGCGACTCCCATCCGGTCGAGTACGCGCTCGTCATGCGCCGTCTGCCCGAGAGGCGCATGCTCGATTACCTTCTGGAGCGCGACCAGGTCACGCCGCGGATGATGGAGGCGGTGGCGGAGATCCTGGCCCCGTTTCACGCCGAGGCCGCCAACAACCGAAGGGTCCGCTCCTGCGGATATCCGGCGCGGATTCGAAAAGTTTGGCAAGAAAATCTCGCCGACCTCGATCCCTTTGTCGGCCGGTCGGTTGACGGCGCGACCCAGGCCGCGATCCGAAACTTCGGCGACCGTTTTCTGGACGAGCACTCGGAGCTGATGCTCGGCCGCGCGCGCGAAGGTCGCACGCGCGAGGTCCACGGCGATCTCCACTGCGAGCACGTCTGTTTCGCTCCCGAAGGGATTCAGATTTTCGATTGCGTCGAGTTCAGCTCCCAGCTTCGGCGCTGCGACGTCGCCTCGGAAGTGGCGTTTCTTTTGATGGACCTCGAAGCGCGGGGCGCAAAGCGACACGCGCAAGAATTTCTCGCGCGCTATCTCGATCTGGAGCAGGACTTCGATCTCCCGAAGCTTTTGCCTTTTTATCAATGTTATCGCGCGCTGGTGCGGGCCAAGGTGTTCACCTTGCTCTTTCCCGATCACACTGCGGACGCGACGCGTTATTTCGATCTTGCTTACAGTTATACGTGGCAGCCGTCGAAACCCTTCGTCGTGATGATCTGCGGCCTTACCGGCACCGGCAAGTCCACTTTAGCGCGCGCGCTTAGCCGGCGGCTGGGAGCGCCGGTGATCAACTCGGACGTTACGCGCAAGCGCCTGGCCGGAACTTTGGAGCGGCACGGCACGGTTTCCTATGGCGAGGGCCTCTATAGCCCGGCGACCACGGGCCGGGCATATCGCAAAATGACGGAAGAAGCGGAAAAACTTCTGGCCGCGGGAGAGGCCGTGATTCTCGACGCGACGTTTCAGAAGGCCGGGCAACGCGCCGCCGTTTTTGCGGCAGCAAAGAAGTTCGCCGCGCAAGTTGCCGTCGTCGAATGCCGTTCGAGCGAGGATATGGCGCGCCAAAGACTCGTCGCGCGGGCGCGCGAGGGGCGCGACGTTTCGGACGGCAATTGGCAGGTTTACTTAAAACAAAAAGAAGCCTTCGAGCCGATTTCCGATTCGGCGGCGCACCGGCCGATCGACACGGAAGCGCCGGTTGAAGAGCTGTGTAAATCGGTCGAGCAGTTTCTCCGCGCGGCGTTTTTCCGCAGCGGCAAAAACGCCGGCGCTGTTCCAACTTCCGATTCGAATCTCCTCACGGCAAGCCGATGAAAGAGGCGGTCATCGTCAGCGCGGCCCGGACGCCGATCGGAGGTCTCAACGGATCGCTTGCCGCGCTCTCGGCCGTTCGGCTGGGCGCCATCGCCATCGAAGCGGCTTTCCGTGGAGCTGGCGTGAGCGGCGCCCAAGTGGAAGAAGTCGTCATGGGCAACGTTCTTTCGGCCGGCGTCGGGCAGGCGCCCGCGCGACAGGCGGCCCTCAGAGCGGGATTGCCCCATAGCGTTCCCTGTGCGACGATCAACAAAGTCTGCGGCTCGGGCCTCAAGGCGGTGATGCTCGGCGCTCAGATGATCCGCCTCGGCGACGCGGAAATCGTGGTCGCCGGCGGTATGGAGAGCATGAGCAACGCGCCGTATCT
>JBGPTS010000160.1:0-8490 GCA_041490745.1 Binatia bacterium | reverse complement strand
CGCGGTCGTGCCGGTCATGATTTCCAGCGCCGGAACGCGGCCGTCGCCGGATTTTTTCTTGAGCAGGGTCTGGGTGATCACCGCCTCGATGGACTCGGCGAACTGCGAGCGTATCTGCGATTGCTGGGTCGGCGGGAAGACGTCGATCACGCGATCCACCGTCTTGGGCGCGCTGGAGGTGTGCAGCGTGCCGAAGACAAGATGGCCGGTTTCCGCTGCCGTGAGCGCGAGCTGAATCGTCTCCAGATCGCGCATTTCGCCGACAAGAATAATATCCGGGTCTTCGCGCAGCGCCGCGCGGAGCGCGTTGGCGAAGGATTGCGTGTGAAATCCGAGCTCGCGTTGGTTGACCAGACACTTCTTCGACTCGTGGACGAACTCGATCGGGTCCTCGACGGTGAGGATATGGCCTTCGTAGCTGTTGTTGAGGTAATCGATCATCGCCGCCAGCGTGGTCGATTTTCCGGAACCGGTCGGCCCGGTGACGAGCACCAGCCCCTTCTCTTTCTCGCAGATTTGCTTGAGGATCGGCGGCATGCCGAGCTGTTCAAGCGTCAAGATTGTCGTCGGAATCGTGCGGAACACCGCGCCCTCGCCCTTGCGCTGCATAAAAACGTTGACGCGAAAGCGCGCGATGTCGCCGAGCTCGAAAGAAAAATCGACCTCGTGGGTCGCCTCGAAGGTCTTGCGCAAGGCATCGTTCATGATGTCGTAAACCATCGTGTGAACGTCTTCTTTCGTCAGCGCCGGGTGGTCGAGTTTTTTGAGATCCCCGTGGATGCGCAGCATCGGCGGCTCGCCCGAACTCAGGTGACAGTCTGATGCCCCCTGCTCCATGCCGAATGCGAGTAACTGCGTGATATCCATAACCCCTCCGTAAACGCCGTCTTATGATACAACAGTTGGCACTAAAGTGTAAATCTTTGGTACTTTTTGTACGTTTGTGGCGCTAAATACGTCGCAGATCCGCCAATTTTTTTCCGCAGCGCGAGATACGGCACCTCTCAGAGCAATTATCGGGCCGGTTGGCGGGGATAAAGAAGCTTGGGGGCGGTGGTCGAGATCAAGCGGGAAATTTGGCGACCAGCTCTTGCAGCCGCGCTTTGGCGCCGTGAAGAATCGGCTCGCCGTCGCCGGGCAGCAGCGTGTCGAAGTCGAGTGCCAGCAACGCCTCCACGCTCGAGCGCAGCCGCGCCGGGTCGTCCATGACTTTCTCCGGAAGAAGCTTGCAACGTCCAGGCGGATCGCCGACCACGGCGTCGCCGACGATGAGAATTTTTCGCTCCGGCCAGTGCAGCGCGACTTCGCCGGGAGATTTTCCCGCCGCGCCGACCGCCACCAGCGGACCGATCTTCATTCCGAC
Source organism: Binatia bacterium (assembly GCA_041490745.1). GTDB lineage: Bacteria > Desulfobacterota > Binatia > UBA9968 > UBA9968 > JAJPJQ01. The sequence continues at coordinate 7,127 of JBGPTS010000160.1, read as the reverse complement.
TCTGAGGTCGTCGTCCAGCTCCGCGCCCTGGGCGCGCGCGTGCGGCGCGTCGGCGGGATGAATGGCAGCGCGCGCGCCGGCGCGCGCGCGGATTTTATTCGCCGCGCGCGAGTGGTTCCGGTTGGTGATGAGAATCCGCGCCACGCCGCGCCGCGCGATCTCCGCCAAATCTTCCTCGCCCGGCTCTACCGGATCGACGCAGAGATTGCCGTCGGGATGAATGATCAGATAGCCGTTGAAGTTATAACCGTGCGGCTCGGAAAACCACGGCCAAGTGAAGATGCCGGGCAGGATCTCTCTCATCTCATGTCTCAAGCCTTCAGCTATCAGCGCTCAGCTAACGCCAATTCCGGATTGTCCTCGCTGACTGCTGATCGCTGAAAGCTGCTAGCTAATCATGATGATCGTGGTGATGCACGTGTCCCCGCCCCATTTCCGTGTGGCGGAAGATCAGCGACTTGATCACGACCGGCACCGCCCGCGCATCGGGCAGCTCCTCGCCGATGTCGATGAAATCGAAATCCTTAAGATCGATGCCGTCGATCGAGATTATGCCGGCACCGGGCAGCAATTCCCTTTCGAGAATGTTGCCAACGAGCTTGGCGATGTCGGCGTCGAAGACCAGCACCAGCGGCTGGCCCTTGTCCACGTGCTCTTTCATCGCCTCCGCCACTCCCTGCGCGAGATTGCGAATCAGCGGATAGGACGGGCCGAGCTCCCAGTGGAGCGCCAGCGCCGCGGGACGGTCGCCGTCGGTGATGTCGAAGCGCTGGAGAGCCTTTTGCACCGCGTCCTTCACGTCCGCCGGCGCGAGCGGCTCATGCTGCGCGAATTCCGGCGTCACGACCTGGAGATTTCGGAGCGGCAGCAGGTCCGCATGTGAGAGATAAATCGTGTTGCCGCTCACCTGCACGGTGTATTGCGACGCGCCGATAACGGTGGCGCGGATGCGGACGTCGGCCGGTTTCAGAGGAATTTTGCCCGCGAGCTTCTCCGCCCGCTCGCGCACGCGCCTTCCGAGCTGGTTGCCGAGATCGCCGAGGTTTCTGTTTTCCAGACCGTAAACGTACTCGGAGACGCCGCCGGAGAACATCAGCGCATCGACGCGGTCCGTGTAGTCGAGATTCGGCGTCAGCAAAAGACTCTTAACGAACGGCGAGAGGGCGCCGCGCTCCAGCACTTCGAAAAGCGAGTCGCAGAGAACCGCGGCCATTTTCTCCTTGTCGTCCTCTTTCATCGTCCGGCCCAGCGCCAGCTCGACGCCCGCCTGGTTGGCGATCTTTACGCCCGTGTCCTCGAGACGATTGATCTTGCCCTGCTCGTCCATCGCGACGAGCCGCGCGCCGACTTCCACCGCGCAGGTGTCGATCACCTTGCCGTTCTGCGTGATCGCGATCTTGCACGTGCCGCCGCCGATGTCCACGTTCATCACGGTGTAATTATTTCCTTCGTGCATCGTGAGATGCACCGCGCCCGAACCATAGGCGGCGAGAATCGCCTCCAGATTATGCCCGGCGGTGGCGCAGACGAATTTACCCGCCTGGGTGGAGAAAAGCTCGGCGATCGCGTCGGCGTTTTTCTTCTTCGCCGCTTCGCCGGTGACGATGACCGCCCCGGTGTCGATGTCTTTCGGCGTCAAGCCGGCCGTCCGGTAAGCCTCATGGATAAATTCACCGAGCTTGTTGGTGTCGATGGTGGTCTTGTCCACGTAGGGAGTGAGCAAGATGGGCGACTCATGGAGAATCTCGCGCTTGACCACGACGAAGCGGCTGGAGAGCGCGATGCCCTGACGCCGGAGCAGCAGGCGCGAAAAAATCAGGTGCGACGTGGAAGAGCCGATGTCGATGCCGACCGACGTGAGCGAGATCCGCTCGGAGCGCCACATCGGGTGCTCTTCGTCCATCGATACCTCTGCATCGCTCTCGTCGTCTTCATATTCCTCGTGTAGGTGGTATTCCTCGGTAGCTGGTTCAAACATTCCGCTGTATTCCTTTCGCCAATAAATTTTCGCCGATGCATTAAACCATTTGCATACCACAACAAAAGACGGCTTGCCAATGATCAAGCCGCCGGATTTATCGCATCGACCGGAGAGTGGCACCCGGGCTCACGGACGGCAAACGTCCTGGCAGCATGGACAACATCATGTCGGGATAGTAATATGACCTCGTTAGATTCCTATGGGTCAGGAAGAATACAGCGAGCTCGCCGCTTTTCTCCGCCGCTTTACGCGGCGCCTTCGAGCGGTCAAAGGGCTGGAGGGACTGTGTTTGACCGGGATCTCCCTCGTCCTGCTCTTCTCCCTCGGCTTCGGCGTCCGTGAGATCAAGTCTTTTTTCCCATACGCGCCCGCGCTCTATTGCGCGCTCGCCGCCGCGCTTGTCATCCTGCCGCTCGGCTGGACGCTGGCGCAAATCTGGCGGCGCGTTTCGAATGAGTGGGCGGCGCTTTACATTGAAAAAAAATGCCCGCAGTTGAGAAACAACCTGATCAATTCGCTCCAGCTCTATCCGCAGATCGAAAAGGCGCCGCCCGAAATCTCCGCCTCGATGGTGCTGGCGCTCCTCCGCGCCACGCGCCGCCAGGTCCATGCGCTCCGCGCCGAGGAGCTGGTCAACACCCAGCCGGTCGCGGCCAAGGGCCGCCTGCTGGCGGTTCTCTTCGTTCCGGTGCTGGCCGCCGTGCTGTTCAACCCGTCCGCGGTGAGCGACACCTTCAGCCTGCTCGCCCATCCGCTGCGCGACATCCCGCCGTCCGAGACGAAAATCGATCTCGCGCCCAAAGGCGCGCGCGTCGCGCGCGGCTCGACCGTTGTCCTGCAAGCGACCGCGTCCGGCGCCGTGCCGAAATCGATGGACCTGCTCCTCCGCTCGGGCGAGAACGGCCAGGAAAAAAATGCAACGGAAGAAAAAATTCCCATGGAAGCGATCGGCGGCGGAAAATTCACCGCGACGCTCCGGGACGTAAAGCAGAGCGGCGCCTATCGCGCCGTCGCGGGTGCGTATTCATCGCTCGCTTACCGGCTGGAAGCGATCGATCCGCCCGAGATCGGCAATCTCCGCGCGACGCTCTACCCGCCGCACTACACCGGCTTGCCGGCGGTTGAAATCCAGGGCGGCAACATCGAAGGCCTGAAAGGCTCGACGATCCGGCTCGAAGCCGCGACCAGCAAAGAAGTCGTCAAGGCCAGGCTCGTGCTCGACCAGGGCAAAGAGGCGCCGTTTAAAATCGACGGCAACAAGGTCGCCGGCACTCTCGTTCTGTTTCAATCCTCTCGCTATCAGATCCAGGTGGAGGACGCGCTCGGCTTCCGCAACGGACCCATTACCTATGACATCCACGCACGCCCGGACGGCTTTCCGACCGTCGAGCTGCTCCGGCCGAACGAAGATCTCGAAGTGAACGGCGACGAGACGCTCACGATCGAGTTCACCGCGCGCGACGATTTCGGCGTTCAAGAAGCCGCTCTCGTCGTCAAGATAGGCGATCGGCTGGAAAAAATCCCGATCAAGCTCGACGGCGCGAGAAAACTGATCCTGCGGGAGCGCTTCGCCTGGGACCTGGGTAAGCTCGGACTCGGCGAAGGCGAGGAGGCGATCTACAACGTCGAGGTGATGGACAACGACACGATTTCCGGCCCGAAGATCGGCATCTCGCGCGCGTTCCGCTTGAGCCTCAAGAATCTCCGCGGCGAGCACAAGCAGGTCGCCGACACGATCCGCGATCTCTCCGGCCGCATGGTCGATCTCCTGGCGGAGCATCTGGAAAAACCGGCGGATGCGAAGGCGTTCGAAAAAAAGCTCGACGACGCGGCGAAAAGCGTCGAAGAGATCATGAAGCGGAGCGAGAAGGACCGCTTGACCGATTTCGCCACATGGTCGGATCTGGAAGCGCTCAAGCGCAATCTCGAATTCACCAAGAACGATCTGCTCAAGCGCCAGGAGCAGGCGGCCGGCGCGGAAAAAGAACAGCTCCACGACGATATCTCCACCGAGCTGGAGCGCATGTCGCTGCTCTCGGAAGAGATCGGCAAAAGGCTCAAGGCCGAAGAGCTCGCCGCGTCGGCGCGCGACCTCCTGAAAGGCCACGAGCGGTTGTTGGAGTCGCTGGAAAAACTTCGCAGCGGCGATAAAAATCTCGACGCGGTGATGAAGCAGCTCTCCGAGATGGCTAAACTCTTGAACTCGCTGCAGCAGTCGCTGTCCCAGATGGCGTCGCGCCTGCCGGACGATTTCGTCAATAGCGAAGCGTTGCGCGGCCTCGGCTTCAACGAGATGTTCTCCGCCCTCGAAGAGATTCGGAAAAAACTCGCCCAGGGCGACATCGAAGGCGCCATGCAGCTCGCGCGCGAGCTGTTCAACCAGATGGCGTCGATGGTCGCGGCGCTCCAGGGCGCGCAGCAGTCGGCGATGTCGTCGGGGATGGGGAGGATGCAAGGGGAAATGATGCGCTCGGCGAACGAACTGCAGCAGATCGCGCGCGAGCAACAGGACATTTTGGTGGAGACGGAAGACGCCAACAAAAAAGCGCTTGCCGAGCGGGACGAAGTGCTCAAAGAGAAACTCGACCGCTTCATGGCCAAAGCGAATCAGGAACTCGCGCGCCTGGCCGAGCTTTTTCCGGACGTGGAGAGCGGCGGCCGGCCGCGCGAAGACGCGCTCGACGACGCGACCGTGAACAATCTCGTCAAGGAAATGATCGGCCGCCTGCTGAAAAAGAATTTCTCCGGCTTCGACGAGATTTTAGGCATGGCGGAAAAAGAGCTGGGCAAAACCCGCTCGCGCGAGCAGCAGTCGAAGGCCGGGCAAGCCGAAGCGAGCTTGAAGGGCATTAAGGATGAATTGGATGCGCTATTGCGCATCCCGCCGGCGGCGCTGAAAGACGAAGAACGGAGCGGGCTGCGCGATCTCGCGCGCCGCCAGGGGACGCTCAAGGAGCGAACGGAAGACTTGCACGAAAAATTGGAATCGCTGTTCCAGCTTTTTCCCGCGCTCGACTCCGAGATCGCGCGCAATATAAAGGAAGCCGGCGGCTCGATGGGCAACGCCGCGGGCCGGCTCGGCGAGCTCGACTCGAAGGGCGCGGTGCCGCCTGAGCGCCGGGCGCTCGAACAGCTCTCGCAGTCGCAGCAGCAGATGCAAAACGCCATGCAGCAATTGGCCCAGCGCGGGCAGCTCGGCCGCATGGCGGTTTCGCGCCTGTTCCGCATGGGCCGTATGCTGCCGTCCGGCGAGCTGGTGCCGCTGCCGGGCATGCCGCAGTTTCCCGAGTTCGACGTCGAAGGCGGCCTCACCGGCCTCGACACGGAAAAATTCCGCCTGCCGGGAAAAGAAGACTACAAGGCGCCGCGCAGCTTCCGCGAGGAGATTCTCGAAGCGCTGAAGCAGGGCGTGCCGCGCCGGCTGAAAGAACAGATCGAAAGCTATTTTAAAAATCTCACCGAGTAGTTTCGCGTTGAAGTCCAAACTTTTTTTCCTTTCCATCCTGCCGCTGCTTTTGACCCTCCGCCCCCTCGGTTGGAGCGCCGAGCCGGACCCGCGCGTCAAGCAGGGCGGAGAATATCTGGAGGCCTGGCGCATCTCCGAGGCCGAGCGGATCGCGGCCGCGCTGGTCAAGGAAAATTCCCGTTCGGCCGCGGCGCTCGATTTGAGCGCTGAAGTCGCCTTTTACCAGGGACGCTATGACGAAGCCGCGCGGCTGGTCGAGCAGGCGCTGGCGATCGACTCCGGGGGCGAGGAGCGTCAAGCGCTTCGGCTCAGGATGCAGCGCACGCGCGACACGGTCGGCAAGCTCAAGCGCTTCGAGAGCGACCATTTCATTATCTTTCTCGACGATGCGAAAGACGGCATCCTGCTGCCGTACGCGATCGACGCGCTGGAAAAAAGTTACCGTGCGCTCGGCCAAGAGCTGGGCTATTTTCCGCCGTCGAAGGTGCGCGTCGAGATCGCACCCGACTCGCTCGCGTTCAACGCCGTCTCGACGCTATCGCGCCGCGACATCGAAGAGACCGGCGCAGTCGGCATCTGCAAGTTCAATAAAATAATGACCATCTCGCCCCGCGTTCTCGCGCAGGGCTACCGCTGGCTCGACTCGCTCAGCCACGAATATCTCCACTACGCGATCGTCGCCGCGAGCGACAACAAAGCGCCCATCTGGCTGCATGAAGGCATGGCGCGCTATTTCGAGACGCTCTGGCGGCGTGCGGACAAGTCGAAAGCCGCGGCGGATTATCTCACGCCGTCGAACCGGACGCTGCTCGCCCAGGCGTTGGCGAAAAATCGTTTCGTCGGCTTTAAAAAAATGGAGCCGTCGCTGATTTATCTGGAGACGCCGGAAGAGGTCCAGCTCGCCTACGCCGAGGCCGCTTCGGCGGTGGATTTTCTGGTGCAGCGCAAAGGAGACGGCGCGATGCGCGCGCTATTGTCCGAGCTCAAGTCGCGGCCGACGCCGGAAGCGATCGAAAAAATTTTGGCCAAACCGTACGCCGCGTTCGAGACCGATTGGAAGGAATTCTTGAAAGCGAAGCAGTTGCAAGAGATTGAAGGCAGCCGCGTGCGCCGGCTGAAAGTCGTCGAAGGCCAGAAGGAGGACGAGGAGACGGTCGAGCTCAAAGAGATCCAGTCCGAGATCGCGCGCAACCGCACGCATATCGGCGATCAGATGTTGGAGCGCGGCCGGCCGTCGGCCGCCGTCGAAGAGTACCGCCGCGCCTTGCGGGCGAGTCCGCGTTCTCCTATTATCCTCAACAAGCTGGCGCGGGTTCTCATCAAGCAGGCGCGCTACGAGGAGGCGCTGCCGCATCTCGAAAAAGCGCTGGAAATGGATCCGGATTCCGTCGGCACGTATGTTCAGTTGGGGCGGCTCCACCACGCGAAAAAAGATTTCGCCGCCGCCAAAGCCGATCTGGAAGCGGCGATTCAGTTGAACCCGTTCAATCCGGAGATTTACCGCCTGCTTGCCGACGCATACTCCGCGCTTGGCGAGACGGACAAGGCAAAAAGCGCGCGCGCCACGTTGGAGCGGCTCGCGCGCGCGAGATAGAAAGGCGAACAAGAATGGAATCCGTCGAGATCAACGACCGGGAAATCGCGGCGATCGAAGAGTTTGCCGCCAGGCGCGCCGCGATG
>JBGPTS010000159.1:0-8709 GCA_041490745.1 Binatia bacterium | reverse complement strand
GGATTGGAGCGCAGGAGCCGCGTCGCCTCCCGGCCGTCCATGCCGGGCATCATGATGTCCATGAGTATGAGCTGGGGCTTTTCCTGAACCGCTTTCTCAACGCCCTCTTTACCGTGCTTGGCGGGAATGGCGGAAAACCCCATCAACTCCATTTGCCAGACGAGGAGCTCTCGCATATCCGGATGGTCTTCAACGACCAGGACTTTTTTCATAGGGCGAGTCGCCTTTCCCAAACATGAGCCCCCAATTGGAGGGGGAGAACTGAATACTTTTTACTATAGCCCCTTGCCCGTGTCAAGCGGAGATTTGAGCGCGGCTTTGGCCTGATTTGCGACTACCACCACGATCAGCTTGTCCGGCTGGAGGTATAATCTGGCGGCCCGGAGCACGTCCTCGCGTGTGACCCGGCGGATAATGTCCGGATAGCGGTCCGGATAGTCCAGGCCCAGGCCGAAAAATTCGACCTGGGAGAGGAAACCGGCCACCTTGCGGTTGGTATCGAGCCGCAACGGAAAGCTGCCGATGAGATAGTCCTTGGCCGCCCCAATCTCCTCCTCGGTGACGCCCTCCTCCCGAATCCTGCGGATTTCCTGGATCACCAGGCGAATCGCCTCCCCCGCGCTCTCGTTCCGGGTCTGCATGGCGACCTCGAAGCTGCCGGCGTATTTTTCCGGCTGGAAAGCGCTGTAGACCGAATAGGCTAAGCCACGCTCGTTCCGAATCGAGTCCGTCAGGCGCGACGAAAAACCGCCGCCGCCCAAAATATAATTCATGACCTGGATGGCGTAGTAATCCGGATGGGATCGCGGCACGCCCTCGTGTCCGATGATGATGTTGGCCTGAGTGAGGTCCTTGTTCACTTTGATGTACGTTGCCGTGCCGGCGGCGGGAAGCGAACTCGCCTCCGCCGGGGCCGCGCCCTTTTCCCAAGAACGGAAAGCTTGGCCGAGCCGACCGACAATCTCCTGCTCCGAAACGTCGCCCACGGCCGTGAGAATCGCGCGATTGGGACGGTAGTATTTTTCGTAGAATTCGATCAGGCCCTCGCGGGCGACGCGTCTGATGGATTCCTCCGTGCCCTCCACCGGACGGCCGTAAGGGCTTTTCGGAAACAACGCCTCCATGAACTTGACTTCGGCGATGTGACCGGGCTGCTCTTCCTGGGCCCGGATCGCGGCAACGATCGACTGCTTTTGCCGGTCGATCTCCTCGGGCGGAAAAATCGACGCGGTGAGAATTTCCGCCAGCAACTGAAGCCCCGCGTCGAGGTCCTTTTTGAGCAACGTCATGCTGACCGTAGCGACCTCTTCGCTGCAGCCGGTCGAGAGGGTCGCGCCGAGAAAGTCGAGCGTGTCGCTGATCTGTAGAGCGGTCCGGTTTTTCGTCCCGTAGGTCAAGAGCTCGGCTGTAAGGTTGGCGAGCCCTTCGCTGCCTGCGGGCTCGAGGCGCGAGCCCGCTTCGATCAAGAGACTCAAGGTCACCATCGGCAGCGCCTTTTGCTCCGAAGTCACGACGACGAGGCCGTTGTCGAGAACCGCTTTGTGCGGCGAAAGCCGGGCATCCGCCCCGTAAGAAACGGACAACGCCGCCGTCAACGCGGCGAAAGCGATCGACTTTTTCACTGCTCTTTCTCTTTCGTGGGGATCAACGTCGCCACCGTGCGCTGATCTGGGTCGAGGTATTTCTTCGCGACGCGGAGGACGTCCGCCGCGGTGACTGCGCGTATTCCGGGCAGATAACCGTCGATCAACTGCCACTTGGCGACGGATTCGAATCGGGCGAGCCGCATCGCCTGTCCGAAGATCGAGTCCTGGCCGAAGACAAACGAGGCCTCGACCTGATTCTTCGCTTTTTCGAGTTCGCGATCGGTCGCCGGCTCCGATTTGATTTGTTCGATCAGCGCATCGATAGCCTTCTCCACTTCGGCGGTTTGTTTGTCCGGCATGACCTGGGCCGTGAACGAAAAAGTCGTCGGGCCGATCGCCAGTCCGTCGTAGTCGGCATCGACGCCGGTGGCGATCTGTTTCCGATACACGAGATCCTGATACAAGCGCGAGCTGCGGCCGCTGGCCAGGATCGTCGAGAGCAGATCCAGGGCAAAAGCGTCGGGGCTTTGCAAGTTCGGCACGTGATAATACATTGCCAGGAGCGGCAGCTCGGCTTCCTTTTTGAGCGTCACGCGCCGCTCCCCTTTTTGCGGCGGCTCCTCGATCGTGACCTTCGGCGGCTCGGCGCCGCGCGCAATCTTGCCGAAGCCTTGCGTGATCCTGGCGAGAATTTCCTCGCTCGAAAAATCGCCGACGACGACGATGAAGGCATTGTTGGGCGCGTAATAGGTCTTGTAATGTTGGCGCAGGTCTTCGCGCGAAAGATTGAGGATATCGGACATCCAGCCGATGACCGGCCGGCGATAAGGATAAACGGTGTTGACGATCGCGGCGGCCACCTCGCCGAGCGCCGCGTCCGGGTTGTCCTCCGTCCGGAGGCGTCTCTCTTCCATCACCACGTTCTTCTCCGCCTCGAAAGTCGCGCCGTCCAGAATGGCGTTGGCCATTCGATCAGCCTCGAGGTCGATCTCGATGGCGATTTTCTCCCGGCTCATCGTGGCGAAATACGCCGTATAGTCCTGAGCCGTGAACGCGTTCGAGTTCCCGCCGTTCTTGGCGATGATGCGCGCGTACTCCTCCGGCTTCACCGTGGGCGTGCCCTTGAACATCATGTGCTCGAGGAAGTGCGAGAGCCCGCTCTTGCCGTCGAGCTCGTTCCGCGATCCGACGCGATACCACACTTGAAACGTGACCGCGGCGCTCTTGTGATCTTCCAGCAGCAGAACCTTGAGGCCGTTGTCGAGAACGATCTCGCGCACCGGAAAGTTCTGGGCTGGAGCCGAGGCAGAGGAGATCAACAGCAGTAGCAGAGACGGAACGAAGACGCGCATTTACGAAGGAAATAAAGGAACGAACTGCAAAGTTCAAGAGCCGCGGCCCGAGTTGACACTACCGGCGCGGACAACTAGGATGACTTTTTTGGAGGGCACATGCGCGACGTCATGGACATGAGGGGTTTCATCCGGTGCTTGGAGGAAATGGGCGAGATCAAGACGCTCGAAGGCGTCGATCTCAAGCGTGAAGTCGGCGCGCTGACCGAGCGCGCGGCGGAAAAAGAAGGGCCGGCGCTGCTTTTCGACGGCTTCAAAAACTATCCGAAGGGTTTTCGCATCGTCTCGAACGTCTTCAGAACCTGCAAGCGCACCGCGCCGGCGATGGGACTGCCGGAGGATTTGAACGGCGTTGAGTTTCTTTACGCGTGGAGAAAAAAACTCGCCGCGTTCAAGCCGGTGCCGGTCGAGCAGGTCGAGGGCGGGCCGGTTTTCGAAAATCAGATGAGCGAAGGCGAAGTCGATCTCTACAAATTCCCCACGCCGAGCTGGCACGATCTCGACGGCGGGCCGTACATCGGCACCGGCTGCGGCGTCATCACGAAGGATCCCGAGACCGGCAGGATCAACGTCGGCACCTATCGCGTCATGGTGCAGAACAAAAATACCGTTTCGGTCAAAATGAACATGGGCAAGCACGGCCGCCTCGCCTTCGAGCGCAGCCGCGCCGCCGGCAAGCCGCTCGCGGTCGCGATCACGCTGGGCCAGGGACCGGCGGTGTTTCTCGCCGCTCAAATGCCGCTGCCGCCCGACGTGAACGAGTATGAATTCGCCGGATTTCTCCAGGGCGCGCCGGTGCCGGTCGTGCGCGGCGCCGTTACCGGACTGCCTATTCCAGCGAATGCGGAAGTCGTGCTCGAAGGCGAGATGCCGCCGATGCGCGATGAGGATATGCCGCGCGAAGGTCCGTTCGGCGAATGGCCGGGATATTTTACGGAAGCCAACGTCGGTGAAACCCCGATCATGAACGTGAAGCGGGTTTATTACCGAAACGATCCGATCATTATCGGCGCGCCGCCGCTCAAGCCGCCGGCGAGCTATCTGCCGATTTCGCTCGGCGCCGCGACGCTTTGGGAACAATTGGAAAAAGCCGGTGTACCGGAAGTCAAAGGCGTCTGGGGTTTTGTTTACGGCGGACAGCCGGGGCCGTTCATCGTGATCTCGATCAAACAGCGCTACGCCGGCCATTCGAAGCAGGCGCTGCTCGTCGCCGCCGGCGCGCGCGCCGGCGCCTACGGCGGCAAGTTCGTCGTGGTCGTGGACGACGACATCGACATCGCCAATCCGCACGACGTGATCTGGGCGATCGCGACGCGCTGCTACGTGCGCGACGGCATCGACGTGGTGAAGAGCGTGTGGGCCTCGGTGTGCGAGCCGGCGATGCCGCCCGAAGAGCGCTCGCCCAAAGGCTACGTCTCGGATCGCGTCTTGATCGACGCCTGCCGCCCGTACCGCTGGATGGACGAGTTTCCGGCGGTGAACGCGTTCGAGAAAGAAGTCAAAGACGAAATCGAACGGAAGTGGAAGATCTGACGGCTGCGGAACGGTGAGTTAGGATGGGCGCCATCGAATCGCTCAGCCTCGCGATGGGGACGGCCTGGACATCGGGCATCAATCTCTACGCCACGGTTGCCGTTCTCGGCATCGCCGGGCGCGCGGAGATGATCCAACTGCCGCCGGGCCTTCACGTTCTTATGGACCCGCTGGTGATCGCGGTTGCTTGCGTCATGTACGCGATCGAGTTTTTTGTCGATAAAGTTCCCTATGTGGACAGCGCATGGGACACGCTGCACACGTTCATCCGCATTCCCGCCGGAGCGATTCTTGCCGCGCGCGCGCTCGGCCCGACCAATCCCGCGCTGGAACTCGCCGCGATTCTCGTCGGAGGAACCATCGCGCTCGCCGCGCATGGGACGAAGGCGACCATGCGGCTCGCGATCAACGCGAGCCCGGAGCCGTTCAGCAACTGGGCCGCGAGCATCGGCGAAGATCTGTCCGTGCTCGGCGGCATATGGTTGATCTTCCACCATCCGCTCGTCATGGTGGTTCTTGTATTGGCGTTTCTCGCCCTGGCGGCCTGGTTGATTCCCAAAGTATTTCGCCTGGCCAAGCGCGGCTTTCAGGCGCTTCGAAATCGGATAACCGGGAGAAAAGCGACCGGCCCGACCGGCGACCTCACACGATGAAGGACGAAAAAAACAGCAGCTATCCGCCGGTGCCGCTCACCCTGGAGGGATCGTACATCCTGCACCAGATGTTCCGCGTCCGCTGGGCCGCGTGGAAGAAACTCGGCGACGCGGCGCGAAAAGCCGCCGTCGAAGAAGCGGCGGGTTTGCTCGGAGCGATGGAGCAGAGCAAAGAGGAGCCGAGCGCGCTCTTTTCCATGCTCGGTCACAAGGGCGATCTGTTGGCGATTCATTTTCGCCGCGGCCTCGAAGCGTTGAACGCGTCCGAACTCGGCGTGCAAAATCTCGCGCTGGCGGAATTTTTGGAGCCGACGACTTCTTATCTCTCCGTCGTGGAATTGGGGATGTACGAAGCGACCGTGCGGCTTTACGAGAGCCTGAAAGAAAAAGGCGTTCAGCCCGGCTCGCCGGAATGGACGCAGGCGGTGGAGGCGGAACTCGCGAATCAACGAAAAATCGCCGCGCCGCGTCTTTGGACGCCGATTCCGGCGCGGCGCTACGTCTGCTTTTATCCGATGAACAAGCTGCGCGGCGAGATCAAGAACTGGTACTCGGCGCCGATCGCGGCTCGGCAGAAGATGATGGCCGACCACGGCGTCATCGGCCGGAAATACGCCGGCCAGGTGACACAGATCATTTCCGGATCGATCGGCTTCGACGACTGGGAATGGGGCGTCGATCTTTTTGCCGACGATCCGCTGGTCTTTAAAAAATTGGTTTACGAGATGCGCTTCGACGAGGCCAGCTCCGCGTATGGCCAATTCGGCGCGTTTTACGTCGGGATAAGATTTGCGGCGGAGAAGCTGCCGACATTTCTGGAAGGTAAGAATCCTACTAAGTAGGGGCGCTACGATTTCAGCCTAAGGCTGATCAGCCTACGGCTGACATCGCGCCCATCATTTTTACCGAACCGGCTCCAGCCAGTCCTCGTGCAGGTCCATCCGTATTTTGTCTGGACTCGCCCCGCCGAAAACTTCTTTCACGTTAAACGCGACGGTGTAGAGCGGCGGATACAACCCGCGATGGTCGTTCAAGTTGCTGATCACGCCGTGAACCTCTACGACGACGCCCGCCTTGCCGCGAATGTATTTCGGCGTGCGTGGATTGCCGTGGGGATTTTCCTGCTTAACGGCAACTGGATCGCCGACTTTGAAACTGCCGTGTTTGGTTTCCATGTCTTCGACTCTCTTGTCAGCAGCGGCTTTATTCACCGCCGAGGCGCAGAGGACGCGGAGGGATTGATATTGACTCAGCGAACTTTGCGTCTCTGTGGTGATTTTTCCCCCTACGAAAAATAACTGGGCTAGTAGTCGCGCGGCCTCGGTTTCGCGTGGCCCCATTGCGTCTCTTTTTGCTTGCCCACCTCTGAAGGACGAATCGCCTCGCCGGCGCCGATCAAGCTATCGACTGTCACCAACTTTGCCAACTGCTCTTCTTTCATTCCGTCGGTTCCCTTCGGCCTGCGCGGAATCACCATGTAGCGCACGTCGGAAGTGCTGTCGTATACTCTGACTTCCATGCTCGGCGGCAATTTGAGCTCGAACATCTCCGCGAGAATCGCGCGCGGGTCGGCGACGATTCTTTTCTTGTAAATGTCCTGTTTGTACCACCACGGCGTGTCGCCCAAGAGATCGTAGGGATAGCAGGAGCAGAGCGTGCAGACGATCACGTTGTGGACCTTGTCCGTGTTTTCCAGCACGCCGAGCTTGCCGACCCGGCCCGGAGGGATTCCCAGCTCGCGGAGCGCCGGCCGGCCTTCGGAAACCAATTTCTTTTTGAAATCGGGATCGATCCAGCAGCGCGCGACAATCTTTCCCCCGTTCCACGGACCGGCTTTCTTGATCGCTTCTCGATCTTCATTCAGATCGTTCTCGTTCAAGATTCCTTTTTGGATCAGCGCGCGGGCGAGCACTTCGAGCACCCTTCGGTTCTTCGCCACGTCCTCGGTCAACTGCCGCACGCGCTCGTCGAGCGTGCCTTTGTACACTCGATGCGTCAGGCGGAAGAACTCGTTGTAGTCGCCGCGCTCGACTCTGCTGTCTTCGGTCACCACGTCGATCGCGCCGCCGATCGAGGACGTGAGGAGTCCGATCTCTCTCACGTAATCGTCGAGAGCGTCTTCCAGCGCGCGCACGCGGCCCTCTATATCTTTTTCCTGGCCGTTGCCCGAGTCGCCGGTTTTCCCCGGCGAGGCGCTGGCCGTGTTAAAAAGATCGGCAAATTCTATGAAGCCTCGTCGAAGCAGAGTGAAGATGCGCGGCTCGATGCGCTTGGCGCGGTAATATTCCAGATCTTCTTCCGCCGCCCTCACGTGCGCCTCGAAATCGTGCATGTGGCTATCTGTTTGATGTGGATGCTCGGCCATTGTGTTCCTCCTTAACGCAATCAGACTATTACCAGCCGGCCGGCAATTTCAAGCGCGGCTTTCCAGCGCCGGTATGAACCGCTACACCAGGAATACGGCTGGAGAGCCGATTGGCACCAATTGAGAGCGGGCTAGGAATTAATCAAGATGCAATCCAAGCGTCGTTCAATTCAATCTCGCGACATGGCGTGGTGTGTCAGCCTGCATGCACTGCGGACCGTTCTCTGGATAGGCTGCCGGATCGGCGGTGTGCCCCGCGATTTCATGAGGCATACCAGCCTTCTGCCTACCTTGGTTTCCATTGACTTCGCTTGACAAGCTCGCCGACCAGCGCCTCCAAGGCCGTCAGTAGGTTCGGATCGCTTGCCCGCAGCAGCGCCAGAAACTTCCGGAGAAGACGAAGATGTTGCGCTGAATAGACTTCATCTCCTCCACCCCGCTTGGAATCCGGCCTTGCATCAAAGAGGTCCATAAGGCAGCGCCCGCTGGAGCTGACGGGACAAGGTTGATCCTTTTGTGTGCTCGGCGATGGCCCGAGGAGGTCGTTCAGGGACATCCTCAACGCCGCAGCGAGGCGCATGGCGGTTCCGACGGTCGGGTGCACCTTGCCCCTCTCTATGCGGGAGAGGTAAGTGGGATGCATTCCCGCGCGCTTGGATACCGTAGCCTGGGAAAGCCTGCGCTGATGTCGCGCCCCGGCGATTCGCTTGCTGACGTTCTCCCTTACCGGATGTGTCATGGAAACCTCCACTATAACCATTCATGGCTAGGAAATCTTTTATTTACTATTGACACCTTTGTCAAGCCTATGGTCCATTCGACTACAGCAGACACACTATCTCCGTCTGGTCATGGCTTACCAAAAAAAAATCGATTCGTAGGATCGGAAGGAGAGTCACATGAAGACAAGAATGATGATCGGCTTAGGGACTTTGCACTTTGATCCGGCGCGGGCGGGGCAACAGGGCGGCTAGTGTGGATGCGGAGCGGCTGAAATCGAAAATTCCCGCTCAAAGGAAAGTCCTATCACTCTCACTTTTACAGGGCCGAACAAGGAGCGGTAATGAAGCGTCTGGCGATCGATGTGGGTGGAACATTTACGGATTGTCTGATCTTAAGCGATGACGGCGAGATACGGGAGTTCAAATCTGCAACTGTTCCTGCGGATCCGTCAATGGGTCTGCTTAACGCGGCGAGTAAGGCCGCCCGCGCATATGGGC
>JBGPTS010000158.1:0-8742 GCA_041490745.1 Binatia bacterium | reverse complement strand
GTGGACTATCTCAGCGCGTATCTGAGACGGAAGACGATCTGATAAAAAGACCGGCCTCATAAAGCGAGATTCTTCGCTCCGCTCAGAATGACAATAGCCGGCGTGTCATCCTGAACGAAGTGAAGGATCTCTCCTAATATCGCATACGGTGACGAACGCAGCCTTGCTTTGACGATGCGAGTCTTGTATCCGAATGCACATGACCGAGATCCGCTTCATCGATACGACGCTGCGCGACGGGCAGCAAAGCCTCTGGGCCTTGGGGATGCGGACGGGCGCGATGCTCGCAATCGCCGCGCAGATGGACCGCTGCGGCTTCGAGTCGATGGAATTTTTTCTCTCCATGATGTTCAAGAAGTACGCCCGTGAGCACAAAGAGAACGCGTGGGATTGGCTCCGGCTCGGCGCAAAGCTCTTCAAGCACACGCGCCTGCGCTACCACGGCGGTCTCCACGGCGGCTTCGAGAAAATTCCCGACTGCGTGCTCAAGCTGATGATCGAGCGGATCGTCTCCTACGGCATCACGCTCACGCGCACGTCGAATTGTTGGAACGATTACGCGAGCTTCAAAGAAGAAGTGGATGGGCTCCGTGAAATAGGGATGGAGACCGTCGCCAACCTCATTTACTCGGTTTCGCCGCGCCACACCGATGAATACTACGCGCGCAAGGCGCGCGAGGCGGCGGCGATCAAACCCTACCGAATTTGCTTCAAGGACGTCGGCGGCCTGTTGACGCCGGAGCGCGCGCGGACGCTGATTCCGATCGTGCTGAAGAACGTAGGCACGGTTCCGGTAGAATTCCACGCGCACTGCAACAACAGTCTCGCCCCGCTCTGTTATCTGGAGGCGATCAAGCTGGGAATCACGACGCTGCACACGGCGATCCCGCCGCTGGCGAATGGTTCGTCGCAGCCGTCGGTGCTGAACTTAGCGAAGAATGCGCGCGCTCTCGGCTACGCGCCGCTCGTGAATGAAGCGGCCGTGGAGCCCGTTGTCGAGCACTTTACTTTCATCGCCAAGCGCGACGGCCTGCCGATCGGCACGCCGCTCGACTACGACGAGTCCCAATACCGGCACCAGGTTCCCGGCGGGATGATCTCCAACCTGCGGCATCAGTTGAAGCTCGTCGGGATAGAAGGCAAGATCGAGGAGACGCTCGAAGAAGCGGCGCGCGTGCGCGCGGAGTGGGGTTATCCGATCATGGTGACGCCGTTGTCGCAGTTCGTGGGCTCGCAGGCGGCGTTTAACGTGATTACGGGCGAGCGCTACAGAGAGGTGACCGATCAGACGATTCAGTACGCGCTCGGCATTTGGGGCAGAGAGGGGGCGGAATTGTTGGATCCGCAGGTGAAAGACAAAATTTTAAGCCGGCCGCGGGCGAAAAAATGGAAGAACTGGGAGCCTCCGAATCCGTCGCTTAGAGAAGTGCGCGGCAAATTCGGCGGGCCAGGAGTGTCGGACGAGGAATTGATCCTGCGGGTTTACGCCGGCGAGGATGTCGTTAAAGAACTGCTTTCACACGGCGCGCCCGAGCCGCGCCTCGACGCGACGCAGCCGCTGGAGATGCTGGTGCGGGAAATTGCCAAACGGGACGACTTGAGCTATGTCCGCGTGGAGAAAGGTGACTTTGCCGTCGCGCTGGGGAAGACGCGTGGTGGATGATTCGTCTCATCTGTCATTCTGAGAAGCCGAAGGCGACGAAGAATCTCTCCGGAGAGATCCTTCGCTTCACTCAGGATGACACGCGAGTATTTACCGCGAAAATAAAATCACCCCGCCAGTGCCGCTTCGATCGCGCGCATCGTATAAACGCTCGCGAGATGCGCGCGGTATTCCTTCGAGCCGTTGATGTCTTCGAGCGGATCGATGCCGTCGGTGACGTGAGCGGCGGCGCCTTCCAACAGCGCGGATTCGAGCTTATGTCCCGTTAACATTTTTTCAACGTTGTGGGCGCGATAGGCTTTGTCGCCGACGCCGGTGACGCCGAGCGCGATTTCCTCGCAGATTCCGTTTGCTCCCAACTTCAGCCGCACGGCGACGCCGACGACGGCGAAGCCCGACGCTCTTTGCGCCGCTTTCAAGTAAGCGGTCTTGCTCCCGCGCGATAACGGAACTTTGATCTCGGTCAGAATCTCATCCGGCGCCAGGCAGCTCGTGAGAAAGCCGACGAAGAAATCTTCCGCTTTGATCCACCTGTCGCCGGAAAGCCCGCTCGCCTTCATCTCGGCGTCCATGGCCAAAATCGCCGCCGGCATGTCGCCCGCAGGGTCGGCATGCGCGAGGCTGCCGCCGAGCGTGCCCTGGTTGCGCACCTGAACATCGCCGATCGTCGCCGCCGTCTGCGCGAGCAGCGGACAATCTCTTTGGACGAGTTGCGACTGCTCGATCTGCGCGTGCGTCGCGAGCGCGCCGATGCGGATAGTGTCGCCTTCGACGCGGACGTAGCCGAGATCGGCGATGCGACTGAGATCGACGACATATCCGGGCTTGGCCAGCCGCAGCTTCATCAGCGGCACGAGACTCTGGCCGCCGGCAAGAATCTTGACGTCGTCCTTGTAGGTCGAGAGGAGATCGAGCGCTTCGCGGAGGGAAGCGGGAGCGAAATATTCGAATGATGCCGGAATCATACGATTTTGGATTTTGGATTTTGGATTTTGGATTCCTGGATGAGATTCCAAACGCGTTCCGGCGAGAGCGGCAAATCTCGCACCCGGACGCCGAGCGGCTTGAGCGCGTCTTCGACCGCGCTCGCGATCGCCGCGGGGGAGGGGATCGCCGCGCCCTCGCCGGCGGCTTTTTGTCCCAGCGTTGTGAATGGCGACGGCGACGGATGATGCTCGATCTCGACGCGGGGCGTTTCCAGCGTCGATGATTTTCCGTAATCGGTCAGCGTCAGCGTGAGAAGCTGGCCGTCCGAATTGTAGATGAATCCTTCTCCGAGAGCGACGGAGATGCCGTGCGCCGCCGAGCCGTAGATCTGCCCATCGACGACTTGCGGATGAATCACCGTGCCGTTGTCGCCGACAATGAGATAGCGCAGCACGTGGACCTTGCCCGTTTCTCGATCCACTTCGACGACAGCCGCGTGCGCCGCCGCCGAGAAAGTAAACTGCGCGCGCACCTTGCGGTCGGCGCCCGGAACGACGTTAGGCTCGGCGTGCGGAAAAGTGTAATAAAAGGTAGCTTGCAGCCCCGCCTCGAATCCCTTGGGAAGCATCGCCTGATTGCCATAGGCGATTTTCCCCAACTCGGCCAGCGTGATTTTTTTCGTCGGCGCGCCCGGCGCCTGAATCGCGCCGCCGGCAATTTCCAGCTTGGCCGGTTCGGTGTTTAGAATGTGCGCGGCGACTGTGAGCATCTTCTCCTTGAGTTTTACCGCCGCGCCGTGCACCGCGCCGATATCGTACAGATGAAAATTATTCCCGCTGTTGGCCGCCGCCACGCCCCATGGCGCGAGGTCGCTGTCGAACGGCGTGCTGATACTGATCTTCTCCGGCGGAATGCCGAGCACGTCGGCGGCGACCTGAGAGGTCGTCGTCTCGTGCGCCTGGCCGCAGTTGGGCGAACCGAGGAAGAGGGCGACGGTGCCGTTTTTCTCCAGCTTGATGGTCGCGCCGTTCACTCCGCCCGCGCCGGGGCTTTCCTTCATCTCCGGAAAAATCGCCATGTCGCGCGCGGCGTTGCGCCCGCCGGGTTCGACGCCGATGACGACGCCGATACCGAGCAGGCGTCCTTTGGCGCGCTCGCGCTTTTGCTCTTCTCTGAGCTTTTCGTAGCCGATCTTTTCCAGCGCCTTCGCGAGCAGCGCCGGATAGTCGCCGCTGTCGTAAATATTCCCGCTCGGCGTCGTATAGGGCATCTCGCCGGGCTGAATGAGATTGATCGAGCGCACGTCGATCGGGCTCAGCCCCAACTCGTCGGCGATCCGGTCCATGATGCGCTCCCAGATGTAGCACATGCCGGGCTTGCCGATGCCGCGATTGGGAATCACCGGACATTTGTTGGTGACGACCGACCAGCCTTCGAGAGAAATATTTTTGACTTTGTAGGTGTTGACGAGGTTGTTGAGCTTGTTGGTGAAATGGATCGTGAGGGTGCTCGTCGAGCCGCCGACGTCGTCGATCTCTTTGAAGCGCAAGCCCAGCACCGTTCCGTCCTTCTTCACCGCGGCCTCGACGGCGAACTCCTGCGCGCAGGAGTGGCCGGCGGCCATCATGTGCTCGCTGCGGTCCTCGATCCATTTGACCGGCCGACCGCTGCGGATTGCCAGCAGTGCCGTGATGACGACGTACTTGCGAATGAGATGGATTTTTTGGCCGAAGCCGCCGCCGATGTCGGGAATGATGACGCGGATGTCTTCCAGATCCAACGCTTCTCTCAGCCCGTCGTAAATGACTTCCGGCACCTGCGCGTTCACCCACACGGTCAATCTCTTGCTCGCGGCGTCGAAGGACGCGATGCAGGCGAACGGCTCGAGCGGCGTCGAGCTGTAGCGGTGAATCTTGAGATTTTCTTTGACGATTTTGTCGGCCGATTTGAACGCGCCGTCGACGTTGCCGTACGTCAGTTGTCCTTTCCATGCGAGATTGGATTCCAGTTCATCGAAAAGAAGAGCGGAACCGGGACGCACGGCGTCGGCGGTATCGACGACCGGCGGCAGCGCTTCGTACTCGACGGAAATCAGTTCGAGCGCGTCCTCTGCCGTGCCGCGATCGCGGGCCGCCACTGCCGCGACCGGCTCGCCCATGTAGCGCGCCTTGTCCACTGCGATCGCGTACTCCGGGATCGGCTTGCGCAGTCCGGCGGCGTAGCGGCCCGGCTTGAAAGGCTTCGTCATGGCGACGACATCCGCTGGAACCAGCGCCGCCACAACTCCAGGCAATTCGAGCGCCGCGCTGGCATCCGCGCCGACGATGCGCGCGTGCGCGTGCGGGCTGCGGAGAATCACCGCCTGCAACATTCCGGGCAACAGAATGTCGTCGGTGAAGTTCCCGCGACCGGTCACGTGGCGCGGGCCTTCCTTGCTGCGGATGTTCGTGCCGATGTATTTCATGGCGAATAGCTGTCAGCAATCAGCTTTCAGCTAGAACCATTCGGATTTCTTCCTTCTTAAGCTGAACGCTGAGAGCTTCTCAGCTTCTTTGCCGCTTCTTGCACGGATTCGATAATCTGCGCGTAGCCCGTGCACATGCAAAGATTGCCGGCCAGCGCGCGGCGGATTTCGTCTTCGCTCGGATCGGGATTCCGTTGCAACAAGGCGTGCGCCGCGAGAATCATGCCCGGCGTGCAGTAGCCGCACTGAAATCCGTAGCGCTCGACGAACGCCTCCTGCACGGGATGGAGATCGCCGTTCTTTGCCAGCCCTTCAATCGTCGTGATCTCTTTTCCGTTTGCCTGAACGGCAAATTGCAGACACGATTTGACCAGCTTCCCGTCGAGAAGGATCGTGCAGGCGCCGCACTCGCCGATAACGCAGCCGACGTGCGTCCCGGTCAAGCCGGCGACCTCGCGGAGAAAGTGAGAGAGCAGCAGCCGCGGTTCTGCGTCTTCTTGATACACGCGGCCGTTGATTGTGACGCTGATCGCTTGTTTCACGAAATCCAACAATATCTTTTGCCCCAGTGGGCGTCAACCTTGCGTTGACACGGCGTGCGGATATCGGTTAATGAGTGGGCGAATCGCTCAATCGACAACGATAAAACTAAAGGGAGGATGCATGATGCACAGAAACTCGGTGCGCGGAAAGTGGATCATCGATGCGTGCGCGGCGTTGTTACTCACGCGTATAGCGAGCGCCGATTTCCCGTACGAACCTCTCAAGGTGCTCGGTCCCATTCCGACGGATTTCAAAAAGATATCGGATTACGTCTCCGCTGAAGGGGAGATTGATGCGTACTATAAAGGCGGGACATCCTGCCTTAAGGCGCGCACGGAAGTCTATGAACGCCTCAGAAATTGGCGGGACAATTATCATCACTCCATCAATCGGGCGTTTCGCAACAGTGAAAAGGAGGCGGGGAAGGAAAAAGAAGCCACTAAAGACTCCAAACGTAAGAAACAGATCGGAGAGTGGGAGACGAAGCTTAGCGTAGCGAATGCCAAAATGGCCAGTCAGATCGACGATGAATATGCGGCCGCCGTCAAAAAAGTTCACTTCAAAATACCCTGCTCCGGCAAATAACCTGCCGTTGGGAAAGCGCGCCCGGGAGACGGTTCGATCGGCTCCGCCGCGCGGCGATAAATCCGTAAACGCCGCATGAACACCAAGAGAATTTTCTGCTTCTGGGAGCCGCACGGCGCGATGCCGCCGTATCTCAAGTTGTGCATGAGAACGTGGGAGGTGAACCTCCCGGACTACGAAATCGTCATCTTGAATTACTCGAACCTCCATCGCTACATCCAGGAAGGCACGTATGACATGCCGGCGCTCAGGAAACTCGGCCTTATGCTGCAAAAAGACGCGATCATGGTGGCGGTCTTAAAGGAGCACGGCGGAATCTTCATGGACGTCGATACCATCGTGACGGGGGACATTGCGCCCATCGTGCGGAAGCTCGCGCACACGGAAGCCGTCATGTTCGACGTTCACATGGCTTTCCTTGCGGCCCGGCCGAATTCCCGCTTGCTGACTCGGTGGATGAAGACCGTGCAAGAGAGGCTTTCCCGTTTAGATCAGAATGAGTCGCCGGCGCCCGGATGGAAATACGTGGGCAATAGCGCGCTCGCGGACGTCATGACCGGCATGATAAGCGATTCGCGTATCGGCCGAGCTTACGACGGCATCGTGAACACGCAGGCGTCCTGGCCGCGTTGGGCTCGCACGGCGTGGCGCCGGTCGGCCGATCGGATCTGGGCCCGGAGAAAGGGACTCTTCTTCCGGACGATATACCGCAAGTATTTAACGATGCTCGACCGGGAAAAGCACGGCTTCATTGCCGAAGCCGCGTTCTATGGAAGAACGCGCATGACGCCGAGAGAGAGGTATGTAAAGTTCTGGTTCGAAGAGAAGCTGGATGCAACGCACGCGTTTCGCCGCGACCAACGGCTGATCGGTCTGCATCACTCGTGGACGCCGGAGTGGTACAAATCACTGCCGGAGAAAGAAGCGCTTGAACACGACTGCTTGCTGTCGAAGACGCTTCGCAGCATTCTCGATCGGTAGCGCTCGGCGGATCGGGACGGCCTGTGGAATTAATCCCGATCGACCTCGAATTGATAATTTAACGTGAAGCGTTTCAGATCCTTAGGGATGTCGGTCCAGATCAAATAGGTCGAGGTGTTTTCGGCTTCCGCCTTCGGCCCAAGGTGAAACGGCAGGAAAGAGCCGCAGTCGAGCATGCCCATGTACTTCGCCATGATTTCAGGCTCGACGTTGTGCGCGACCTTGGCCCAGACTTCCTTATCCGAACGGTTCTTGACGACCAGCGTCGCGCTGAAGGGTTCGCCAGGCTTGAAGGCAATCTCTCGCGGGCGGACTTCGACTTCGAGCGGAGCGCCGGGCGGAAGCGACGCGGAGACGCGCACGCGCACTCGGTTGTCGCGCGGAAGCCGCCAATAGGCGACGGCCGCGCCGAGCGCCGCCGCGGCGGCGAGCGCGAAGAAAATCTGGCGTGAAGACGGTCGTTTCATCCGAGTTCCGGTGTTCGGACGGGCGTCTTCACTGTGCCTTCATGAGTTGGATGAGATCGTTTACCACGTCTTTTTCCTGCCAGCGGTCGCCGTAATAGTTGATCCGGCGCACGCCGCGCGGGTCGATCAGCGTCGTCACCGTCGTGTGCTGGGACTTTCCCTCGTCCCTGGCGTTGACCGAAACTCCGAAAGCCCGCCATGCGTTTTTGAGATCTGCTTCGCTCCCGGTTAAGAACGCCCAGCTTTGAAAATCGGCGTGATATCGGTCTCCATATGCTTTGAGAACTTTGGGCGTGTCGGTTTTCGGGTCCGTCGTGATGCTGACGAGAAAAAAATCATCCCGCTTTGCGGATTTCAACTCGCGCTGAATCGCGGCAAACTTCGCCGTGAGCAAGGGGCAGACGTCCGGGCAGGTCGTGTAAATGAACGTCGCCAGAACCACCTTGCCCGCGAGGCTGCGGAATCGCCGCGCTTTTCCCTCCTGATCCGTCAGAGTAAAATCCGGCGCCGCCTGCGACACGCTCACTCGAGCCGACTCGACGGGTTTGATCTGGCCTCGGGATTGAGCGGAGCCGGGCAAAGCGTCGGTAATGAGCACGAGCGCGAGGAGTGCGAAAGTTTTCGTTGGCATGAGGAAGGGCGCTCGGTTACACCGGTCTGTGATAGGCCTCTTGGACCGCTCGCCGCACCAGTACCCGGACCATCTCGCGCTTGTACTCGACAGAGCCGCGGTTGTCGTCGATCGGGTCGGTTTCGCTCGCCGCGACTTCGGCCATTTGAGAGATGAGCGCGTCGTTTATTTTCTGCTTTCGCAATATATCCTCTGCACGTTTGGCGCGCAGGATCGTCGGCGCGACGGAATTCAGCGCCAGTCGAATGTCGCTGCATCGTCCGTCGTCGTGAAATTTCATCGTCAGCGCGACTCCGACCGTGGCGAAGTCTTCCTGACTCCGCGGCAGGAATTTGATGTGCGACCAGCGCAGCCCGGCAACCGGCGGCGGCACGCGGATTTCTGTCAAGACTTCACTCGCTTGAGTCGCCGTCTGGTAGTAATCGACGAAAAATTCCGCCAACGGAACGGTTCTCTTACCGTTGGCTGAGACCAGCACGGC
>JBGPTS010000157.1:0-8801 GCA_041490745.1 Binatia bacterium | reverse complement strand
CCGTCAGCGCGAGATGCAAGCCGTCCTCGCCATTGGTCGCCCGATCCACCGCGAAGCCGGCCTGTTTCAGACCTTTGACCACGAACGCGGCGATCTTCTCATCGTCTTCGACAACTAATATGCGCATCGTAACATAGCAGCATAAAACCAGGCGGCTCGGGCGTCAAGAGCGACGCGAGCGAATTCGTCTTCGCCTGCGAACGGAGGTGGTCGCCGCTGCCTTGGTTTTTCGTTGGGTTCCGGTTTACTATGATTGCAATTCGCTTCCGCCGGAGTTCGGATTGGCATCGTCACAAACGAGATTGGTCGAAAAGATTTCACGTGTAGTCGGCGTGGAGCGTGTCGTCACCGAGCAGTCGAAGCTGGACGAGCTTTCCTGGGACGCGCTGAGCGAAGGGCGGCTCCATCCACTGAAGCGGCCGGAAACCGCTCTGCCTCTTTGCGTCGTTGTACCCATTTCCACGACCGAGGTACGGAAAATTGTCCTCCTCGCCAACGAAGAAAAAACGCCGATTGTCCCCTACGGCGGCGGCTCCGGCCTCATGGGCGGCGCGCTGTCCATTCGCCCGGCGATCGTTCTCGATCTGCGGAGAATGAACCAAATTCTCGAAGTCGATGGTGAAGCGCGCGCGGCGCGGGTTCAAGCCGGGTGCGTGCTCGAATCGCTGGACAAAAGATTGAACGAGGAAGGCTTCATCCTCGGCCACGATCCCTGGACGGTGCCCGTGGCGACCGTCGGCGGGGCGATCTCGACCAACAGCGTGGGTTACCGCGCCGGCATTTACGGCTCGATGGGCGATCAGGTTCTCGGTCTCGAAGCGGTTTTGCCGACTGGCGAGGTCATCGAAACGCGCTCGGTGGCGAAATCCTCCACGGGCATCGATCTCAGATCTCTCTTCATCGGCGGCGAGGGCTGCTTCGGCGTCATCACCGAGGCGGCGATAAAAATTTTTCCCATGCCGGAGATGCGGGCGCTCTACGCGCTCGCCTTCGACTCATTCGAGCAGGGGTACGGCGCGATCCAAAAAATGTTTGCGCGCGGCCTGCGCCCGGCCATGGTCGATTTCGGCGACAGCGAGGAAAAATTTCCGGGCGCCGCACGGCTCTATATCGCTTTCGAAGGCGCGCGCGAAATCGTGGAGGCGGAAGCAAAGCTCGCCCTGGCGCTCTGCATGGAAGCCGGCGGCAGTAGCTTGCCGCAGCGAGAAGCGGAGGAATTTTGGAACGAGCGCCATTCGATCGCGCGGCGCTTCATGGAAAATCGCCGGCAGCGGAGAGAACGCGGCCGGGACGGAATCTATCGCGACTGGATACACGTTGCGCTACCGGCCTCTAAAGTTTTGGCGTTCCGAACGGCCGCGATCAAAATCATCGCGAAACGCGGCGTTCATCTGCAAGAAAGCGGCCTATGGGTCCGTCCGGAGTTCTTTTCGATGCCGCTTCGCATCGACGACAGCGGCACGGGTCAAGCGCAACTTGCTCTCGAAGAAACCGTGGAAGAGTTGTTACATCTCGTGCAGAAAATGGGCGGCTCGATGGAATACACGCACGGCGTCGGCGTAAAGCTCGCGCCGCTCATGGCGGCGGAGCACGGCTACGGTCTCGAAGTGATGCGGAAGATCAAGCGCACGCTCGACCCAAACAACATCATGAATCCGGGGAAGATGGGGCTGTAGGCTGCTGAAACGGCGGCATCTCGCGTAGGGGCACGGCATGCCGTGCCCCTACATATTTGATGGCATCCCCGCCGGCTCCGGCGGCGGAAGTTTGGTCGCAGCCGACCAGTAGGTCGCGTCGTAAAAACGTTCGGTGGGGCTGAACGGGGGTTGGTAGACGCCCATCTCCATCCGTAGTTCCAAAACGGCGCGGAACGCTTGCGGATTCATGCGCGCCTTCGGCACGACTCGGGCGTAGGTTTGCTCGGCCGCGGCGCGGTCGAGGCCTTCCTTTTCGATGATCAAGCGCAGCGTCTCTTCGCGATTCTCCGGCTGGAGGAGCCAGTCGGTCGCCGCAACCCAGGCGCGGATAAAGCGGATCGCGACTTCGCGATGGCTTTCGAGCCACGATCGCCGCGTCCAGCCGCAGGTGAGCGGCCAGTTGGGAACATAGTCCTCGGCGCGTGCGAGCAGCACGCCGCCGGCGGCCAGCGCTTTTTCCGTCGAAGGCGGCGTGAGCATCGCAGCCGCCACGCGGCCCTCGAGAAAAGCTTCCAGCCGTTTCGGCGAGCTGCCGATGATCTCGACGCGATAGGCGCTTTCGTTGATGCCGTGGCTGCGGAGAATTTTCATCCGAATCAAATCCAGGTTCGAATCGCCCGGGTCACCGGCGAGCAACTGCCCGCGCAACTGGTCCAGTGAGTTGACGCCCGGTTTGCCGACAAGGCTCGCGGTCAGGCCTTCTTCGGCCTGCATGAACAGAAGGTGGTCCGTGCCGTCCGTCGTCGTCCGCGCGATCATCGTGTCCGCGCTGCTCAGCGTGAGATCCCACCGGCCCTCGGCCATTCCGCGGTTGTGCTCCGGAGCGTAGGTCGCTTTGTGAAAATGGACGTCGAGCTTTTCCCGGGCGAAGAAGCCTTTGTGTTCGGCCGCGAGATGCGGCGGCCTCGTGTGGTATCCGGTGATGCGAAGAATATCCATGGTAGTTGGATAAAAGGTTCCCGAACATAGCATTGCGGACGCGCCGATACAAATTTCATCTTTAGAAAGATCCCAATCGTTTCTTCCTTATTGCCAACGGCGGCGGAAAAAGTTAATTTTATCTCGTGATCAAGAAACCCCGCTGGTTATCGCTCGCGCTTTTGCCTTGGATGTTCGGTTGCGTCACCGCGCCCTATACCGGCAGAAGCCAGTTGATGATCGTCTCCGAGTCGCAAGAGGTGGGCCTCGGAGCGCAAGCCTATCGGGAGATGCTGCGCGACAGCGTGATTTCGGATAATGCCGAGGCGCTGCGCATCGTCCGCAAAGTGGGCGAGCGCATCGCGCGCGTCGCCGACAAGCCGGATTACAAGTGGGAGTTTCGCGTCTTCGACGATCCGGAGCAGGTCAACGCCTTCTGCCTGCCCGGCGGCAAGGTCGGCGTCTTTACGGGAATTTTTCCGATAGCCGGGGATGAAGCGGGCCTCGCGGTGATTCTCGGCCATGAAGTTGCGCACGCGCTGCTGCGCCACGCCGGCGAGAGAATCAGCCGGGCGCAAATAGTCGGGACGGGGCTCGGATTAGTCGGCGCGGCGGGAATGAACCCCCTGCTCGTCCAGGCGCTCGGTCTCGGCGCCTCCGTCGGCTTGATTCTGCCGTTCAGCCGCTCGCAGGAGTCCGAAGCGGACATGGTCGGGCTGATATTGATGGCCAAGGCGGGTTACGATCCGCGGGTGGCCATTTCGCTTTGGCAGCGGATGGAGCAAAAACAAAAAGGCGCGCCGCCGGAATTTCTCTCGACCCATCCGAGCTCCGGGACGCGCGTCGAAGAATTGCGCGCGCAAGTGCCCGAGACGCTGAAATATTATCAGCCCGCCGAAAGAACTCTGGAAAAACTTCCGTCGGTACAAGAGCTCGATTCACCGAAAGGAAAATCGGAGAGAGACCTCGTCAAGCGAATCCAGGCGGTCAATCAACTGGCGCAGCAGAAGCAGGGAGAACGCGCTGTGGCCGAGGCGATCGGTTCCAACTTGCGCATGGATCTGTATTCCGTGGCCGAAGAGCGCCAGCAGTTACAGCTCGGCTACGGCCAGTACGCTGCGGTAAGAGGGCTTGCGTACCTCGGAAAGTCGCACTTCCGGCAGGTCCTGACCGATTACCAGAGCGGCGCTCGCTGGTCTGATCTCGGCGAAAAAAATGGCGCGCGCTTGCCCGACCTGATCTCCTGGATGACCGAAATCCAGCGCGCGGCGTCGCAGCGCAGCGGATCTCTCAGATAAGCGTTCGAGTTAACGCCAGATCGACCCCCGATCCCTAATCCCTCTTCGTTTGAGAGTTGCGTTGGATATGCAACGGCAATATTTTGCCGCGCGCCGTGGCGACCGGTTCGCGCCGTTGAATCTGTAAAGTTTGCGCTTGCCGCCACACCGGCCGCACGGCGGCCGCGCTCGACGACGGCGACTGGCCCATCGCGTCGAGCACGACTCGAATCACTTCGGCATTGTCGCGGATCTCGACGCGCGGGCTGATGAGCAGCACAAGGCGCGTCAAGCCCTGTCCGTTTTCTTCTTCCATCATCTGATAATCGAGCGGCGTGCCGCCAAAGCGCGTCGGCAAAACTTCATCGAGAATGCGCAGCATGTCGTTGCCGATCAGGTTCACGCCTTCGCCGACCAATTTGCTGTAGCTGCGAATCTGGTGCAAACGCGTGGCGTAGCCGTACGCTTCCAGCCCGCAACCGCATGCGCCGCTCTCCACGATCCCGTAGTCGTCGCTCTGGTAGTTGAGCATCACCTTTGGCGCGCTGTCGAGCAATCCGGTTAAATTAAAAGCGGGCACGGTGATGCCGATCTCCGGAACAGGATAAAGATGGTCGATCAACGCGTAGGCGTCCATCGCCAAGTGCACCTCGTCCACATGCGCGCGCCGCGCGCAGCCCAGCCCGATCGGCCCGGTTTCTACGCTGCCATAACCCGTAATGATCTGAACGCCCGCCCGTTCTATCCTCTCGGCTTTGGCGGGAGTCAGCGGTTCCGAGTGCAAGAAAACCGCCGCGCCTGCGAGATCGAACCCGTGCTCTGTCGCCGCGACGCACACGCGCACAGCCTGGCTTACGTTGGCATACAACAAGCAGCGACCCTGCGCGTCGAGCGTCTTGCGTATCCAGCGGGCCACGGTCGCGGCTTCCGAGGGCTGCACGATTTTAGGGATCGGGACGCGCATGCCCCACGCGCGCATCCAGAACAGCATGTAGAGCGTGGCAAAATCGTTTTTGAACCAAGAGTTGAATTCGCGCCAACCGATCGGCGAAAACCAGCGCTGCGTGTATGCGCCGTGATAGGCGCGCCGCAGAATGAACCGTATCCCGCTCCCCGGCAGGATGTAGGTCCAATGCACCGTCGGGGCGTCCAGCAGCTTGTGCTCGGCAAGCACGACCATGTCGAAGGCCGACAGGGCGGCTATGTGATCCAGGTCTTGATACGCGCGGTTGGCCAGACCCGTCGAGCCGCCGGTCGTCAATGTGAAGTCACGTCGCGCAAACGGATTGTCGAAGTCGCGTTGCGTGACGGCCAGCGCCAGGCCGTTGCGCACAATCGGCTTGCGTCCTTTGAATTCTTCAAAGGTCACGTAGACGCCGGCAGCGCGCAAAGCGCGGAGCGCGCTTTCCAGGCCCTTGTCGTCCACCAGCGCGCGCAGGTCGCCCAGCTCGCAGCCCGCGAGTTTCAGCAGCGCCAGATAGGGACTCTGCGGAACGCCGTACACGCTGCGCTCGACCAGGCGCAGGAAATTTTCTGCGCGCCGGGCCATGCGTCCGCGCACGACGCTTTCCGCGGTTTGGAGCGATAGCGGGTGCCTGAGAAAGCGCCGCAGTGCGATTGGAAACTGCCCGAAGATTTGAAGGTATGCTCCGGTATTGCTCAGGGTTCGTTCCTTGAAGCTAGGCCGTGCTTCGGAAGAAGATCGGTCGATCGGCTCTAAGCATACAGCCGGTCAATGAACCCGCTGTCGTCGATCTGTCTCAGATAGTGCATGTCCCAGAGCGACAGCGGATTGACCTTGGCCGATTCCGGATCCTGCCGCTTCGCCAGCTCGAAGACGTTCTGAATCGCCGGCAACGAAGGATAAGGTTTCTTCTCCAAAATGGCCGCCAGCTCTTTATAGATGTGGTCGACGATCTCCCGGTCCCATCCCTGCGATTTATATTTCTGCTCCAGGATCGCCGTGGTTTTGACCTTCTGAGTCTTGAAAAAATGCGTTCCCTCGATGATCGCTTTGAGCACCCGCTCGACGATGTCGGCATGCTTCTGGACGAAAACCCAGCTCGTCGAAATCGTGGTGAACCAGATCATCGGCTGGAATGGAATCTCGATGATTTTTAATCCGGCCCTTTTGGCGAAGAGATCATCGGGCGGGGTGATGAGCGCGCCATCGAATTCTCCCACCTTGACGCCTTCCCACGCGGATTTGCCTTCGCTGCGCCACTTTTTCATCACGATGTCGCCGCGATCGACGTCGAGACCATTCTCTTTGAGAAAGAGCCAATTATTGAGTCCGGGATGCTGCCCTTTGTGGGCGACAATTTTTCCCTTGAGGTCGCTAATTTTATTGATACCGGAATCAGGCTGCACGACGAGCCGGTGATAGTTAAGGTTGAGCGTCTGGCCCACGTAAACCCACGGGTCTCCCCTGAGTCGCGCGGCGTACGGCGAAAGGTGATTGCCGCTGACGAATTCGACTTCTCCATTGGCAACGCTTTTATGCGAATCGTCGGCGCTGATATAATAATCATAATCCACCTCGAGGCCGTGCTTGGCCCACGATCCCGATTCCTGCACCACGTGAAGAAAAGCGAGGTGGCCGTCGGAGCGATACGGAAATTTTATTTTATCCATTTTTCCTCCCGGAGATTTTGCATTTTATTATTCCATCCCATTGTCGCCTGCGGATGTCAAGCGTGCTTGACGCACGGGCCGCAAGCCCATGAACAAATTATTGAATAGTCGGCGAGCGGCTCGAGCGAGAAGATTTTTTCAGCCGGGCGGCGCGGAAGCGTCCACGAGCCAATAGCGTGCCGTCGCGGCTTTGACTTCGCCGCCAAATCGGGATAAGAAAGAGGAGAGCGTTTGAGTGAAGTGAAACTCGGAAGAATTAAAAATAATCGCTGGGGAATGATTGCCCGCACTGAGATGCACCCATACGGGTGCATCTCTTTTTTTGGGCCGGTGGGGGTTTGGCCTTGCGCGAGCAAATAGAGATACTAGCGTCGCTGCAGAACGTGGACCGCGAGATCAAAGAGAAAAGCGGGGCCAAAAATCTGCTCGCCCAGGAAATCCAAAAAAGGGAAGAAGAGATTAAACTGAAGCGCAGCGAGTCGGCTCAGATCAGAGCCGAGTGGACGGAAAAGGACAAGGTAAGACAAGAGAAGGACCATCTTCTGCAAGACGAGGGCCGTAAGGCCATGGACAAGCGGATGCGCATGAACCGGATCAAAAACATCCGCGAGCTCCAGGCGCTACAGCATGAGGTCGATCAGATCAAGCAGGCCAACAGTCAGATCGAGGAGGAGCTGATCGCTATCATGGAAGATCTCGAGGCGCGCGCGGCCATACTCCGCGAGCGCGACGAGGAACTCGCCAGGCTCGAAACAGCGTGGGCCGGAGAGAAAAGCCAACTCCAGGCGCAGATCGCGCAGCTCGATAAAGAAGTCGCCGAGACCTCGGCGGGCCGCCAGACCATCGCCGCACAGCTCAAAGGGGATTTGATCGGCCGCTACGAGATGATCTTTGCGCGCCGCGGCGGCACCGCCGTCGTCGCGGTGACGGACGGCATCTGCCAGGGATGTTTCATGAATATTCCGCCGCAACTCTCCAACGAGATCAGAAAAAACGAGCGGCTGAATCTCTGTCCCAGTTGCCACCGCATTCTTTTCTACAAGCCCGCGGCGCCGGCCCAAGACAAGCAGATCTAAAATCATGGCCGCCGATCCCGGCAGGGAATGGCGCCTCATGGTCGATGGGGCGTCGCGAGGAAACCCGGGGGAGGCGGGCTGTGGCGCGGTCATTTTTGACGACACCGGCGCGACGCTCAAAGAACTTTGCCGCTACTTGGGCCGCGTGACGAACAACGTTGCGGAGTATGAAGGGCTGCTCATGGGCCTCGAAGAGGTGCTCAGAATGGGAGGCAAACGGCTGAAAGTCGAGAGCGATTCCGAGCTGCTGGTGCGCCAGTTGAACGGTGTCTATCGCGTCAGGCACGAGAAGCTCGCTCAACTCCATCGCCGCGCTCAGGAGCTGTTGCGCCGCCTCGATGGCTATCGTATCATTCACGTCAGGCGCGAGTTCAATCGCATCGCCGATCGATTGGCCAATCAGGCGATCGACGAAGCGCGGCAGATGAGTTCGAGAAATTAACGTCGAGTCAGGCTAAAGCAGATCAAGCGATCGCTTCCGGCGGCTTCACAAGAGCGGCCGGGAGAGGAAAGTCCGGACTCCGCAGGACAGGGTGGCCGCTAACGGCGGCCCCGAGCGATCGGGGGAAAGTACCACAGAAAACATACCGCCCTCTGCTTCGGCGGAGGGTAAGGGTGAAAAGGCGAGGTAAGAGCTCACCGATCCGCCAGTGATGGCGGATGCCTGGCAAACCCCACCTGGAGCAAGGCCAAATAGGAGGGTTGGGTGGTCCGCCCATAGCCCTCGGGTAAGGTCGCTCGACCCTGCGAGCAATCGCAGGGCAAGATGAATGATCGCTGTGGTTTCCACTAAGAGACCATTACAGAATCCGGCTTATCGATCTGCTTTAGCCTGTCTGCTGAAAATTTTCACTCCCGCCCGGCCCAATTTTTTCTCCTATATCTTGCGATATTCCTCAAGAAACTAGCCGATTTCGCCCACATATTGTGGCTCCTCGGCATGCCTCAAAAATGGGGCACGCGACAGGGTCCATTTTTTTATTGACAGATGGCCCACGGGAGGCTATAAATCGCCCCTAAGTGGGATAAAGTGGGATTAAATCCCATAGCATCCCGCAGGGCGGTTATTTCAATGTTTCGCGGCAGTTTTGAGCACACGGTAGACGGCAAAGGTCGGCTGAGCATCCCGGCGAAGTTCCGCGAGGTTTTGCAGGGAAAGGGAGACGACCGCATCGTCATTACCAACTTCGTCGTCGATT
>JBGPTS010000156.1:0-8865 GCA_041490745.1 Binatia bacterium | reverse complement strand
TCGTAGCTCTCGCGGCGGCCGTCTTTCTTGACGACCAGCGGCTTGGTCTCCTCGACGCGCTCGTAAGTCGTGAAGCGCCGCGAACACTTCTCGCACGCGCGCCGGCGCCGGATCATGTTGGCGTCTTTACTGAGACGGGAATCGATGACGCGGTTTTCGGCTTCGTGGCAGAAAGGGCATTTCATTTTGAATCCCAGGCACCAGGCATTAGGCACTAGGCATTACTAAAGACCGGATTTCCCGCTCGTTCTTTCTATTGCCTACTGCCTGTTGCCTATTGCCTTCCTATTCGGATAGATCGGAAACTTCCCGCACAACTCGCGCACGTCGTCGCCGACCGATTTGAGCGCGGCGTCATTACCCACGTTGTCCAGGGCGCGCAAGATAAATTCCGCGATCGTCTCCATCTCCTTTTCTTTCATACCGCGCGTCGTCACCGCGGGCGTGCCGATCCGAATGCCGCTGGTGACGAACGACGAGCGGGTCTCGAACGGCACGGTGTTGCGGTTCACCGTGATGCGCGCCTTGTCGAGCGTCTCCTGCGCCACCTTGCCGGTCAGTTCCGATTGGCGCAGATCGACCAGCATCAAATGGTTGTCCGTCCCGCCGGAAATTAATTTAAATCCTTTTTGCATCAGCGCGGCGGCAAGCGCTTGGGCGTTCTTGACGATCTGCCGCTGGTAGAGCTTGAACTCGGGCGCGAGCGCTTCTTTAAGCGCCACGGCCTTGGCCGCGATCACGTGCATGAGCGGGCCGCCCTGATTTCCGGGGAAGACCGATGAGTTGAGCGTTTTGGCGAAGGACTCGCGGCACATGATCATGCCGCCGCGCGGGCCGCGCAGCGTCTTGTGCGTCGTCGTAGTGACAAACTCGGCGTGCGGTATTGGAGATGGGTGGACGCCGGCCGCGACCAGGCCGGCGAAGTGCGCGATATCGACCATAATGACCGCGCCGACTTCGTCGGCCGCCGCGCGGAACGGGCGGAAATCGATTTCGCGCGGATAGGCGCTGTAGCCGACGACGATCATCTTCGGCCGGTGCACGCGCGCGAGATCGCGCATCGCGTCGTAATCGATCCGCTCATCCGACCGGCGAACGCCGTAGGGCACGACCTTGAAAAATTTGCCGGAAAAATTCACCGGGCTGCCGTGGGTCAAGTGGCCGCCGTGGGTCAAGTCCATGCTGAGGATCGTGTCGCCCGGCTGAAGCTGGGAAAAATAAACCGCCATGTTGGCCTGCGAGCCGGAATGCGGCTGGACGTTGACGTGGTCCGCGCCGAAGAGTTCCTTCGCGCGCGCGATCGCCAGCTCCTCGACGACGTCCACGAATTCGCAGCCGCCGTAGTAGCGCTTCCCCGGATAGCCCTCGGCGTACTTGTTGGTCATGATCGAGCCTTGGGCTTCGAGCACGGCCTCGCTGACCGCGTTTTCCGACGCGATCAGCTCCAGGTTGCTTTCGAGCCGCGCGGTCTCATTTTCAATCGCTTCGAATACTTGAGGATCGGTCTGCCGTAAAAAAGACATCTGCAAGTCCCTTTGCCCGTCAATCGTTTGGTTTCTTCCCGACGCGCGTGCCCAGCTCGCGCTCGACTTCGGCGATTTTATCGACGCGCCGCTGGTGCCGGCCGGCGGCGAACGGCGTGTCGAGCCACACGTCGAGAATCTGCTCGGCCAACTGAGGATCCAGCGCGCCGCCTCCGAGCACGAGAACATTGGCGTCGTTATGCTCGCGGCTCGAGCGCGCGCCGACGAGCTCGTGCACGAGAGCGGCGCGGACGCCGGGGAATTTGTTTGCCACCATCGACATGCCGATCCCGCTGGTGCAGAGCAGAATGCCGCGCTCGGCTTCACCCCTGGCGACTTTAAGCGCGACCCGCCGGCCGAAATCGGGATAATCGACCGAGCCGGTCCCCTGCGTGCCGAGGTCTTCGACGTCAATACTCCGGGCGCGCAGCCGCTCTACCAGAAAATCTTTTAGCGCGACGCCGCCGTGATCGCTGCCGATAACAATCATGCTCGACAACTTGCGCCCAGCTTAGAGCGGCGGGCCAAGAGCTCGCCGGGTTCTCAAGAAAATTCGCGGGAGTTCGGCCGCTCGCCGCTGAAGCTCCCGCGATTGAGATTCTGACATGCGAGGCCGGCATCCCACAAGGATGCGGCTGTCGGTCTCTCAAAGAATGCTACTTGTGGCTATCGATGTAGGTAATGACGTCTTGAACGGTCTTGATCTTCTCCGCGTCTTCGTCGGAGATTTCCATTTCGTATTCTTCTTCCAGTGCCATCACCAGCTCAACGATATCCAGCGAGTCCGCCCCCAAATCCTCGATGAACGAGGCCTCAGGGGTCACCTCATCCTCGCTGACACCCAACTGCTCGCATACGATCTCTTTCACCCTGGCCTCTACGGATGATGCCATTTCGTCTCACCTCCTCTTATCGTTTTGCTACGCCATCAAGAGTCCGCCGTTGACGTTCACCACCTGGCCCGTGATATAGCCCGCTCCCGGACCGGCGAGAAACGCTACGGCTTCCGCCACGTCCTCGCTGCCGCCGAATCGCCCCAGCGGAATCGCCTTCAAAAATTCGGCTTTCAGTTCGTCCGATATTTTGTCCGTCATCTCGGTCGCAATATAGCCGGGCGCGACCGCGTTTACCGTGATTCCGCGCGACGCCAACTCGCGCGCCATCGCGCGCGTGAAGGCGATGATCGCGCCTTTCGAGGCCGCATACGCCGACTGCCCGGCATTGCCGGTCTGGCCGACGACCGACGCGATATTGACAATGCGGCCGTAACGCTCGCGAATCATCCCGCGGCAAACCGCCTTGGTGCAATGGACCGTGCCGCGGAGATTCACACCGAGCACGCGATCCCAGTCCTCCGCTTTGAGGCGGATCAAAAGATTATCGGCGGTCACCCCGGCGTTGTTGACTACAATATCAATTTTTTTGTGTTGGTCAACGATTTTTTTGACCGCCGCCTCGACTTGCCGCTCGTCCGAGACATCGAAGGGACAGAGCTCGCCGGCGGCTCCCACGGCCGCCAACTGCTTGAGCGTCTCCTCGGCCGCCGGGTGATTGCCGGCATAGTTGATGATGACGTACGCGCCGAGCCGCCCCAGCGCCAGCGCGATGCCCCTGCCGATGCCCCGGCTCGCGCCGGTCACCAGAGCTATTTGACCCTGTAGAATCAAGCTCGGTCGATTTCGATCTTTGTGAGATCCGCTGGTGTTTCGATGTTATCCGCCTTGAGTTTGGGGCTGATTCGCTTGATCAAGCCGGTCAAAACTTTTCCCGGCCCGACTTCCAAAACGCGCTCGCAGCCCAACTGTTCGAGATATTGAATCGACTCTTCCCAGCGCACCGGAGCGACCGCCTGCTCGACGAGGAGCGCTTTGACCCGCATCGCATCCGTATTGAGCCTCGCCTCGACGTTCGTGACGATGCCGACGGAGAACGGCTTGACCTCGACGCCGGCGAGCACCGCCTTAAGTCCCTCGGCCACCGGCTGCATAAGCCGGCAGTGAAATGGCGCGCTCACGGGCAACTCGAGCGCCCGCTTGGCGCCGCGCTCGCGCGCCAGACTCATCGCGCGCAGCACTGCGGCCTTACCCCCCGCGATGACGATCTGCCCGGCGCCGTTGAAATTTGCCGGCTGAACGACTGCGCCCTCGCTCGCGGCCTCACAGATGCGTTCGACCTCGTCGGCCGACAGCCCCAAAATCACCGCCATCAAGCCTTCTCCCGCGGGCACCGCGCGCTGCATCAACCGGCCCCGCTCACGTACTATCTTGACCGCGGCGGCAAAGGCAAGCGCGCCGACGCTGACGAGCGCGCTGTATTCGCCGAGGCTGTGGCCCGCCACCCACGACGGCGCGAGAGCGAACTCGGAAGCGAGCACGCGCTGGATGGCGATCGATACCGTCAGAATCGCCGGCTGGGTGTTTTCGGTAAGCTTGAGTTCCGCTTCCGGTCCGGCAAAGCAGAGGCGCGCGAGCGGCAGTTGCAAGACCTCCTCCGCTTCGAGAAAAACTCTTTTGGCCGCGTCGAATTGCTCATAGAAAGCCTTGCCCATTCCCACGGACTGGGAACCCTGGCCGGGAAAAACCAAAGCGAGGTTAGCCTTTGCCCCCACCTTTTCTCTCTCTTCCTGGCGTTTCTGCGTCCGATTTGCCGCCGATCCGATCGATGCGCGAGCGCACACGCTGCCAAAATTTGCCCGCGCCGTCCGGCGCTCTGCCCGGCGCGGCGCCGTCGGTTTCGCCGAGGGCTTCGAGAATGTGCCGGTTGACGTCCTGGGCGACCGCCTCCTTAGCGACGCGAACCGCGTTGCGAATCGCCTTGGGCCCGGAGCCGCCGTGCGCGACGATGGCGGTGCCGTTAAGGCCGAGCAGCGGCGCGCCGCCGTATTCGGTGTAATCGAGTCGCCGGTACGCCCGCCGGAGCGAGCCGCGGCTCAACAGATAGCCGACCCGGCTCAGCGCGGTTTCCTGGAAGGCCGCTTTCAACGTGCCGGCGATAAATGCCGCCAGCCCCTCGATCGTCTTCAGCGCCACGTTGCCGGTAAATCCGTCGCAGACGACGACATCGACCTCGTCGTTGAACAAGTCCCTACCTTCGACGTAGCCGATGTAATTGAGCGGCGCGTGAGCCAGCTGCTCGCTCGCGGCGCGCGTGAGATCGTTGCCTTTGGACTCTTCCTCGCCGTTGCTTAACACGCCGACGCGCGGCGACGCGATGCCGAGCACGCGCTCGGAATAGATCGCGCCCATGAGGCCGAATTGAACCAATTGACGCGGCTTGCAGTCCACGTTCGCGCCGGCGTCGATGATGACGGTTCCTTTGCCCGGCGTCGGGATCACCACCGAAATCGCCGGCCGGTCCACCTGCGGCAGCGTGCCGACGACAAACATGCCGATCGCCATCATCGCGCCGGAATTTCCCGCGCTGACCACGGCCTGGACCTCGCCCTGCTTCATCAATTCGTAGGCGACCTTCAACGACGAATCGCGTTTTCTGAGCGCCGCGCTGGGGGATTCGTCCATCGCGACGAACTCCGACGCCGACGCGATCTGGATCGTCGGCGGGACGGCGCCGTGCCGCGCGAGTTTTTCCTCGACGACATCTTTAGGACCGACCAGGACGACTTCGACGTCGAGGTCTTTGACGGCCAATAGCGCGCCCTCGACGATGGCGTCGGGAGCGCGGTCGCCGCCCATCGCGTCAACGGCAATCTTCAACATGGCGCAGCGGGGGATCAGCCCTCTTTAACCGCAATCGCCTGCCTGCCGCGATAGAAGCCGCAACTCGGGCAAGCGCGGTGAGGGAAGACCGCTTCGCCGCATTTGGGGCAACTGGCGAGCTGCGGCGCGGTCAGAGCGTCGTGCGATCGGCGCTGGTTTTTTTTGCTCTTGGATGTTCTTCGCTTGGGTACCGGCATTTTATTTATATCCCTTCTTTTCTTTCCGCCCGGGCGGAACGAAAGACATGAAAATCGCGGCGGGCTACTGGGGCAACTTCAGGTCCCGAAAAGCGCTCATGCGCGGATCGCCGCGGGACGATGAGCAGCCGCAGGCGCGTTCGTTGAGATCGACGCCGCAGTGCGGGCACAGGCCGCGGCAGTTTTCGTCGCAAAGCGGGCGCGTCGGCAGCGCCAGCAGCGCCTGTTCTCGCACAAACGGCGTGAGATCGATTTTGTCGGCGTGGTAAAAACTGAGGCCGAGCTCGTCGGCATTCAATTCCTTCGTCTTGGGCGAGCGAGTATCGGGCGCGAGCACGAATTCGAATTCTTTGTTGAGCGGAAAGGAATACCTCTTGAGGCACCGGCTGCAATGACCTTCGATCGTTGCGCCGATGCGGCCGTGAAAAAACAGGTCGGCGCCCGAGCGGTAGTAGTCAACGCTCACGTCGAGGGGCGCGGGAAAACAAAAATCTCCGGCGCCGTCGTCGTAGAGCCGATTCAACTCCTCGGCGCCTTCGGCAAAGCTCAACTCTTTTGGGGTTTCGCTGATTTGTGCGGTTAAAATTTTCATCCTCGCTTGTTTGTATCTCTCTCTATAGTGTTTTCGCCCCTAAAGTCAAGCTGAACGAAGCCGGAGAACGTTCCAAAACAATCTGCCTTTCTGCGGACTTCCGGTCGGTTGCGCGATCACGGGCGAGTCAATCCAGCGGCAGGGCTTCGAGCGCCAGCACGCGCCCGAGCACGGCGAAAAATTTCTCGTAGGGAGGCTCATCCAGCACCGGAGTTGCGTCGTAGCGGATGATGGCGCGGACCATGACTTGCGCGGTTCCGCGCGGCATCACCGTAACCGTGATACGAAGGAGATACTGATCCGACTTTGCGCCGCTGACCGAGCTGAGCGCCGCGTCGGCGCGATCGACCACGAAACCCAAATCTTCCAGCGCCGCGATCGCGCGCCGCAATACTTTTTCGCGGTCGTCCGTGGCGAAGACGCGGTTGCGGATCGCCGCCAGGCTCGACTGGCTCGGCGGGAGCGCCGGCATGTCGCGCGCCGCGGTGTCGCACCCGCCGAAAAGCGCCGCTAAGCACAAGCCGCCGAGGACGCGCGCGAGGTTAAAGCTCATGCGCCTCCAGGCCGGCGGTTTTCGCCAGACGGGCGAAAAAATCCCGGTAAGCTTCCGGGTCTTCCACCAGTTCGGATTTAGACACTCTCCCCTCGTCGTCCCACACCACTCGCTGGAATCTGACCCGGACGGCGCTGCCGCCGGCGTTTTCATCCGGCCGGGTCACGATCGACGCCCTGAGCGACTGGTCTTTGCTGACCGCCATCGATCCCGGCAAGCCCACCACGTGCGTCACGATCGCCACCGCCGCCGCGGCGGCCATCTCGCCGACGTTATACGCCGAGCCCCGCTTCGAGCCGGCGATGAGTCCGAGCTCGACGCTTTTCTGATCGATCGTGAAGCCTAAATCTTTAAGCGCCGCCGCGCTCGCGGCGATAAGGCGCGCTTCGTCGCTCGTCTCGAAGCGACGGCTCTCGGCCCGGCGACGCGCCGGACTTTCTTCCGACCACTGCAGCGCCTCCTTGGGAATCTTGTACGGGCCGCAGGCCGTAAGGAGGCAGAGCACAACAGCGGCCGGAAAAGTTATCCTCGGCATGGCAAACGGATGATAACTCTTGAGAAGCAGGCGAAGCAACCGTTTTTCTCCGACGTATCGCGTCGGCCCGTAGAGAGACTCGGGGGCGGCCTGATGGTAACCGAGCCTTTGCTGCGGTCCTGAAACTTGACAAAGGAGGAACAAGCGTTTAGATCAAGTGAACTTATGGTCGAAGTCCGCGGGCTGACGAAATATTACGGCGACTTTCGCGCGATAGAAAACGTCTCCTTCACCGCCAAGCGCGGCGAGATCTTGGGCCTGCTCGGGCCGAACGGCGCCGGCAAGACGACGACGATGCGGATTGTCACCGGCTTCATGCCGGCGACCGAAGGCACGGCGATCGTGGAAGGTTTCGATGTCGCGTCGCAATCGCAAGAAGCGCGCCGGCAGATCGGCTACCTGCCGGAAAATCCGCCGCTCTATCACGACATGACCGTCACTTCATATTTAAAATTTGTCGGTCGCATCAAAGGCGTCGCGAAAAGCGAGCTTGCGGCCGCGCTCGAGCGCGTGCTGGAAAAATGTTTTTTGACCGACGTGGCAACGCGCATCGTGAGCCGCCTTTCCAAAGGCTATCGCCAACGGGTCGGTCTCGCGCAGGCCCTGATCCATAACCCGCCGGTGCTGATTCTCGACGAGCCCACGATCGGCCTCGACCCGAGACAGATCATCGAAATCCGCAGTCTCGTGAAAGAGCTTGCCGCCGACCGCACCGTGATTCTATCGACGCACATTCTGCCCGAAGTATCGCAGCTCTGCGGCAAAGTCGTCATCATCAACGACGGGCGCGTCGTGGTGGAAAAAGATTTGAAGGAGCTATCTCAAGGCGGCAGCCTTGAGGAAGTTTTTCTGCGTTACATTTCCAAGGAAGCGGCCGAAGAAAGCGTCGCATAGCAGGTTTTCTTGAAGCAAACTCGAAACCATGCCCTGAGCAAAGTCGAAGGGCCGGAACCCAGAACCCGAAACTGATTTTTAGCATGCGGAACATCTTGACCATCGCCGGCAAAGAGCTGCGCTCGCTGTTCGTCTCGCCGATCGCTTACGTCGTGCTGACCGGCTTTTTGCTGCTCGGCGGCTGGTTTTTCTTCAACTTCCTCTTCCGCTTCACTTACCTGCTCACCGTCTATACCGGATTGCAAAACGCCGAAGGCCTGCAGGGCCTCAACTTGAACGAGTATGTGATGGCGCCGCTGTTGCACAATCTCACGATCGTGCTCGTGATCATGATCCCGCTGATCACCATGCGCGCGTTCGCCGAGGAAAAAAGGAGCGGCACTTACGAGCTGCTGCTCACGTCCCCGCTCTCCGTAACGGAGATCGTGCTCGGCAAGCTCGTGGGCGCGGTCGCTTTCGTCGGCGTGATGATTCTACTCACGGCGATCTATCCGGCGATTCTCGCGCTCTACGGCAATCCGGAGCTTGGCGTCGTCGCCGCGGGCTATCTGGGGCTGTTTCTTCTCGGCGCGGTCTTCGTCTCGGTCGGACTCTTGACCTCGTCGCTGACCGAAAATCAGATCGTCGCTGCGGTCGTCTGCTTCGTCGTGCTGCTGCTCCTTTACGTGATCTCGTGGCCGGCCGAGACGGCGGGCGTCGGCGTCGGCGGCCTCCTCAAATATCTTTCAGTCGTCGATCACTTCGGCGAAATGGTCAAAGGCCTGGTCGACACCGCGGACATCGTCTATTTTTTGAGTCTGATCGCGCTTGCGATCTTCCTCACGCATCGCACGGTGGAGGCGTCGCGCCAGCTCT
>JBGPTS010000155.1:0-8956 GCA_041490745.1 Binatia bacterium | reverse complement strand
GCCGGCGTGGAGACGCTTGCGGGCGGCGTCAAGCGGCGCCGGCTGATTCCGGCGGCGCCCGGCAACACTTACGTCGGGCTCGTGACGCTCTACAGTCTCGAGACGCTGGAGCCGCTCGCGATCCTGCACGACAGCTACATTCAGAAGCTCCGCGTTGGCGCGACTTCGGCGATGGGAATCCGTCTGCTGGCCAATCCCGATGCGAAGGTTTCAGGCCTGTTCGGTTCCGGCTGGCAGGCCGAAGCTCACCTCCGCTACCTGTTCATGGTGCGGCCGCAGATCGAGGAGGTGCGCGTCTATAGTCCGACGCCGGCGCACCGCAAAACATTTGCCAAGGAATGGAGCGATAAACTCGGCAGGCGGATCATCGCCGTGGATCATCCCAGAGATGCGGTCGAGGGCTGCCAGATCGTGACCTGCGCGACCGCAACGATGGAGCCTTGCTTCGACGGCAACTGGCTAGAGCCCGGCACGCACGTGACCGCGATCACTTCTCCCGACCGCACGACCGTGCGGCGCGAGCTGGACGGCACGACCTTCGAGCGCGCCGACGTGTTGATCGTGCTCTCGAAAGAGCAGATCGAATACGATCGGCAAATCGATATCATGGAGCCGGTGAAAAAAGGGTTGAAGACGTGGGAGCAGATCGGCGAGCTGGGCGATCTTCTGCTGGGCCGCTTTCCCGGACGGAGCCGGAAAGAAGAGATCACGGTCTTTGCCAACAACACGGGGATGGGACTTCAGTTCGCCGCCGTCGGCGCGCGAGTGCTCGCGCGCGCAAGCGCAAAAGGATTGGGGCGCGAGGTGCCGACCGAATGGTTTCTCGAGGAGACGACGCCGTGAGCGAAAAAATCGGCGGCAAGGTGATCAAGTTCGGGAACAGCGTCGATACCGACGTGATTATTCCCGGGCGCTATCTCGTCAGCATCGATCCGCAGGAGCTCGGCAAGCATGCTTTCGAGCCGCTGGGGCCGGAAGTGCAAAAGCGTCTCTGGTCCTCTCAGGTCGTGGTTGCGGGCAGCAATTTGGGCTGCGGCAGCGCGCGCGAGCAGGCGGCGACCTGTCTCATCGGCGCCGGGATCAAAGCGGTCGTGGCAAAATCTTTTTCCCGGGTTTTCTTTCGCAACTGCATCAACACCGGACTGCCGGCGATCGAATGCGCCGGGGCGGCGGAGGCCGTGGCGGACGGCGGCGAGCTTTGGATCGACCTCGAAGGCGGGATCGTCGAGGCGCAGGGAAAAAGCTTCCGCTTCGCCCCCTATCCCCAGAGCCTCAAGCAGATCCTCGATGCCGGCGGCTTGATTGCTTATCTGGCCAAGTATGTTTTGCCTCAGCAGCAGGCGCTGAAGAGGTCCTGACCCGAGCTTAGCCGAAGGTGAAGCACGATGGGAAAAACGTTCGCTGAAAAAGCGCTTGCCAGAGCCGCCGGAGTCGCTGAAGTCCGTCCGGGCGAGATCGTGGACGCTTACCCCGATCTGTACATGAGCCACATGGCAAGCTGGCGCTGCATCCGCACGATGGAGAAGCTGGGAACAGATAAGATCTATGACGTTGACCGTATCGCCATGGTGATGGATCACATCGCGCCGGCGCAGACCGCCAAGACCGCGGACGACCAGAGGCTGTGCCGGGAATTCGCCGCGCGCAATGGGATCAAGAAGTTTTACGACGTCAACGCCGGAATCGCGCACGTCGTGCTGACCGAGGAAGGTTTCATCCGCCCCGGCATGGTGATCATCGGCACCGACTCGCACACCACGATCTACGGCGCGCTCGGGGCGCTCGGCACCGGCGTCGGCTTCAGCGAGCTCACAGCCGCCTGGGTGACGGGCAAGCTCTGGATGAAGGTGCCCGAGTCTCTCAAGGTCACCATCGAAGGTCCGCTGGCGCGCGGCACGACTTCCAAAGATGTCATGCTCAAACTGATCGGCGATCTCACCGCCGACGGGGCCACTTACTTGTCGGTCGAGTTTCACGGCGGCTACATCGAGGGACTCTCCGTTTCCGATCGCATGACGCTCTGCAACCTCGCCATGGAGCTCGGCGCCAAGAACGGCTTCGTTCGTCCGGATGAGATCACGAGACATTATCTCGCCGAGCGCGGCGTCAAAGCCGGCGACTATAGCGAAATCCATCCCGACGCCGATGCGGACTACATAAAAACCGTCACGGTCGACGGCCGGACGCTCGCGCCGCAGATCGCCTGCCCTCATACAGTGGACAACGTGAAGCCGATCGATCAGGTCGCAGGCACGAAAGTCGATCAAGTTTTCATCGGCTCGTGCGCGAACGCCAAGTACGAGGATTTGGTCGAGGCGGCGAAGATCCTCAAGGGGCGGAAAATCGCGCGCGGCGTCCGGTTGCTCGTGAGCCCGGCGTCCAAAGAGATCGTGGCGCGCATCGTCAAGGACGGTATCTATTCCATTCTGCTCGAAGCGGGCGCGCTCATCACCAATCCGGGCTGCAGCGCCTGCGCGGGAGACGGCGGCGTGATGGCCGACGGCGAGGTCACGCTCTCGACCGCAAACCGAAATTTTCAAGGACGCATGGGGAGCTATAAAGCCGAGATTTACTTGGGCAGTCCCGCGACGGCGGCGGCGACCGCGATTAAAGGCTTCATCGCTGAC
This sequence comes from Binatia bacterium, assembly GCA_041490745.1. Lineage (GTDB taxonomy): Bacteria > Desulfobacterota > Binatia > UBA9968 > UBA9968 > JAJPJQ01. The sequence goes on along the minus strand of JBGPTS010000155.1, from coordinate 6,329 downwards.
CCGCGAGAATTTTTATAGCAGCGATGGAACGGAAAAAAATACTCTCGATTCTGTTATTGAGCTGCGTCATCTTCGGCGCGAATTCCGCAGCGCTGTCGGGGGAAAAGTTCATCGCCGACTACGGCGGCACCTCCGGATTTCAGTCGCCGATCTGGGCCGCGAAGGAAGGCGGCTTTTTCGCCAAGTACGGACTCGACATCGATCTCGTCATGATCCCCGGAGGCACGCAGAGCATGCAGGCGCTGATCTCCGGCGGCACGCGTTTCTCGCAATCCTCCGCGGCGGCGCCCATGCACTCTCGCCTCGGCGGGTCGGACGTTGTTCTCATCGCGGCCTCGATCAACAAATATCCGTTTTCCGTCGTGGCGCGCCCGGAGATCAAAAAGCCCGCGGATCTCGTCGGGAAAAAAGTCGGCGTCGTCCGTTTGGGAGGATCGAACGAGTCGGCTCTGAGGAAAGCCTTCGAGGTTTGGGGCCTAAACCCCAAGTCGGTGATCTTCATGCAAATGGGCGAGGCCGCGAGCCGGCTGATCGCGCTCAGCACCGGGACATTGGACGCGACCGTGCTCGCGCCGCCGCACACACTCAAGGCGAGAAGCTTGAAGATGACGATGCTCGCCGACCTCAAGGCTTTGCCGATTTATTATCCCCAGTCGACGATCGCGGTCAGGGAGAATTTTTTGGAGCGCTCGCCTCAGACGGCGAAGAGTTTCTTGAAAGCCTACATGGAGGGCGTTCACTGGTTCCGCACCAACAGAGCGGAAAGTCTCAAAGTCCTCAGCCGCTACATGCGCACCACGGACAAAGACATTCTCGAGGAAACCTACGACTACTTCGCCCCCATGATGTCGGCGAACCTGCGCATCAATCTCGAGGGAATCCAGGAGATTTTAAGTCAGGAAGCGGAGCGCCCGGGCGTCGCCGCTCGCAAGCCCGCGGATTTTATCCGCGAGCAGATTCTCGATGAACTGGAGAGAGAGGGTTTTACGCAGAAATTTCGGTGAGCCAGCCGTGTCAGGAGAGTCCCGATGCCATACGAAGATTTGAGACACTACCTCAAGGTTTTGGAGGAGAAAGGAAAACTCTTCCGCATATCCAAGGAGGTGGACAAGGATTGGGAGCTGTCCGCGGTCGCCAAGCTCGTGTTCCGCAAAATCCCCGACGAGCGGAGACCGGCTCTTCTGTTCGAGAACGTCAAAGGATTTTCCCTTCCGGTAGTGACCGGTGTTCTGGGAGCTTCGCGCCAGGTGTATGCGATCGCGCTGGAAACCGAGATGAATTTCGACGAAATTTTCCGGCGCTGGAGCAAGGCGCAGGCAAATCCGATCGCCCCGGTCGCCGTCGAAAGCGGTCCATGCCAGGAGCTTGTCTACCGCGGAGACGAAGTCGATCTCTTGAAGCTCCCGGTTCCCGTCTGGACCGTTCCGCACGATCCCGCGCCCTATTTTACTTCTCCTTATGTGATCGGACGCGATCCCGAGACCGGCGCGAGAAATGTGGGAACGTACCGGATGCAGCTCAAAGGGAAACGCAAGACCGGGATCTATTTCGGCAACAACCTGCAAGATCTGCGTCGCATCATCGACAAGAACGAAAAGCAAAACCGCCCGACTCCCGTCGCCGTGGTCCTCGGCACCGATCCCGTGATCGGCCTCACCTCGGTTTCCAAAGTTCCCTTCGGCCTCGACGAGCTTGCCGTCGCCGGCGGGCTCAGGGGCGAGCCGATCAAAGTCGTCAAGTGCAAGAGCTCCGACCTGCAGGTTCCCGCAACGGCCGAGATCGTCATCGAAGGAGAGATACCGGCGGGAGTGCGCGAAGACGAAGGGCCGTTCGGAGAATATCCCGGCTACATGAGCCAGGGCGGTCCTTCCTTCGTCATCGACGTCAAATGCATCACCACCCGGCGCGATCCGATCTTTCAGGCCTTTGTGAGCCAGATGCCGCCGAGCGAAAGCAGTTGCATTCGCGGGTTCGGCTTCGGCGTTCCGATCTACAAGAAGCTCAAATACGATCTCGGGCTGCCGATCACGGATCTGCATTTCAAGACGGCGGGCGGCAGCACCGCCTATCTCGTGATCTCGATGAAGAAGGAAAACGAAGCCCAGCCCAAGCAGGCGATCTGGGGCGCCTGGGCCGTGCTGCCGCGCTTTGCCAAATTCACCGTCGTCGTCGACGACGACATCGACGTGCGCGACTCGTTCGCCGTCGATTGGGCCATGAGTTTTCGCGTCCAGCCCGCGCGCGATATTTTTATCGAAGCCCATACGCTGAGCGTTCCGCTCGATCCCTCGGTTCCGATCGACGGGCCGGTCTCCGACGACAACCGCGCCCTCGGCTCCAAAATCGGCATCGACGCAACCAGAAAACACGCTTTCCCTCCGATCGCCTTTCCGCCCAAGGAGCATGTGGCCGAAGTGGAGAAGCGCTGGCGCGAATACGGGCTCGACCGGATTTCCTGATCGATAACGATGAAGCGCAGCACGGAACGAATCCTGGTGACGCACGCCGGCAGCTTGCCGCGGCCGCCGGATCTCTGGGAGATGCTGGTTGCGAAGAGCAACGGCCGGCCCTATGACCGGGAGATTTTCGGCGACCGATTGCGGAGCGCCGTGGCCGAAGTGGTCAAGAAGCAGATCGACTCGGGCATCGACATCGTTAACGACGGCGAGCTCGGGAAGCACAGTTTTTCGGATTACGCCCGGGAGCGTCTCGGCGGTTTTGCAGAACGTGCGGCCGATCCCGAGGAACGTCCGCCGGCGATCTTCGGCCGGGACCTGTTGGATTTTCCGGAATACTTCGCAGTCAAAGGAGGGCGCGCTACAGTCGGCCGGCACGCGACGCGGTTTTTTTGCCACGCGCCTGTCGAATATGTCGGTCACGCCGCGCTCAAAACGGATATCGAAAATTTTCAAGCGGCGCTCCAGGGCGCGCAGGCCGAGGAGGCCTTTCTCCCCGCGGTCGCGCCCGGCACGATCGAGCATCGGATGAAGAACGAGTATTACCCGAACGACGAGGCTTACCTCTATGCGCTGGCCGATGCGATGCACGAGGAGTATCAGGCGATCGTCGCTTCCGGCTTCGTTCTCCAGATCGATGATCCGGACTTGGCGGACGGATGGCAGCTCAACGCTCATATGACGCTGCCGGAATACCGAAAGTTCGCCGCGCTCAGGATCGACGCGCTTAACCACGCCCTCAGGGGCATTCCACAGGACAGGGTTCGCTTTCACATGTGTTGGGGCAGTTATCACGGTCCCCATAAACATGACATTCCGCTTCGCGACATCGTGGACCTCATCTTGAAGGTGCGCGCGGAGATCTATTCGATCGAGGCTTCCAACCCGCGCCATGAGCATGAGTGGAAGGTGTGGGAAGAGGTGAGGCTTCCGGACGGGAAAGCGCTCATTCCGGGAGTAACGGGCCACTACAGCGACTTCATCGAACACCCGGAGGCGATTGCGGAGCGGTTGATCAAATACGCCGGGCTCGTCGGCCGAGAAAATGTGATCGCAGGAACGGACTGCGGGCTCGGCACGAGAGTCGGCCATCCGACGATCACCTGGGCCAAGTTCGAGGCGATGGCCGAAGGCGCGCGTCTCGCCACCAAGCGGCTTTGGGGACGGCAGCGAGATTTTGAACCCGGCGCGCCGCGACGGCGGCCCGCGTAGCCGCAAAGAGCCGGGCAGAGAGGAGAGACGGGCCATGCGTAGTTCGATCAGGCTGGTTGCATTGGCGCTCGCGCTCGTCTGCGCGCGCGCAATACCCGCGTCCGCTCAGACGCTGATTCGGGTCGCAACCCCGGGCGCGGTGACCGGCGCGATGCCGATTTTCGTAGGGATAAAAAAAGGAATCTTCCAGAAGCACGGACTGAACGTGGAGGTGATCGCGACGCGCAACGAGCAGATGAACATGCAGGCGCTTGTCTCCGACAGCGTGCAGTTTTTGACTTCCAGCTCGACCGGGCTTTTTTATCTCGGCAAGCAGGGGATCGACGTTGTCGGCCTGTGCTCGTGGAATAACGCTTCTCCCTACAGCCTGGCAAGCATCTTTAAGATAAAGGATCTCAAGGAACTCAAAGGGAAGAAGATCGCTTCGAGCGGCGCCGGCGGCAGGGCGGATGCCTTTATAAGGTTCATGCTGGCCAAGGCCGGATTGGATCCGAAGAAAGACGCGCAGATCATTGCTCTCTCGGGAGGCTCCGGAATCCGGCTTGCCGCGGTGCTCTCGAAAAATATCGATGCGACCTTGATCTCGCCGCTTCAAGGAAAGTACGCCGAGAAACTCGGACTCACGGTCATTTCGATTCCGCTCCCCTACATCTGGGGAATCAATTTGACCCGCAAATCTTTCCTCGACAAGAATCGAAACATCGTCAAGGCTTACCTCACGGCGCTCAGGGACTCGGTGCGTACGTTGATCGCCGACAAAGAGACGACGATCGCCGTGATGTCGAAGGCTTTACGAATCGACGATCTCGACAGCCTGGAATATTCCTATCAGCTCATGAAGTCCGAAGCCGTTCCGGACCTGTTCCCGACGGAAGAGGCGATTGTCAATGTCCTCAAGACCATGAGCTACGAGGACTCGGCGTTCGCGTCAATTCCACCGTTCAAATATTTCGACCTTTCGCTTATCGAAGAGCTGAAAGCCGAGCGGCGGTAGGAGAAAGTCCGTGGAGGGAAGATTCCAGCTGCAAGAAAACCGTTCCGCCGCTTATGAAAGGAACCTGCCGTGAGGAAAACTATTTGCTTGCAGTTCCTCGTTCTCGTCGTTTCCATCGGTTCGGTCGCCCGACTGAACGCGGAGCCATCGCAGAAAATTATTGACGAAGCGAAGAAAGAAGGAAAACTCGTTTTCTACACGGTTTTGACTTTGCCCGACAGCCAGGCGTTGTTGAAAGGCTTTCAACAAAAATATCCTTTTATCGAGCCCGAACTGTTCCGTCTCGGCGCTGAAAAGATGCGCACCAAAATACTCACCGAGGCGAGAGCCGGTCGCCATTTCTTCGACGCGACCTCGATGGACGTGGTGGAAAACGGCGTGCTCCAGGCGCAGCGCATCTTTGCTCCTTATAAAGCGTCAGGGAGGGACGCCATTGCGGCGGGATTGAAAGACGAGGAGGGATACTGGACGGCGATCTACGTGCGTCAGTTCGTGCTCGCTTACAATACGCGGCTGGTGTCGGAGAAGGAGGTTCCAAAAGATTGGCCGGAGATTCTCGGCGCCGCATGGAAGGGAAAAATCGGCATGGATAGCGAGGAGACCGAATGGTATGCCGCGCTCGCCGAGTATTGGGGCAGAGAAAAGGCGCGCAAGTTTCTGCGCGGTTTGGCGGCGCAAAATCCGGGACTGCACCAGGGCCATACGCTCATCGCGAAGCTCACGCTTGCGGGAGAGTTTCCTTTATCGATCGCGCACGCGAGCCGGATCGAGCAGTTGAAAGGCGTGGGCGCGCCGCTCGACTGGGTGGATACGGTGGATCCCGTGGTCACCTCTCCGAGCGTCGTCTCTCTTTCCGCCCATGCGCCCCATCCCAACGCCGCGCGCGTTTTTATCGACTACGCCCTTTCTTATGAAGGGCAAAAGATCATGCGCGATAGTTTCCGCGTGCCGGCGCGCTCGGATCTTCCGCCGCTGACCAAGAAGCTCGATCTCAAACGGCTGCGCGCGGCTTTCGTCAATCCGAGAATCGCCGATCGATACGGCGAGTTTCAAAAAGACTATCAGGAGATATTCGGACAGTGAAACGCAAACAGCGAAGGAAGAAGACCGTGAAAAGAAAACCAGGTTCCGGCGCGTCCGGGCGACTAAAATACGCTGCCGCGTTGGTTTGCTGGCTCTCCGTTTTCGGATTGCTTTCGCAATTTGCCGAGGCGAAGGACCTCCGCATCGTTTACTCATCGATCACGGCCAGCCAGTCGGTGGCTTGGGTCGCCTATGAGACCGGCATCTACCGGAAATACGGGCTGAACGTCGAGCTGGTGTATATCTCTTCCGGCTCCAGGGCGATGAGCGCTTTGATCGCGGGAGAAACCCCGCTCCTTTTTTCCGCCGGCAGCCCCGCCGTTTCCGCCGCGCTCGGCGGCGCCAAAGTAAAAATCATCATGGGTCTCCTTAACGTCTTCCCGTATTATCTGGTCTCCTCGAAGGCGATTACCCAGGTCGAGCAGCTCAAGGGCAAGCGGCTCGCCATCAGCCGTTTCGGCTCTTCCGGTCATGCCGCCGCAATTTACGCTCTGCGCCGGTTCAATCTGGAACCCGGGCGCGACGTGGCCTTGCTTCAAGTCGGCGGCGGCGCCGAACGGGTTGCGGCGATGCAGAGCAACGCG